>CAMBPB010000007.1 GCA_945869465.1 Prosthecobacter debontii
GAGTATCCGTTGGTGGGCGTGTAGGTGAAGCCGCCGTTGGCATTCAGCGTGACGCTGCCATGGCTGGGGCCGGTGGCGATGATGGCGGTGAGCGGATTCAGATCGGCGTCCGTGTCATTGGCGAGAACGCCGTTGGCGGCAACAACCAGAGCGGTGTTTTGGTTGGTGGAGTAAGTCTCACCCACGGCGACGGGCGGAGTGTTGGGGAGGCCGCCGGCAGAGGGGCCCCGCACGCTGACGCGGTCAAGCAGCAGGTCAAGACCGAAGGTGGTCGCGGAGACGTCGGTGAAGGTCAGGGTCGTGGTGGAGCTGTTGGCGGTGAAGTTATAAGACTTCGCCGCCCAAATGGTGGTTCCCTGGCCGTTTCCGAAAATGGATTCGATTGTGGGGGTGATCAGCGGTGCCGTTCCTGCGATATTGATCCGCATCTTTTGTTCGTTCGAGTTCAGGCCGAGAACGCCCATCTGGAAGGTTAGCTGATAAGGTTGTCCCGAGACCGTGGCGAAGGACTGTGAGATCACGGCATTCGGAGGCGAGTTGCCGCCGTTGAGGATCAGCAGCTTGGTGCCATCCTGAGCGAGGTAAGGGGCGGCGGAATCGTATGCGGTGCGGTTGCCCGTCATCGTCCACGAGGCTTCCCCCGATTCGAAGCTGCCGTTGAGCAGGATTTCCGGAGCAGTGACGTCAATCGACACCGTCACGACGTTGGAATCCTGAGTTCCGTCGTTCGCATGATAGGTGAACGAGTCGGTGCCGATGAAGGACGGGTTGTGAGTGTAGGTGAAGCCGCCGTTAGGACTCAGGGCCAGGCTGCCATTGGAGGGGCCGGCATCCAGCACGGCGGTCAGTGCGTCCAGATTCGCATCCGTATCGTTGCCGAGAACGCCGCTGGCCGGAACGACGAGGGCGGAGCCGTAATTGGCCGGGTAACTGTCCGCCGCGGCGACTGGAGCGGCGGGCGGCACGAAGAGGCCGACCTTGATGTTGTCGAGCAGTAGGTCAAGACCGCTGGAGGTCGGAGACACATCGGTGAAGGTGAGGGTGGCCGCGGTGCTGTCAGCGATGAAGGTGTAACTTTTCAGTGTCCACACCGCATTTCCCTGACCGTTGCCCGAGAGGGATTCGGTTGTTGTCGGGATCAAGGCTGCGGTGCCGGTGAGGCTGAATCGCAGGCGTTGCGCGGAGGAATTGCCGGCGAGAATGCCCATGTGGAACGAGAGTTGATAGACTTCTCCGGGAATGGTGGAGAAGGTTTGGGAGACCACGGCGTTAGGCGTGCTGTTGGAGTTGTTCAAGATCAGGAGCTTGCCGCCATCGATCGCGGTGTAGGGGGCGCTCGAGTCGATGACGGCGCGGTTGCCGGTGATGGTCCAGGCGGTTTCACCCGCTTCGAAACTTCCGTTGGCGAAGGCTGGTGCGGGTGGAACGGCGCCATACACCGCGGTGAGGGTGTGGTCGGCGTCCATGGTCACGCTGGCGGAGAGATTGTTCGTGAGATCCACGCTATTTTTCCGCCACTTCACGAACGCGGAGGTGCCCGACGTGGCCGGAGCGGTGAGGGTCACGGACGTTCCCTGATTGTAGGTTCGGACGAACTGGGTGCTGCCGTTGCCGGTGGCGTTGTTGTCGGACGGAGTGACCGTGACGCTCACGCCGGAGGCGGGGGTGGAGGTGGAGGTTACCGTTAGGGAGTGCGTCGTGGGGCTGGATCCTTCGGTCGAGACACGAATTTTGTCGAGCATCAGGTCAATCTGAGTCGTCGTCGTGGAAACGTCGGTGAAGGTGAGGGTCGTCGTCGTGCTGTCGGCGGTGAAGGGAAAGGATTTGGGGATCCAGACCGAGTTGCCCTGGCCATTGCCGGTGACCATTTCCGTCTGCGAGAACAAGCTGGTGGCACCGGTGAGCGCCACTCGCAGGTGTTGGGTGCCGGTGTTGAGGGCGAGGATGCCGAGATCGAAGTCCAGCGTGTAGGATTGACCGGGAATGGTCGCGAAGCTCTGCGAGACCACCGCGTTGGGAGAGGTGTTGCCACCGTTGAAGATCATGAACTTCGAGCCCTCGCTTGGCAGATAGGGAGCCGCGGAAGTATAAACGATGTGGTTGCCGGTGATGGTCCAGGCGCTTTCACCGTCCTCGAAGCCGCCGTTTGCCAGCGCACTCGGGGCATTGACGCCGATGGTGACCGTGACGGTGGAGGAATTCTGGGTGCCGTCATTGGCTTGGTAGGTGAAGGAATCGCTGCCGGAGAAGCCATTGGCCGGAGTGTAGGTGAAACCGCCGTTCGGATTGAGTGCAAGGGTCCCATGGGCGGGACCGGTGCCGAGTATGGCGGTGAGCGCGCCTGATTCGGGATCGGTGTCGTTTTCTAGCACGCCCGGAGCGGCGACCGCCAACTGGGTCTGATAGCTTGCGGAGTAGCTGTCTGCGGAAGCGACGGGAGGGGCGTTGGAGCCATAGACCGCGGTCATCGTCAGGTTGGCGTCCACGGTCACGGTGGTGGCGGCGCTGGTGCTGAAGTCGGCGCCGTTTTTCTGCCACTTGAGGAAGGAGGTGGCTCCATTGGTTGGCGGTGCGGTGAGGCTGACTGCGCTGCCGCTGCCATAGTTGCGAATGAACTGAGTGGCGCCATTGCTATTTCCGCCGGCATCGGACGGACTGACCAACACATTGAGCCCGGTGACCGGCGAGGATGTGACGGTGAGGCTGCGGAGCTCGCCCACCTGCACGTTGTCCAGCAGGAGGTCGATCCCGAAGGTCAGGGTGGAAAGGTCGCTGAAGGTGACGGTGGTCGCGGCGCTGTTTGCGGTGAAGGAAAACGAACGGCGTGACCAATTGGAGTTGCCCGCGCCGTTGCCGACGAGCGTCAGCGTTTCCGCGAGCAGTGAGGAACCGCCCACGAGGCCCACACTGAGGCGCTGTTGGTTGGTGTTGATGGCCAGCGTGCCGACATCGAAGGAGAGCGCGTAGGTGAGTCCCGGAGTGGTGGCGAAGGTCTGGGAGGCCACGGCGTTCGGAGTGGTGTTGCCACCGTTGAAGATCATGAACTTCGAGCCCTCGCTTGGCAGATAGGGAGCCGCGGAAGTATAAACGATGTGGTTGCCGGTGATGGTCCAGGCGCTTTCCCCGTTCTCGAAGCCGCCGTTTGCCAGCGCACTGGGCGCGCCGCCGACAACCGTTAGATTCACCGTCACCACATTCGAGTTCAGCGAGCCGTCGTAGGCATGATAGGTGAACGAATCCGCTCCGGCATAACCCGCCGCCGGATTGTAGGTGAATCCGCCATTTGGATCCAATGTGAGGGTGCCGTGGATGGGGCCGGCGTTCGCAAGGGCCGTTAGGGGATTGGACTCCCCGTCGGTGTCGTTGGCGAGCACGCCCGCCGCGGCAATAACTAGGGCCGTGTCCATCGGCGTCGAATAACTTTCCGCCACGGCCACCGGAGCGGTGTTGACCCCATAGATGGCGGTAAGGGTCATGTCCGCGGCGATGGTGACGCTGGTGCTCGGGGTGTTGCTGAAATCCGCGCCGTTTTGCTGCCACTTGACGAAAGAGGAGACGCCGGACACCGGCGGGACGGTCAGGTTGACGATGGTTCCGGAGGAATAACTGCGGGTGAACCCGGTGATGCCATTGGCGTCGGAGTTGCGATCCGCCGGACTGACACCGACTAGGACTCCGGAGACGGGGGTCGAGGAAACCGTGAGCGTGCGGCTCGGGGTGCTTCCCATGACCCGCACGTTGTCCAGAAGCAGGTCGATGCCGCTGGTGACGGTGGATAGATCCCGGAAGGTCACGGTGGTTGTCGCGCTATTCGCGGTGAACGAGTAGGACTTGGTCACCCACGGGGTCATGCCGTTGCCGACGCCGGTCACCGTGGTTGTTTGCGATAGAAGATTGCCCACGCCATCCACTGCGGCTTGCAGGCGTTGAATGCTGGTGTTGTAGGCGAGCACCGCGACATCGAAGGTGAGCTGATAGGTCTGGCCCGACACGGTGGGGATGGTCTGTGAGATTGTTCCGTTAGGAGTTCCCTGGCCCGCGTTGAGCGCCAGCAGCAAGGTGCCGTTGGAGGCGACGTATGGAGCCGCTCCCTGCATCAGCATGCTTCCGGTGAAAGTCCAGGAGGCGAGGTAGGATTCGAAACTGCCGTTGGCGATGAGCTGGGTGGTGCCTGGATTGATGGTGAGGGAAACCGTCACCGCGTTGGAGTTTGAGACTCCGTCATAAGCACGATAGGTGAACGAGTCCGTTCCTTGGTAGCCGTTGTTCGGAGCATAGGTGAAGCTGCCGTTGGGATTCAGCACCAGCGTGCCGCGGGTTGGTGGAGTATTGAGCACCGCGGTCAGTTGGCCGCCGTCCGGATCGGTGTCATTGGTCAACACGCCGATGGCGGGGACCACCAGTTGGGTGTCGGAAAAGCCCGAGTAGGAATCCGCCACGGCGACCGGTGGATTGTTTGTGCCGAACACCGCGTTCAGCGCGTAGTTGCCATCCATGGTGAGAGTGACGCCCGCGCCGACGCCCGGCAGGTCCACGCCGTTTTTCTGCCATTTCAGGAAACTGGCCGCGCCGAAGGTGGTTGGCGCCGTAACGGTCACCGAGGCCCCGCTGGCATAAGACCGGATCAATCCGGTGGTTCCATTGGCAAGCCCTGTGGAATCGGTCGGGGTGATCGTCATGGTCACTCCGCTGGTGGAAGTGGAAGTCACTGCCAGAGAGCGGGTGTTTTGCGCGCCGACCTGGACATTGTCCAAAAGCAAGTCGATGCCGCTGGTCGTGGTGGACAGGTCGCTGAAAGTCACCGTGCTGGTGGTAGTGTTCGCGACAAAAGCGTAAGTCTTGTTTTGCCACGGGGTGGCTCCGTTGCGGAGGCCGGTGATAGAAACCGTTTGCGAGACCAGATTTGCGGAACCATTGACCGCCACCCCCAGGCGTTGGACGCTGGTATTGTAAGCGAGAATGGAAACATCGAACGAAAGTTGATAGGCCTGCCCCACCGTGGTGGCGAACGTCTGTGACAAAGTCGCGTTGGGGGTGAGTTCTCCGGTATTGAATGCCGCCAGTTTGGTGCCATTCGATGCGATGTATGGCGAGATCGACCGGATCTCGCAGTGGCCGGTGGCGGTCCATCCGGTGAAATCGTTTTCAAAACTGCCATTGGTCAGGGCGCTCGGCGAGAAATTCGTCATCGAGCCTGGCGCGATCAGCAGTTGCTGGGACGTGCGGTCGCGGACGCCGCTGACCGAAAGGCGATAGACAAGGCCGGGAGTCTGGGCGCTGGTGGTTAGAGTGACGGTCCGCTTGGCGGAATCGAGCACGGCGCTGGAGACCGTGAGGCCGGGAATGGTGTAATTCGCAAGATTCACCGCGGTATCCGCCACCGGCTTGCTGAAAACCACTGAGACGTGAGTGAGATCAATGACACCGGTCCGCGAGATGACCGGTGGATTGGTGGTGCCCTGCGGGGAAATCACGCTGGCGATCGCCGGGAACCAGGCCTCGCCCATTTTGTCGAAGCCCCCGGCAGATGGATGCACGCCGTCGCCGTTGATGTCGGTGGGCGTCAGGGCCGAGTGCATGTCAACAAACGATACCTGCCGACCGAGCGCGACTTGTTGCAGGACAATGCCGGGAATGGCGGAGTTGAATGCGACTTGCTGGGCTTCGACCGTCGGGAAGTCGTTGCGCAGCGGCAGATTGGAGACGATGATCTTGGCGAATGGCCGCTTATTGGCGATGTCCGCAATCAGGTTGGTCAGTCGCGTCTGAACGGTGGCGAGATTGTAGTTCTGCCAGAAGTCGTTGGTTCCGATGAGTAGCAGCACGACATCCGGGTCCTGCACCGCGCCCAGCCAACCTGAGAGACCGGTTTGAATGTCATCGATTCGGGCGCCGCCAATTCCCTGATGGCTGATGTCGGCAAGTGTCGGATTGGCGGAGTCCGTGAAGGTGCCGACAAAATCCACATTGTAGCCCGCGTTGGTCAGCAGGGTGTGCAGTCGGTTGCGGTAGCCTCCTTGGACCGTGTAGGAACTTGTGCCGGAGGTGAGCGAGTCCCCGAGCGGCATGATTCTAACCGGGACGGCGCTCGGGGTAACGGCGGCAAACCCGTCGCTGGCGACAAGGATTGTGGCCAAGGCAACGCCACAGGCACGAAACAACCGTACAATGAATTTCATAGGGGGAGGGGGGGATCGGGTGATGTCGGGGGGGGATATCGGGGGATATTAGGGGTGTATATCTGACGCGAAAACCGTAGCAGTGCAACACCTTTTTTGGGTCGTTCCCGTGAGATGGGGCCCCTGGCAAACGACGCGCTTCGGTTATCCCACGTTTCCTCCGGAATGGTATCACGCGATCGCGCAGGTTCGGCTTGGAAGTGCAAAGCATTGGATATGAAAAGTTTGGAGGCTTTGCGGGTTGCGGCACTCGAATTCCCCGTTCGGTTTTTTTGAAAATCCGCGATTGCCAGTTGGATGGCGGCGGCGAACGGTTGCGGTGCCATGTTTCCCGAGATGCCAATGATTTTCTAAATGACCGCATTTTCAGGTATCTGGAACTATCCCAAGGAACTCCCGGTGGTCGAACACCGGGAGGCAATCCTTGCCGCCCTGAAAGCGCGCCAGGTGATCGTGGTGGTGAGCGACACGGGTTCCGGCAAGACCACCCAGCTCCCGAAAATGGTGGCGGAGGCGATGGGGCCGGAAGGCGGACGGATCGGTTGCACCCAGCCGCGGCGGATCGCGGCGGCAAGCGTGGCCAAACGCGTGGCCGAGGAACTCATGGTGCCGCTGGGAGGTTTCGTCGGCTATCAGGTCCGCTTCGAGGACCGGACCTCGCGCGACACCCGTATCAAGTTCATGACGGACGGAATCCTGCTGGCGGAAACGCAGGGCGATCCGGATTTGCGTCAGTATCAGGTGCTCATTCTCGATGAAGCCCACGAACGGTCGCTCAATATCGACTTTTTGCTGGGTTATTTGAAACAACTGTTGGTCAAGCGCAAGGATCTCAAACTGGTGATCTCCTCGGCGACCTTGGATGCCGGGTCGTTCGCCGCATTTTTCGCGGAGGATGGCGAGCCGGCGTTGGTGATTGAGGCGCCGGGGCGCATGTTTCCGGTGGCGGAGTTTTTTCTGCCGCCGATGGACGATGAAGATCTACCGCAACATGTGGCGCGGGCGGTGGATTGGCTGGGCGGGGTGGAACCGCGGGGCGACGTGCTGGTGTTTTTGCCGGGCGAGCGGGAGATCCGGGATTGCGCGGAGGTTCTCGAGGGGCGGCGTTTTCCGGGCACCGAGGTTCTCCCGCTGTTTGCAAGGCTCGGTCTTGCCGACCAACAGCGGGTCTTCAACCCGGGAAACCAACGGCGATTGATCCTCGCGACCAACGTGGCGGAAACCTCGCTGACCATCCCGCGGATCGCCTGCGTGATCGATTCCGGAGTCGCGCGGGTGAATCGCTGGAGTCCGGGCAAGGGGGTGCAGCGCCTGCAGATCGAGCCGGTCAGTCAGGCCAGCGCACGCCAGCGCAAGGGACGGTGCGGACGGGTGCGGGACGGGGTCTGCGTGAGGCTCTATGAGGAAACCGCACTTGAGGAGCGCCCGGCCTTCACCGACCCGGAAATCCGCCGCAGTTCCCTGGCCGGCGTCATTCTGCGGATGAAGGCGCTCGGCTTGCCGGAAATCGGGGAGTTTCCGTTTCTCGATCCGCCCTCGCCCAAGGCGGTTGCGGAAGGTTACCGCACGCTGCGCGAGGTGAACGCGCTGGACGGCGACCGCAACCTAACTGAGTTCGGCCGGCGGATGGCGCGCCTGCCGGTGGACCCGCGGCTCGGGCGGATGCTGATCGAGGCGCGCAACCAACATTGCCTGGCGGAAATGCTGCCGATCATCGGCGCGCTGGAATCAAACGACCCGCGTGAACGCCCCTCGGAAAAGACCCGTGAGGCGGATGCGGCGCACGCGAGGTGGAAGGACGTGGACAGCGATTTCATTGGCATTCTGCGCATGTGGGGGGATGTCTCGAAGTTCCGCGACGACCGCGGGCGCTGGAAACGCAACGCGCTGCGGAAATACGCCGGGCCGGCGTTTCTCAACGCGCGGCGGGTGATGGAATGGGCGAACGTGGTCGATGAACTCACCGATCTCATCGAACGCGAGTGGAAGCTGAAAGTGCCGCCATTGGGGGAGGCCGCGGCGTTGCCCTATGCGGCGATCCATCGTTCGCTGTTAGCGGGCGTGCCGCGGCATTTCGGCTGGTGGGATCGCGAGGCCAAGGAGTATCGCAGCGCTGCGGGCGGTTTTTTCGCGGTGTTTCCGGGCTCCGGCCTGTTCGGAATGCCAAAGCGCCCGGAGTGGGTGGTGGCGATGGAGCTGGTGGAAACCTCGCGGCTGTGGGCCAGGCGGGTGGCTCGGATCGATCCGGAATGGGTCGAAGAGGTTGCCCCGCACCTCTGCCGCAGCAAATATGGCGAGGCACATTGGGACGAGGCGCAGGGCGCGGTGTATGGCAAGGAAACGGTCATCTGCGGCGGCCTGCCGGTGATTGTCGGCCGCCGTGTGCACTATGGCCGGGTGGATCCGCAGGCGGCGCGCGGGATTTTCCTGCGGGAAGGATTGTTAGCCGGCGGTTTGCGGAAACGCTGCCAGTTTCTCGACCATCTCACCGAGATGCGCGGCGAGATCGAGGCCATCGAACAAAAGCTGCGGCGGCCCGGCGGTTTGTGGAGCGATGAGGCGGTGCTGAGGTTTTACGAGCGGCGGATTCCGGAGGACATCCACACGGCGGCGGCATTTCACAAGTGGCTCGGCCAGGACGAGGAGCACTTGATGTTGGCTCTGGCGGATGTGTTGGATGAGGATCTGGATGCGCTGGGTTTGGACGAATTTCCCGACACGCTCACTCATGCGGGCGACGAGTATCAGGTTTACTATCACGCCAAGCCCGGCGAGCGGGACGACGGCGTGACGCTGGGCGTGCATGTCGATCAACTGCCGATGCTGCCCGCGTGGCTGCCGGCCTGGGGCATGGACGGCAACCTGCGGGAGCGGGCGGAAATCCTGCTGCGCTCGTTGCCAAAGGATTTCCGGCGGGTCTGCCAGCCGATTGGCTCGGTGGCGGAAGGCTTCGCCGAGTTGTGGTCGCTGGCCCCGAAGGACATGCCGCTGGGCCATGCCCTATCAGATCATGTGCGCGAACGCACCGGGGCGCGGGTGCCGGCCGATGCCTACGATTCCTCGAAGCTGCCGGCGCATCTGGTGACGAAGATCTGGGTGTGCGACGATGATGGCGAGGAACTGGCGATGGGCGAGGATGTGGCGGTCTTGAAGCTCCAGCTCGCCGACCGGATGCGGACCCGTTTCGAGGCGGCTGCCAACGCCGATCTCGAACGCACCGGCATCAGCGCGTGGGACGGAGAAAAGCTTCCCGAGCGGGTGGAAACCCCGGGCGGCCCGGCGTTTCCCGCGCTGGTGGACGAAGGCAAAAGCGTCGGCGTGCGGGCCTTCACCAACCCCGCCGAGGCGGCGCAGTCCCAGCGTGCGGGCGGGGCGCGGTTGTTGTGGCTCGCCCACACCGCGGAGGTCGATCACCTGAGGAAGAAGTTTCCGTTAGGCCTGATGGCGAAGGTCGAACTGCCGCGGCTCGGTGTCGGCGGCACCCCGCTGGAGGACTTGATCCTGTTAGCTGCCGAAGGCGCGGCGGGTGGCGTGTTTCCCAGCTCGCCGGATGAATTCCGAGTCCTCAGCGAGCGGGCGAGGGGGCGTTGGTTTGAAGCCGCGGCGACGATCGGGAAAAGCCTCGATGATTCACTCACCATTCTGCCGGAGATCCGCGGCTGGATCACCGCGAACCGCCAGGACCGGAATCTGGGAGAAATCGCCGAGGACCTCGACGAACAACTCGCGTGGTTGTTCCGCCACCGCTTCGCCTGGCGCGCCGGTTTTGCCGGGCTGCGCGATTACCCGCGCCGCCTGCGGGCGATCCGCTCGCGGCTCGGGCGGGTGGGTTCGCTGCCCATCGTCAAGGATCTGGAAAAAATGGAACGCCTGCGCCGCTTGTGGCTGCCATGGTTTCAACGCTGGACGGAAAAGCCCGACGATCCCGCGCTGTGGCCGCACGGCTGGGCGGTAGAGGAACTTCGGATCTCCCTGTTCGCTCCGGATGTGCCCTGTGTCGGCAAGGTTTCCGAAAAACGCATCGAGGAGATGTGGGCCGGCCTAGCGGTTAGTTCGCCGGGATTTCCTCAAGAATCCCTTCGCAGCCGTCGATGAGCAACTCGATGACGTGAGCGAAGCCGCTGGGGCCGCCGTAGTATGGATCCGGGACGCGGAGATCGCTGTGACGCCGGCAAAATCCCACAAACGATCGGATTTTCGCGTGGGATTGGCCGCCCGGATCGAGCGCCCGGACGTCGGCTAGATTGGACTCGTCCATGGTCACGATCAGCGCGAATTTCCCGAGGTCATGCGGCTCGATTCTACGGGCGCGTCCGGTGACTTCGAAGCCCTTGCGGGTGAGGGCTTGCGCCATCCGGTGATCAGGCGGGGACCCGTGATGGTGGCCGATGGTGCCCGCGGAATCGATATGAAACTCGTGCGAGCGGCCGGCATCGGCGACTTTTTTCCGGAAGATGATCTCGGCGGCCGGCGAGCGGCAGATGTTGCCAAGGCATACAAACAGGACGTGGCAGCGGTTGCGCGAAGCGGACATCGCGGGGTTGCATGCGTGAAATCCGACCCGCGGGCAACTCAAAATCCATCACGCGATCGCGGGGGCACGGGTCAATCCCCGGCTTCTTCTTCGGGCAGGGGAGCGGGCATGAAGAACGTCAGGATCAGGCCGAGCACGCACAGGATCAGGGCGATGGTGCCTGCGGTGGTGGCCATTTTGCCGGGATTCGGTGGGGAGGAGGCGGCGCAGGTGAAAAAGATCCAGGCCATGCTGGTGCCGATGACGCGGCCGCCGATGTTGGCGGCGAAACTTTCGCCGGTGCCCCGCAGATGCAGCGGGAAGACGCGGGGGATGTGGTTGCCCCAGAAGCTGAATTGGGCCACCACTAGCAGGCCGACGGTGAAGATGGCCCATTTCGTCGGTTCAAGACTGCCCGGGGTAGCGAAATTCTGGCTCATCCACCAGAACAGGCTCGGGATGATGATCACCGCCGGCACCACGAAAAGGCGGAGCAGGGTGCGGCGACTCACGATGTAAAGGGCCGCGATGGCCAGGACCACCCGGCCAACCAAACCGCCGAGTTCCTGCCAGGTCTGGACGGATGCCGCGGCCCCTTGCTCGGTCTTGGCTTTGACCATGGCCAGCGCTTTCGGTGTGGGCGGGGTGCCGGGATCTTCGCGCGCGGCTTTTGTCTTCACTGCTTGCTGCGCGGCGGCGACGGAGGTTTTCACATCGACGAGGCTGGGAACCATTTGCGGCACGTGCTGGATGGCGCCGTAGGCGATACCATAACAACAGGCGAAGAGCGCGGTGGTGACGAGGGTGGTGCGGATAAGTGCCGGGGAGAATAGCTCCTTGATGCTGGGACGGCGCAGGGTTCCGGCCGTCTTTTTTGCCTGCCAGGCCGGGGATTCGGGCAGAAACGGCCGGATCACGATCAACGGAATCGCAGGAAGCAATCCCGAGATCAGGGTGTAGCGCCATGCTTCATTGACGCCGTGAATGGCCGGTAGGGAGGCCGTGTTTTTCACGCACCAGGCGAAGATGCCGGCGACTAGCAGCCCGCCCACCGAGGAAAAGGCCTGGGTGAAACCAAGGACTTTCTCGCGCTGTTTGGGGTCGGGGAAAATTTCCGCCAGCCAGGCGACCGCGGCGACGAACTCCACACACACCCCGACGAAGACGAAGCAGCGGCAGATCAGGAGTTGGGTGAGATTGGTGGAATATCCAGCGGCGCAAGCGCCGAAGGCATAGATCAGAATACTCCAGGTCAAAACGCGGCGGCGGCCGAGGCGATCGGTCAGCCATCCTCCGAGCAGGCCGAAAATCCCGCCTGCGATGGCGGGAACGAAGAACAGGATGCGGGCCCAGTGGGTGTATTCCGGGGTGCCAACCACCAGCCCGCCCAGCGATAGCAAGGCCGGCTTGATGATGAGCGGCAGCATCAGCAGCTCATACGTATCGAAGGCGAAGCCGATGGAGGCGATGATGCAGATGAGCCATTGGGTGCGGGTCATGAAATGGAGATGATGAAGGTTGAATTCGAAGGACTAAAATGGGATCCGGGGCAGGTCGCTTCTACCGCACGAGTGATTCGACTGTTTCAAGTTTCCACCGAAGCGCGAGGCTTTCCCGCGGGCATTCCACTTCACACACCCTCATGGGGACGGCTCTTCCACGATGATTTTGGGAAACACCGGCTTGGGTTTGCCGATCGTGTGGCCTTCGGGAATGAGGCCCCAGCGCAGGTCGGGCAGCCTGATGTTGGTTAGATTCGGGAGGTTGAGCTGGCCGGCGAGTTTCGCGGCGGCATCCGGCAGGATCGGGGAGAGCAGGACCGCGGCGTGGGCGACGCTTTCGGCAAGGTGATAGAGAACCGTGGCGAGACGGTCCTTTTTCTCCGGATCCTTGTTGAGATCCCAGGGTTGCATGCGGTCCGTGTAGCGGTTGCAGTGGACGATGTGGCGGCTGAGCGCTTCGAGGGCTTTCGAAACGTCGAACTCGTCCATCGCGGTTCGATAGGCGGTGGTCGATTGGATCAGCGAGGATTGCAGCGCGAGGTCGTCTTCGGTGAAGGATCCGCCGCGCTGCAGCATGCCTTCGGTGAATCGCTGGCTCATATTGAGCGCGCGGTTGCAGAGGTTGCCGAGTTCGTTGGCGAGCTCGGTGTTATAGAGCATGATCAGTCGCTCGACGTCGAAATCCGAGTCCTTGCCGGTGACGATATCGCGCACCAGATAGTAGCGCAGCGCCTCGACGCCGAACCGGTCGGCGAGTTGGTTAGGATCGACGATGTTGCCGATGGACTTGCTCATTTTCTCGCCGCGGATGTTCCACCAGCCGTGGACCAACAGCCTTGGCATTTGGGCATCCGGGAAACCCATGGCATGCAGCATGCAGAGCCAGTAAATGCCGTGGGCGGGGACGAGGATGTCCTTGCCGATGATGTGCACCGGGCGCTCGTCGCCGCCCCAGAGCCGGGTGAAATCCGGCAGCCCGGCATCGGGCGCGGCGTGATAACCGGCGAAGGAGATGTAGTTGATGAGCGCATCGAACCAGACATAGGTCACGAAGTCCGTGTCGAACGGGATTTCGATGCCCCAGCGCAGGCGTTCCTTCGGGCGGGAAATGCAGAGATCGGTGCCGGAGTTCCGTTCCAGCGCGTTGAGCAGTTCCGCTTTGCGAAAGGCGGGCGTCACGGCGTCGGGCGTGGCGTCGAGATAACTCTTGAGCCATGCGGTGTGTTCGCTGAGTTTGAAATACCAGTTATCCTCCTCGATCTCGACCACCTCACCCCACTCGGGGCCGAAATTGCCGGATTCGTCGCGGTCGCGATCGGAGAGGAATTGCTCCTGGCGCACCGAGTAGTGGCCGGAGTGTGCGTGTTTGTAGAGCTGGCCCTGCTGCTTGAGGGTCGAGAGGATGCTCTGCACACAAGCCTTGTGGCGCGGGTCGATGGTCTCCGCCCAGCCATCGTATTCCACGCCGAGTTGCTCCCAGAGATTGAGGAACTTCTTGGTCGTGCGTTTCACAAAGGTGGCGGGATTCACGCCTTCTTGTTCCGCCGTTTGCTGGACTTTTTGGCCGTGCTGGTCCACGCCGGTAAGGAAAAACGCCTCGTCGCCGCGCAGCCGGCGGTAGCGCACGATCACGTCGGCAAGCACCTTTTCGTAAGCATGGCCGATGTGCGGCGAGCCGTTGGTATAATCGATGGCGGTGGTTAGGTAGAACATGGGAAATGAGAGGGAAGGGAAGAGCTGGCGAAGGAAATCAGAGCGGAACGATAGGGGATCAGGCCGCCATGGGAAGTCTTTTGGCCCTCCATCCAGAACTTGCGCACGGCGCGGAACCACGGCGGCTGTGCGAGGGCTTTGGCCAGGTTCGTGCCGAAGGAGTCGCCGGCGGGCCGCGGCCGGGGATGCGGCGGCCCCAGGCCCTGGCTCCCGGATACTCGCTTCAAGGAGCTACGGTCTCCGAACTACACTGCTCATGGGCCTGCCATGGACCTAGGTGGTCAGGCAGCGCCCATGCCTGAGAAAAATCCGTGCTACCGCCCGCCGTCCGATTGTGCTAGCTCATCCGCCACATGAGTCGTGTGCCAGGATTTGTCAGGTTTTCCGCCATCTGCCTCCTGCTTGTGGAAGCGGGACGGGCGGATGAGGGGCAATGGGATTTCCGCCTGGCGGAGAGATTTTCCGCACGCTTGAGGGAGATTCAGAACGATTTGGCGGAATTGACGCCGCAACTGGCCGGCTTGCCCGAGATCCCGATCGACGATCAGGGCGGCACCGGGGGGTATGCGGGGGTTTACTCGATTGCCTCGCCTGTGGGGGATGCCCGCTGCGCCGTCGAGATCCATTGGCCCGAGAGCGCGCGGGTCGATCTGGTGGCACTGGTGCCGGCGCGGCGCTACGACGAAAAGGGCTTGGCCGCCCAGCATGGGATGCCAGATGCCTTCACGGTCGAGTTGATCGATGCCGCGGGTGGGGTGGTGCGACGGATTGCCTCCGAGCGCAACGCGCGCTCTCACCCGGTGCGGCGGGGTCATCCGTTTGTCTATCAGGTGTCGCCGCCGGTCGCAGCCGCGGGGTTGAGGATTTCGGCGGATTTGCTGGCGTCGGACTCGGACGGGGAGGGGACCTTCGTTCATGCATGGGCGGAGGTGTTCGTGTTTGACGGGGAACGCAACGTGGCCGGCGGCGGTAAGGTTCGCAGTCTGGGTGGATCCGCGCCGCCGGCTCCGTGGCGTTGGAACCCGGCGTTTCTTGTCGATCGTCAGACGCCGCTGGGATTGCCTGAGGTGCCGGCCGAAGAGCACGGCAACATCGGCTGGATTTCCGAAGGACGGGCCAACGCGAATCAGGCCTCGTCGCTGGTGGTGGACCTCGGCGAGTCGTTATGGGCGGACGCCGTGCGCCTGCTGCCGGCCAAGCGGCCGACCTCCGATCTGCCAAGTGGATTCGGTTTTCCCCGCAAGCTTGCCATCTCGATCTCCGAAACCGGGGAGCCCGGCGATCGCGGCAAGTGGACGACCATTGCCTCGCCCGAGTTCCGCAACCCCGGACACAATCCCGTGCTGGTGCCGTTTGATGCGATCCGCGCTCGTTTTGTTAGGATCGAGGCGCGGGAGCTGTGGAAGGTCTTCGAAGGCTATCCGGCGTTCTTCGCGTTGAGCGAGGTGGAGATCCTCGCGGACAACAGGAATCTGGCCGTTGGCAAGGGCGTGCGCTCTTCGGATGGCATGATGAATCTCATCGCACAGGGCGGACGCTACTGGAGCGGGGCCGCGCTAACCGACGGTTTCGGGCCGGACGGGCGGCTGGTTTCCATCCGCGAGTGGATGACCCGGCTCGACAAGCGGCTCCAACTTGAAACCCGGATCTACCAATCGCGCGCCGCAAAACAGCGCATGGTGAACGGTTGGCGGCGTGTGGCGCAGTGGAGCATCGCGGCGCTGGTTCTGCTCGGTGCGTTCCTGCTTGTCGCGCTGCCGATCCGTTACCGCATCCACGCCAACCGCGAGCTGCTGAAGGTGCGCGAGCGCATCGCCGGCGACCTGCACGACGAGGTCGGCAGCAACCTTGGGAGCATCCAGATGTTCGCCGATCTGGCGGAAGGACGCCCGGGACCTTCGGACGACCTGAAACGCATCCAGAGGATCGCCGCGGAAACTGTTAGCGCCGTGCGCGACATCGTCTGGCTGCTGCGCCCGGAGGGCGATCACCGCATCGCCACCGTCGAGCATCTCCGGGAAACCAGTTCGATCATGTTGGAAACCCTCGACTGGAAATTCACTGCCAACGAGGACGCCTGGCAGGTGGAGCTGCCCGAAGAGGAAACCCGCCATCTGTTTCTGTTTTTCCGCGAGGCGCTGCACAACATCATGCGCCATGCCCGGGCGTCCAAGGTGGAAGTCCGCGTCGAGAGATCGGGCGGTGAGTTCCGCCTCGCGATCAGCGATGACGGCGTCGGTATTGATTCCGAGCGGCTGGAGCGTCCCGCCACGTTGCGCGCCTTGCGCCAGCGGTCCGAGGCGCTGGGTGCGGAACTCCGCATCGAAAGCCAGCCGGGAGTTGGCACCCGCCTCGAACTCGTGGTGCCGCTCGCGCGGAAACGTTCGCGCAAGAGCCGGCCATTGCTCCGCACGATCGCTCCAGGATGATGGATGCTGGCAGGTCCGGCGATGTCCTCGTGCTGGTTCAGCGTGGAGTAGTTGATGATGAAGCCGTCGCAGCGCAGTTTGGCGTCGAATTCGAAGGGGTCGAGCTTGGTCCCTTCGGCATACTTGAATTCATTCGGCCGCCGCGCCGCCCAGGCCTCAGGGTCCACCGGGTAGGCCACCTGGAGGAGATGGCTGCATTCATGATAGATCGCGAGAGGCGCGGCCAGGATCTCGGCCCGCTCGGCCCGCTCGGCCCGCTCGGTCTTGCCCGTTGCGGAGTCGGACGTTCCCAGCAGGAATGGCAGTTCCTTTGAACCGAGGCTCATGCCGCTTTGACCCGCGGTCGTCTTTCGTGCTTGGCAGTTCGGGCCCCACGCGGGACGCTGCCACCCATGGCAGGTGCGATCCGGGAATTTGAAGGACTCCGCGTAAAGGTGGATGACGTGGTGTATATGCCTAGCCTCAATGCGCCTCCGGAGAAACCCCACCCGTTTGTTTATTTCATTTCGATCCACAACCATTCCCCGGTTCCGGTGACCATCCGTGGCCGCAAGTGGGTGGTGCGCGAGGACGATGGCGAGGTGACGGTGGTCGAGGGCGACGGAGTGGTCGGACAAACGCCGGTGATCGAACCTGGCGGGCATTTTTCCTACAACAGCTATCACGTGGTGGCCGGGGGAGCCGCGGTTTCCGGCGCGTTTTTCGGGCAAACCGCGACCGGCGAGTGGGTGTTCACGCGGATTCCCGAATTCCGTCTGGATGTGCCTTGACGCCGGCGGGAGTGGCGGGAACGGAGGGACAAAAGAACGCCTCAACTCCCAACTTCGTCATGCACCACGGCATCCATCCGCACGTCGTGGGGTTCCGCGAATGTGTCCTCGACGATTTGGCTGGCGAAACAGACGCCGATTTTCAGCGCGTCGATTCGCGCGGTGGCCAGTATCCGGTCATAGAACCCGCGGCCGCGTCCGAGGCGCCCGCCGTGGACATCGAAGGCGAGCCCCGGACAGAGAAACGCGTCGATGCGGTCGATGGCGATTTCCGCAACGGCGGGGGAGGGCTCGCGGAGGCCGAACATGCCTGAAACAAGCTCCGCGGCGGGGTTTTGCACGGCATGAAAGGTCAGCGAGTCCCCGCCGATGCGCGGATAGACCCAGATCCGGTCGTGGTGCCGCGCGATGAACGCCAACAGATCGACTTCACCCGGCAGCGCGGCAAACACGGCGATCCGCCGCAAGCCGGGTTGGGTCCCCAGCCAGTGCTCCAAGGCGTCATGAACGGCCCGTGAATCCGGCATCGTCTCAAGCAGGATCCGCCGCATGCGGGTGCGGAGTTGGGATTTCGGATCGTTGGCTGCGGGAATTGCCACTTGCAAAGACGCTGACTTTTCCCATCGTTATCTTTAGCGATGGGCGTCCGGCAAGCAGCAACGTTTTTTTTCCTCAGTGTGGCAATCCTCGCTGCCGCGGAGTCACCGCAATCTTTCACCTGGATTCCACTGAAGATGGTCCAAAGCGGGTTCACGCCCGATCTGGGAATGCTCGATTCGGAACGCGAGGAATACGCCACCAACCTGGCGTGTCACGCGGTGAACCAAGTGATCGCCGACAAGGCCTCGCCCCAATCGATGGCGGATGCCCGCCGCATGTTATCGCTGGCGCTTCACCTCTCGCCGCGCAACAAACGGGCGATCGTGGTGAATTTCCAACTCTCGAAAGGGATTCTGCCGGAAGTTTCCGCCAGCAACTACAGCTCGCAGGTGTTCGCCCGCCTGCTGCTCACCCGCGGCCAACTGCTCGAAAAACAGGGGGGCGATGAAAACAAACGACTCGCCCGCATTTTCGTGCAACTCGCCGCCGGGATGGACCCGAAAAACGAGGACGCCGTCTATGCCAGCGAGGTCCACCGACTGGATCATGGGGCGGTCGATTGGTCCTCCATCACGGATGCTCCTGACAAGAAACCCTGATCTTCCATCTTCCGCTTGCCACCGGCGATCATCCACCTAGCCTTGGCGGGGAATCACTCATGAAAATCTGGCTCGACGGCAATCTGGTGGACGAATCTGCAGCGAAGGTATCGGTCTTTGACCACGGCCTTCTCTACGGGGATGGCGTTTTTGAAGGCATTCGGTTTTATAACGGGCGCATCTTCCGGTTGGAGGAACACATCCGCAGGCTCTTCGATTCCGCTCGCGCGATCATTCTCAACTTGCCGTGGACGCCTGAGGAAGTCTGCCGGTTCACTTGTGAGACCGTCGCCGCGAACGGCCTCACCGACGGTTACATCCGCCTCGTCGTGACGCGCGGCGCCGGCGAACTCGGCCTCAATCCCTACCTCTGCCTGCGGCCCTCGATGTTCATCATCGCCTCGACCATCAAACTCTATCCGGACGAGCATTATCAGAACGGCCTCTCGATCATCACCTGCGCCACCCGCCGCCCCGCACCGGGTGCCCTGATGCCACAGGTGAAGTCACTCAATTACCTGAACAACATCATGGCCACGGTCGAGGCGATCCAGGCAAACGCCCTGGAAGCCGTGATGCTCAACGAGCAGGGCTACGTCGCCGAGTGTACTGGCGACAACCTGTTCCTGATGAAAAACGGCAGGCTGCTGACCCCGCTCATCTGCGACGGCGCGCTCGACGGGATCACCCGCTCGGTGATCATCGAACTCGCCGCAACACTCGGGGTGCCTTTCGTGGAGAAATCACTCACCCGCTACGATATTTTCACCGCGGACGAATGTTTCCTAACGGGAACCGCGGCCGAAGTCATCCCGGTGGTCGCGCTCGACCGGCGGGTGATCGGTTCCGGCAAGCCCGGGCCTTTTACCGGGCGTTTTCTCAAGGCGTATCACGAGCTCGTCATGAGCACCGGCACTCCCTTCCGCTGAATTGATGAAAAACAAATTCGCTTCCCTCCAAACTACAGGCACCTTGGATTATCAGGCATGAAATGTGACTTCTGCGATAAAAAAGCCAGCGTCTTCCTCACGCAGCTCGTTGAAGGGCAGATGAAGAAGGTGTGCCTTTGCGACCATTGCGCCAAGGAGCGCGGGGTCACCGATCCCACCGGGTTTTCACTCGCCGACGTGCTGTTGGGCGGGGTTGCGGCCGGGGCCGGCCCCTTTTCAGCGGCAAAACCTCCGCATGCCACCCCGGGAGGCGGCCGCAAGTGCCCCAACTGCGGGTTTACCCTAGATGATCTCCGCCGCGTGCGCCGTTTCGGTTGCAGCGATTGTTACACCACGTTCGGCGAGGAAGTCGGCCAAATGGTCCGCGGCATGCACAAGGGCACCTCGCACGTCGGCAAGGTTCCCGCCGGTCTCATGGCTTTGCATTTCCGCCACCAACGCATCGAAGAACTCCGTTCGCGCCTCGATCAAGCCGTCGCGTCGGAAAGCTACGAGGAGGCCGCCGGCATCCGCGACGAAATCCTCCAACTCAACGAGACGAAACCATGACTTTCTCCTCGATTTCAGCTTCCCGCGGTTTCAGAATCCCAACTCCCGCCGACCCATGATGCGTTTTTCCACCCTCGTCAAGCACCCTGCCGATTGGATGACCGGCGGGCAAGGGGAGCATGGTGCCGTGCTGACCTCGCGCATCCGCCTTGCGCGCAACCTCCGCCGCCAGCCGTTTCCCGGTTGGGCGAAACGTGAGCAACGCACCGCCGCGCTCGACTTGATGCGGCCCGCCGTCGAAGCCCTGCCGGCGATGAAGGACGGGTTCTCTCAGGAACTCGGCGATCTCAGCTCGGTCCAGAAACAAGTGCTGGTCGAGCGCCACCTGATTTCCCGCGAACACGCCGCACGCGGCGATGGATCCGCCGCCGTGATCGAACGCCGCCAGTCCTTCAGCCTCATGCTCAACGAGGAGGATCACCTCCGGATGCAGGCCATCCGCCCCGGATTGCAACTCACCGCCGCGTTCACCGCACTCTCGGAACTCGACTCCGAATTGGAAAAATCGCTCGAATTCGCCTTCG
Organism: Prosthecobacter debontii; assembly: GCA_945869465.1. Taxonomy (GTDB): domain Bacteria; phylum Verrucomicrobiota; class Verrucomicrobiia; order Verrucomicrobiales; family Akkermansiaceae; genus Luteolibacter. Next base: position 20,329 of record CAMBPB010000007.1, read on the forward strand.
ATCCCACGCTCGGCTATCTCACCACCTGCCCGACCAATCTCGGCACCGGCCTGCGCGCCTCCGCCATGTTGCACCTGCCCGGCCTCGTGCTCAGCGATCAAATCGGACAAGTCCTCCAAGCGGTCAATAAAATCGGCCTGGCCGTCCGCGGCCTCTATGGGGAAGGCACCGAGTCGCTGGGAAATCTGTATCAGATCTCCAACCAATCCACCCTTGGCGAAAGTGAGGAAACCATCATCCGCCGCCTCGAGCGCGTGATCGCCCAAGTCGCCAATCACGAACGAAATGCCCGCGAAAAACTCCTCGATGACGATCCGGAGATGGTCGCCGACAAAATCGGCCGTGCCTATGGAGTGCTGCGCCATGCCCACATCATCGATTCCAAAGAGGCGCTCAATCACCTCTCGCTGCTGCGCCTCGGCGGAACCCTCGGGTTTTTCCCGCCGGAAACCGTGATTCTCTGCGACACACTGCTGATGGATATCCAGCCCGCCCACCTGCAACTCCACTCCGGCCGCAAACTCTCGCCGGAAGAAAGAGATGCGATTCGTGCGGAAATCGTGCGCTCCCGTTTGCTTTCTCTCGAATCCCCTGATAATCGTTCTACAACCCGCGATATCAAACCACTTCCCGACCCCAACAACCCCGGCGACGCATGAACAACTTCACCCCACGCGCCCAACAAGTCCTGGCCCTCGCCCGCAAGGAAGCGGACCGCTTCAACCATTCCTACGTCGGCACCGAACACCTGCTGCTCGGCCTGATCAAACTCGGCCAGGGCGTCGCAGTCAACGTGCTCGAACGCATGGGACTCGAACTCGAAGCCGTCCGCATGGAAGTCGAAAAGGAAGTCGGCTCCGGCCCGCCGCAAAAATCCGCGGGCAATATCCCCTACACGCCACGGGTGAAAAAAGTGCTCGCCCTTGCCAATAAGGAAGCCAAGGCACTCAACCACTCCTACGTCGGCACCGAACACCTGCTGCTCGGTCTCCTGCGGGAAGGCGAGGGCGTCGCCGCCCGCGTGCTCAAGCGCCTCGACGTGGACATCCAACGCACCCGCAACGAAATCCTCGCCGAAATCGATCCCAACTTCTCGCCTGAGGATCAGGACGACGATGACGACGATGACGGCCTCGAAGATGGCGACGGCCCCTTCGAAGAAGAAACCCCACCGCAGCAGGCCGCTCCGGAGGGCGAGGGAAAAACCAAAACTCCGGCCCTCAAGGCTTTCGGTCGAGATCTCACCAAAGTCGCCAAGGAAGGTGGCCTGGATCCCGTGATCGGCCGCGAAGCGGAGATCGAACGTGTCATTCAGATCCTCTGCCGCCGCACCAAAAATAACCCGGTGCTCATCGGTGAAGCCGGCGTTGGCAAAACCGCCATCGTCGAAGGACTCGCCCAGGAAATCGCCAATGGCAACGTTCCGGAAATCCTCCGCGACCGCAAGGTGATCACCCTCGACCTCGCCCTGATGGTCGCCGGCACGAAATACCGCGGCCAGTTCGAGGAACGCATCAAGGCCGTCATGGACGAGATCCGCAAGGTGAAGAACGTGATCCTCTTCATCGACGAACTCCACACGATCGTCGGTGCCGGTTCCGCCGAGGGGGCAATGGATGCTTCTAACATCATCAAGCCGGCACTCAGCCGCGCCGAACTCCAATGCGTCGGCGCCACCACGCTCAACGAATACCGCAAATACATCGAAAAGGACTCCGCTCTCGAGCGCCGTTTCCAACAGGTGAAAGTCGAGGAACCTTCCATCGCGGACGCCATCAAGATCCTGCAGGGCTTGCAGGAGAAATATGAGTCCCACCACAAGGCGAAGTTCACCCCCGAGGCCATCGAGGCGGCGGTGAAACTCACCTCGCGCTACCTAACCGCCCGGTTCCTGCCGGACAAGGCGATCGACGTGCTCGACGAAGCCGGTGCCCGCGCCCGCATCGGCACCATGACCCGCCCGCCCGCGATCAAACAACTCGAAGCCGAAATCGAGCGCATCAACCGCGCCAAGCTCGCCGCCATCGGCGAGCAGAATTTCGAAACCGCCGCCTCCCTGCGCGACGACGAAAAACACGCCAAGAAAAACCTCGAGGACACGCTCAAGAACTGGCGCTCCACCTCGGAGGAAACCATCGTCACCGTTACCGATGACGACATCATGGGCGTCGTTTCCAAGTGGACCGGCGTTCCGCTCCGCCGCTTGGAGGAGAAGGAAACCGAAAAGCTCCTCAAAATGGAGGATGAACTCAAGGTCCGTGTGATCGGCCAGAACGAGGCGGTCATCGCCATTTCCAAAGCGCTGCGCCGTTCCCGCGCCGACCTCAAGGACCCGCGCCGCCCGATCGGCTCATTCCTCTTCCTCGGCCCCACCGGCGTCGGCAAGACCTACCTTGCCCGGAATCTGGCGGAATTCATGTTCGGTGATGCGGATTCGCTCATCCAGATCGACATGTCGGAATACATGGAGAAATTCACCGCCAGCCGCCTGATCGGTTCGCCTCCGGGATATGTCGGGTATGAGGAAGGTGGCCAGCTTTCCGAAGCCGTGCGCCGCCGCCCGTATTCGGTGGTGCTCTTCGACGAAGTCGAAAAAGCCCACCCGGATGTGATGAACCTGCTGCTCCAAATCCTCGAGGAAGGCACCATCACCGATTCGTTAGGCCGCAAGATCGATTTCCGCAACACGATCATCATCATGACCTCCAATGTCGGAGCCTCCTCCATCAAACGCCAGACCACCCTCGGTTTCGGTGCCATGTCCGAAGACCAGGCCGATCACGAAGGCATGAAGGAAAAGATCCTCGAGGAATCGAAACGTTACTTCAAACCCGAGTTCCTTAACCGTCTCGATGATCTGGTGGTCTTCCACATGCTGGAAAAAGTGGACCTCAACCAAATCGTCGATCTCGAGGTTTCCAAACTCGTCAAGCGCCTCGCCGACAAGGAGATCGCCCTCACCCTCACCCAGGAAGCCCGCGATTTCCTCTCCACCAAGGGCTTCGATCCCGCCTACGGCGCACGTCCGATGCGCCGCGCCGTCGAGCGTTTCCTCGAAGACCCGCTCGCCGAGGCCCTGCTTCGCGGCGACGTCAAACCGGGCGATGCCGTCAACGTCGTCAAAAAAGACGACGCCGAGGAACTGACCTTCGTCTCCACCCGCCCCGAGCCCCAGGAAGAGGCCAAAGTGTGAGCTCGTTTTCCACCATGCCACTCCTCCCTTCTGTTCGCTCATCAGCGGCGCTGGTGTCTTTTACGCTGGTCCTGTTTCACGCCGGAAACCGCATTCTTCAGGCGGCGCCAGCGCCTCCAATAGTGGACTTGACCAAGGACTCCCCGGCCAAGTCGGACAACAGCTACAATCTCGGTCCGACGGGCGCGATGGGCTGGATGCATGTGGCGAGCGGAATGACCGAAAAGAGCCGCCAGATCCTCATCACCGCCATCGACAAGGGCTCGCCCGCCGATGGCAAACTCGAAACGGGCGATGTGATTCTCGGCGTTTTCGGCAAGCCTTTCACCACCGACGCGCGCCGGACCTTTGGGTTGGCAATCGGCCAGGCGGAGACTGAAGAGGCCCGTGGCAGCCTGCCCCTAACTGTTTGGCGCAAGGGAAAAACGCAAAATGTGGAGCTCAAGCTGCAAGTCATGGGAACCTACAGCGAGACATCTCCCTACAACTGTCCCAAGGCGGAAAAAATCCTCAACCAAGGCCTCGCCCTCATCGCCAAGGACTTCAAAAAGGAAAACCGTTTCCTGATCAATGAACTCGCCCTGCTCGCCTCGGGCAAACCCGAATACCTTGAGTTAGTGCGCAAGAGCGCGCAAGCCGTCGCGGCTGGAACACCCGATGTTGAAACGCTGTGGAAGGACTCCAGCAAAGGCGGCATGCGCACCTGGGGTCACGGCTACAACAATCTTTTCCTCTGTGAGTATTACCTGGTCACCGGTGACAAATCCGTACTGCCCGCGATCCGTTCCTATTCGACCACAATGGCCCGCGGCCAAGGGCACTTCGGTACCTGGGGACATGGTTATGTGCCGCCCGCGGAAACCGGCGGATTGCACGGTCCGGTGCCGCCCTATGGGCCGGTTAACGCCGCCGGGCTGCCATGCTTTGTCTCGATGGTGCTGGCCGAAAAGTGCGGCATCGTGGAACCTGAACTCAAACCCGCCATCGAACGATCTAACCGGTTTTTCGGCTACTACGTCGGCAAGGGCTCCATTCCCTATGGCGAGCACCGCCCTGGCCCCGTGCATGACGACAACGGCAAGACCAGCATGACTGCAATGGCCTTCGCCTTGCAGGGCAAACAGACCGAGTCGCGCTTTTTCTCCAAGATGGTCACCGCATCCTACGAGTCCCGCGAATGGGGGCACGGTGGAAATGGTTTCAGTTATGTCTGGGGACCGATCGCCGCCAACTGCGGCGGACCTAAAGCCATGGCCGCTTTCATGAAGGAACTCCGGTGGTTCTACGATCTGGCGCGGCGTGCGGATGGATCGTTTGTTTATACCGCGACCGGTGGGGGCGGCGTCGCCAGCAGCTATCGCGGCGTCTTCAACTCGACCGCCTCATATATGTTAGGCTATGCCGTGCCGCTGAAAAAAATCGCCCTCACCGGTCGCGATTTCCAGCCCGCCTCATGGCTCACCGACGCCGACGTTGCCGAAGCCATCGCCGCCGAACGATGGGTCGGCGAAAACTCCCACGAAAATCGCACGGTGAAACAATTGCTCGCCGGCTTGGAGTCATGGTCGCCGCTCGAAAGGACCCGCTCGGCGGAGGAACTCGGCAAGCGTGAGGATGACGTGCTCCCGCAATTGCTGGAACTGACCCGCAGCAGGAATCCCAACGCCCGGCTCGGCGCGGTCGGCGCGCTCGGCTACTTGAAATCGCGCGCTGTGCCAGCGCTCGATGCCCTTGCCAGCCTGCTCAGTGACGACGACCGCTGGCTGCGTGTCCAGACGGCCGAGGCGCTTCGCACCATCGGCCAGGATGCGAAGCCGGTCCTGCCCCAGATGCTCAAGGCCGCTACTGTTAGAGATGATGCCGATGCGATGCAATTCGGTGTCGGCGCGCTGGCCTACGCCTTGTTTTATCCCGGCGGCGCATACGGTCCGAGAGGGATCCTGGCAGGCAACATCGCGGATATTCCCAAGGAGCAGATCTATCCGGTGATCCGCTCCGTAGCCGCCAACCCGGACTCCGCCGCGCGCGGATGTCTGCGTTCCACCTACGAAATCCTCACTCTTGAGGACACACAAGCCCTCGCCTCGGAGATCGTGGACAGCATCGAAAGCATGGCCCCGGCAAACACGATGTTCTCCAAAGGCGTCCGCCTCGCCGGCATCAAGGCGCTGGCCCGCCTGCGGATTGAAGAGGGGATTCCTCTAACCATCATGATGATGCGGCTCACGGATTGGGGGAAGGCCTACATCATCGGTGAGTCACTCGATGTCTTGAAACAATATCGCGGAGCCGCCAAATCCGCGCTGCCTGAGTTGAGAAAAATGGAAGTCGAATTTCGCACGATGAAGAAGGAACACGACAAGCTCGTGGAGGTGATCGCGATCATCGAGAAGGACACTCATCCACCCGAACTCGTCAGCCTGAAAGATTATCTCAAAAACGGCAAGGCAGGCAGAGCGGGTCCGCAGCCATTGCGGTGAGATGCCGATCGCAAGCTCCTGCCGGTGTCGCGGTCCGGGGTTTTTTCGGAAAGATTGCTCTGGATTTGTAAGGATCGCGCTTGATTCAAGGTATGATTTCACTCTGTTGCATGAGGGCGAATCCATTCTTCCCATCTGCAAGAACCCTTTGAAATAGGAGACCATTCATGAAAACCAAGCATTCATTCACCTTGAAGTCATTCATCACCTGCACCGTTCTGTGCTCGCTTCCCGCAATGCTTGATGCATGGGAACCCGGCGCGGCGGTCGTGGAGAAATCCGTGGCGTCCGGTGACTTCGCCAGCTACCTGAACGACGCCACCGCATGGCTAAGACAACAGGCCCCCGCCGGCGACAAACTCAATGAAGCCGCGCTCGTCGCCCTTCTCAAGGATCCGGTTTTCGCCAATACGCTCAACCAGAGGCAACTCATCTTTAAGACCGGCGCGGACAAATTGGCTGCCTTCGCCAAGGCGGATCCGGCCAACCAGGCGTTTCTGACCTACCTGCTGAAGAACACGCAGGCGTTGGACTTGTATCTCGAGGCCTGCATCCCGATCGGACTCGCCGCCCGGGAGCAGAATGGATACACGCTCTCGACAGCGCCTCTGGAAACTTGGAGGAAGATCCACACTGCAGACTCGGACGCCAAGGACGGACTCTATCAGCGGCTGGCCATCGCCGCTTCGATCGCTCCTCCCGGCAGCGGCGCTCCGGGTGCGGGTCAGGCAAAAACGCAATCCGATCCGGTCGAACGCTACAAGCATTTCAAGACGGCTCACAAAAACAAGGAACTCTTTCCAAGTTTCGACAATCTGAGCGTTTGGGAACTTTCCAAGGTGACCCAGTCCGGCGCGTCTAACGAGGATCTGGCATGGGGTCGCCAAATGATCAACGCCTGGCGTCCGGACCTGCGAGTCAATGAGATGGTGGTGAACTCGACGAGCGAAGTCTGGCGCAGAAACTCACCGATCGATTTTGCCGGCACCTTCAAGAACGTGCTCGCGGGTGGTGGCAAATGCGGCCCCCGTTCCTCGTGGTCCGTCTTCATCTGCCAGGCTTTCGGCGTTCCAGCCATCGGTGTGGGCCAGCCAGCCCACGCCTGCGTGGCCTACAAGGCCGCCAATCCGATGACCGAACCACAGCCCGGCAGCGCTTGGAAAGTGGGCTACGGCCGCGGTTGGCCGTTTTCAAAACTTGAAGGCATGAGCGGCCCCGATTTTCTAGCAGGAGTCGGGGAGCGGGCGCACGCGGCGGAGTTTTCCCAAGTGGAGCGCCTGCGTTGGTTCGCCTCGGCGCTTCCCGCGCCTGATCCAGCATCCGCAGTCATGGCCGTCGCCCACAAGATCCAGAAGGGCCTAACGGAAGTCAAGACGGACATCACCGCCTCGCTCAAGGCGGATGAAGCCGAGAAGGAACTGACTCCGGAAGCGAAGGCCGCGAAGGCCTCGGCGGAATCCTCGAAAGGACCGATCAAGGTCGCGGCAGGCACGACACGCATCGAGGCGGTTGCCTTTTCCAGTATGCTGGCCGCGCGCGTCCTGAAGAGTTTCCCGGAGGGCAGGCAGGTCAATTTTGACAAGAGCATCGATGAAAGCTGGGTGGAATACCCCCTCGATGTGGCGAATGCGGGAACCTATTCGCTTCAAATCAAAGGGGCTGCCGCAAATGTCGATCAGGTCCTGAACGTCAAGGCCGGTGCCGGTGAAGTCGTGAATATCAAGCTTCCGCACTCCACCGGTCTGTGGGACATGACTCCGGCGGTGGAGATCAAACTTGATAAGGGCCAGCAGACCCTGAGGGTTTCCGCTCCCTTACAACGGGGCGTCGCCATTCAATCCCTTGAGCTCAAATCAAAGAACTAACTTACATGATTCCCCCTCGTTTTTCTGCCCTCCTGGGCTTGACCGCCCTATCGTTGCTGCCATCCAACCCTCTGGCTGCCGCGGAGAAGCCGGCGGCCAAGCCTAACATTGTTCTCTGCATGACGGATGACCAGGGCTGGGGCGATGTCAGTTACAACGGACTCAAGAAGATCCAGACTCCCAATCTCGACGCCATGGCCGCGTCCGGTTTGCGTTTCGACCGTTTTTACTCCCAACATCCGAGTTGCTCGCCGACGCGCGCCAGTGTGATGACCGGCCGCCATCCCTATCGAATGAAGTGCGATTGGCCGGGCATGACGCTGCGCGAGGGGGAGATCACCATCGCCCAGGCACTGAAACACGTCGGCTACACCACCGGCCATTTCGGCAAGTGGCATTTGGCCGGGGGCAAGTCGGGCGGCGGCCGGGTGATGCCCAATACCGAGCAATTCTCGCCGGTGAATGTAGGCTTCGACGAATCGTTCTCGGTTTCTAACTACTTCGAGCCCGACTGGACTTTCGGCCACAACGGTGTGCCGGAAAAGACCACCGGGGAAGGGTCGGACGTGATTGTTGACAGGGCGCTCAAGTTCATGGCCAGCGCGGTGGATCAGAAAAAGCCGTTCTTGGCGGTGATTTGGTACGGCAGCCCGCACGTGCCGCTCAAGCCGGCCGAAGAGGACCTCAAGGCAGCCGGCGGCCAACCGTTTTACGGCGAGATCATCGGGGTCGACCGCAGCATGGGCACGCTGCGCGCCGGCCTGCGCAAGCTCGGCGTCGCCGACAACACCCTGCTGATGTTCTGCAGCGACAACGGCGCGTGGATGGACGGAAACCCGCCGTCGGACCAATTCGGTTCGAATGGAATCCTGCGGGGCCACAAGGGTGAACTGTGGGAGGGCGGCATCCGCGTGCCCGGCATCATCGAATGGCCGGCCAGGATCAAGAAGCCCTTCCGGACCGATGTTCCCGCCGTCACCAGCGACATCTATCCAACCGTGATGGACATCGTCAAGCTGCAGGTGCCCAACCAAGTCAAGCCGCTCGACGGCATCAGCCTGCTGCCATTGATCGACGGAGAGATGAAGCAGCGACCGCAGCCGATCGGGTTCTGGCATCACGGTGAAACCGGCCTCGAGGACGGCCCGGTCGTTTGGAGTGACAACCAGTATAAACTCCACAGGCGCGCCCCGGACAAATTCGAGTTGTATGATCTGACCACCGACATTTCGGAAAAAACCGACCTTGCGGACAAACATCCGGAGATCGTGACCCGGATGAAAACCGAAATGCAGGAATGGCTGAAGTCCGTTGAGCGCAGCCGCCAAGGACTGGATTATCCGGACAAGAAGGTGATCAAAGCGGCAAAATCCAAGTGAGCATGGCTGTCTCTCGACCCGGGAATTGAGGAAAGATTCCCGGCTGCCAAGCCATAAACCTTACGCTGCATGGGATTTCTAACGACCTATGCCTGTGGAAGCGCAGCCCCGACAGTCGCGATCGCGGCAGCGTTTGTTGTGTTAGCACCGACCGGTGCCCGGAGCGCGCCGGCGGACGAGGGGCACATGCAGGCCGAGGCCGAGCGGATCGTTTCGCAATACAAGACCGTGTTCGACGCGCCGCCTGGCGGAGTGCCGTCGCGGGATTCGGCCCGGGGGCCGCTTCTGGGAAACGGTGATTTAGGAGCGGTTATCAGCGGCGCCCCGGAGGCTCAGTGCTTTTGGCTCAGCAAAAACAATTTCTGGTGCATGAAGGATGGCCACCGGCAGGGCGGCCCGCGGCTTTTCGGCGGCTTGGAAATCAACATCCCGGCGCTTGCCGGTGCCACCTATCAGCTCGAACAACAGCTTCACCCGGCGATTACGACCTCCAGGTTCTCCAAGGACGGAACCACCGTCACGATGCGCTCGCTGGTCGCCGCGACGGCACCGTTCCTGCTGGTCGAACTCGCCGTCGATGGCAAACCGGTCGAAGTGGACACCCGTTTGTGGGCGGCCCCCGGCCGCGGTTCCAAGGAGGATCTCGGCCGCAAGGACGCGGTGCTATGGGCGACCAAGGCATTCGCCGAAGAGGTGAAAATCCCCACCTCCGCAGCCTGTGCGCTGACAGTGATCGGTGCCAAGACCACCATGCCCGCCCTGGAGCCGGTGGTTGAGCAGGTCATTGCCGATCCGCCGCCCAAACGGCCGCCGCCGCGCAAGTCGAAATCCCAGCCGGGGCCGAAGTTTACACTCCAACCGGGCGAAAAAGTCACGGTCGCGGTGGCGCTCCAAAGTTCCTACGATGGCAAGGATCCGCTGGCCGCGGCGCAGCAGATGGCCAACGGACTCAACCATGACAAGGTGAAACGGCTCGTTACGAATCACCTCCAGTGGTGGCGGGAATTCTGGGCGCATTCGCTGGTGGAAATCGGAGACCCGTTGATCGAACAACGCTACTATCTATCCAACTACCTCATGGGCAGCGGCAGCCGTGACAAGGAATTCCCCCAGGGTTTGTTCGGAGTCTGGGTCACCGATGACGATCCGCGCTGGGCCGGCGACTACCACCTCAACTACAACTATCAGGCTCCGTTTTACGGACTGTATTCTTCCAACCACATCGAGCAGGCCGCCCCCTACCATGCTCCGATCCTCGATTTCATGGAGCGCGGCCGCTATTATGCGGAAAAACTGCTCGGCACCCGCGGAGTCTATTACTCGGTGGGGATCGGCCCCAAGGGGATCGAGACCTGCCTTAAGGGGAACCTGACGGACAAGAACTATCAGGAGGGAGGTTTCTTCTCGGGTCAGAAGTGCAACGCCGCCTATTCCGTCGTGCCTATGTCCATGCATTGGTATCACACGTATGACAAGGACTACGCGAAGATGGTCTATCCATTCGTGCTGGAAGTGGCGAACTTCTGGGAAGACTACCTGAAGTTCGAAAATGGCCGCTACGTGATCTACAATGACTGTATCGTCGAGGCCATGGACACCCCTGGAGGAATCGGTGACAAGGATTTCAATTCGATCATGTCGCTGGGCTTGGTGCGCAACGCGTTTGAGACGGCCTTGGACATGGGCAGGGAGCTGGGTATCGATGCCCACCGGCATCAGAAGTGGCAGCACATCCTGAAGCACCTAAGTGACTTTCCGACGTTCGAGAAGGACGGCAAGACGGTGTTTCGCTACACGGAGAAGGGTATCGACTGGTGGCCGAACAACACCTGCGGTATTCAGCATATCTATCCGGCCGGAGCCATTGGCCTGGACAGCGATCCGAAGCTGCTCGGCATCTCGCGCAACACGATTGCCGCGCACAACCGGTGGATCGACAACAATGGAATGAACAGTTTCTACCCGGCGGCGGTTAGGGTGGCCTATGATCCGGCGATCATCCTCAAGGAACTGCGCGGGATGATCGAGACCAAAGGCGGCGCCAACGGATTGACCATCGGCATCGTCGAGGGTATCGAGAATTGCAGCATCGTGCCTAACACCATCAACGAGATGTTGTGCATGGGCCACGGCCACGTCCTGCGCATGTTCCCCGTGTGGCCGAAAGACAAGGACGCGCGCTTCCAAAACCTTCGGACGTGGGGCGCATTCCTCGTCTCCAGCGAACTCAAGGGCGGCGAGGTGAAATTCGTGGAAATCCTCAGCGAGAAGGGGCGCGCTTGCACGCTCGTGAATCCGTGGCCGGCCAAGTCGGTGGACGTCTATCGAAATGGAAAGAAAGTCGAAACACTCAAGGGCGAGCGGATCACTCTGAAGACCGAAGCCGGTGCGACGGTCCTGCTGGGTCCGGAAGGCGCGGCTCCGCCTGTCGAGAGATTTATAAGGGCTAATTGATTGGACAGCGCGGGGCTTACGTGAAGCGGAATTCCAGGTGGAAAACATAGAGCCAAGGGATGCGCGGATCAATGCTCTGCTGCCGCACTTTCTCGGCAAAATCCTCAGAGTGGGTGCGCAGCAACTCGGCGTTTGAGGCGTTGTAATAGGTGGCTAGAACGGTTTCGTGGCAAGAAGTGCTGCAGCCCGTGATGGCTCCATGTTCCGGGTCGACGAGAGGAAGCGTGACGGCCGATCTTGCCGCCCGCGGCAACCTGTTGGTTGCCGCGCTGGCGGACGATGTCTGGTTCGCCCACAAGGATCCCGGTGGGCAGATGGAACAAGTTGCCCGCAGGATTGAGGAATGGGGGCGCTAATTCTTGTCGCGTTCCGAGTCCTTCAGAATCCCATACAGCGGACGGCCTGAGACTCGCAGGTCGAAGCTTGAAACGTTTCAGTCTGAGCGCGCTGCCAAAGCTTGATCTATCAAAAGCTATTTTGCTTTCATGCCAACGACTCTTCGTATATATGATCCTCTTTACCGGGAGGCCAGAGCCGAAGCCGCGAGGGCGGGTGTGAGCCTGACCCGTTTTCTCGAAGAGGGCTTGCGCTTGCGCTTGGAGAAAAAGATGACCCTGCCCACCGCTCCCCATTCGTTCCGGGCTTACGCTGCCGTGAAACCCGATACCCGGACCTGGGAGGAAATTCGCCAGGTGGCCGACGAGGAGCAGGAAGCGCACGATCTGGCCAAACTGAGCCTTCACGCCCGCCAATCCTGATGGCGCTATTGCTTCCCGATGCAAGCGTTCTGATCCATGCCCTGCTTGCGGATTCCGCGGAACAGGATTCCTGCCGTCTCGCTGCCGGCACCCGCCATTCCGGGATATTTTCTGATTTTGTCACCGCCCTGGGCCTGTGTGGCAATGATATCAACGATGTCTGGCTCGCGGCACTCGCCATCGAGCACCGTGCCACACTGGTCAGCACCGATCAAGGATTCGCCCGTTTTCCCTGCCTCAGCTGGATCAACCCGGAGAATCCCTTGTGAACTTCCAGAACCGGCGGGATCGGGCCGGCCTCCCCGCGATACCACCGCCGCGACATGATTTCCCATCGCTGCTGCTGCCATGGGCAAACAGAACCAACCCGGACGCCCCGGCCGGCACTTCGAGTTCCCCATCGAGATTCCCGTCTCCGGTGGCAATGCTCACCAAGGGTTTTTGCAGGGGCATTTCGCTGGTCATTATAATAATTTCGTTAGATTGAACGTGATAGCCAGTCCCGCCTCGCCGGCCAGATCGCGGATGCCGTCCTCGCGACGGTGGCGGGCGGCCTCTCGTGAAATCGGTTGGTCCGCCTCAGGTTCCGGAGCCTCCGCCAGTCCTCGCCAGTCCCCCTGATGCCGCGCCCTGCAACGAGGCGACGGCACTCAGGTGCGGGCGTCCCACCAGCCACAGGCGCTCCAATCGTTCGAGCGCCTCCTTGGTGTAGCGAGTCCATGGGACGACTCGCAAACGGACGTCGGGGATCGGCTTCCCGGTGATTTCACAGAAGGCATAACTCCCGTCGTGAATGCGCTGGATCGCCGCATTCACCTCGAACAAGGCATCCTCCTCATGGGCCAGAATTCCAAGTGCCAGATTGTGATCGAATTCGTCGGTGGCGCTGTCGGCGGTGACAATGCCGGGCGGTTCCAGCGGTGCGGAACTCGCCGCGGTGTGGGAGGCATGCTTTGCCAGCAATCTCTCACGCATCGCTTGAAGCTTTTGATAATGCCAAATCCATTGCGATGGCACATGCGAGGCGATTGAATTCGTATTCCTGGTTTTCATGATGATGATGGCATTCCTCTGGTCCAGTCTCCGCCTGCTGCGGCCGGGTGATCTTCATTCATCCGCTGCCGAAGGGGTGGAACTGGCTATCAGTTGAGCTTGCCATCATCCGCTCGTTGGCAAGCGCTGTCTATTCGCAGCCTTGCAGTTCCAACCCTTGCATTTTCAACCTCCGGCACTAGGTAAATGCCCTTAGGTGATTGCAGTACGCCGTTGGCCGCCCGGCGGACCACTCGCTTCCCGGACAGGTGAATTCACTCCTCAAGCAGATGAGATAGGCGATGCGAAAAGCCAGCGGTCACGGGAGCAAGGGCAGCTCGCCAGCCGCGCGATCCGCGTCCGCAGCCACCCGTTCACGGGCGGTTTCCAGATAGTGGGAGTCCAGTTCGATGCCGGTGAAGGAGGCGAGTTGCTGCCGGCGGGCGGCGATGGCGGAGGTGCCGATGCCAAGAAATGGGTCAAGCAGGCGTGTGGCGGTCCCCTTGCCGTGGAGCCGGATGCATTGTTCGGCCAGCGCGACGGGGAAGGTGGCGGGATGCGGGCGCTCCTTGTCACGCGAGTTGATCGTCTCGTAGGGGATGAACCAGTTGTTACCACGGCACCGGAGATCAGCCCCGCCGGTGTGGCCCCAGCGGGCGATGTTGGACTTGTGCACATAGGGCACCCCGGCGGCGCGGCGGTCGAGCTCGACGGTGCCGGCTTTCGTCAGGTGAAAGACATACTCATGGCAATCGTTGACGTAGCGCTTCGAGTTGATCGGCTTGAAATGGCCGGCGCTGACCTGTTCTCCGGCGCGCGTTTCGATGGTGACCGATTTGATCCAGTGAAAGGTGTTTTGCAGCACGAACAACGGGTCGTTGCCATCGGTGAGCGCGAGGATCAACTGATGCGGCATGAGCGGATTCGCGGGTGCCGCACCGACGTTGAGGAAAAACGAGGCATCGTCCGCCATCACGCGTTTCACCTCGGTGGCCCAGGCCTTGCACCAATTGAGGAATACCTCGCGCGGCGCGGTGTCCTTGAAACTCTTGTAGGCGATCCCGAGATTGTAGGGCGGCGAGGTGACGATGAGATCGAATGATGAGGCGTCGAGCGTCGGAAGGGTCGCGAGACAATCACCGTGAAGCAGGGTCATGGCTGGGGATATGCGCAGGGATCACGTGGCGTGTCAAATTCTGGAGAGGGGCGGTTTTGGCCCCCGCGATTTCCCGGAGCGAATCCTTCATCCACGGGAAGCACTGCCGGAAATTGTGTCTTGAACGCCACCCGGCGTGCAATCAGGGTGTTGCCAGTCCATGGGAAAAACCGGAGCCGAACCTGAAATCATTTACGAGGGGATCCCCGCGTCTCCAGGCATTGCCATCGCTCCGCTGCACGTCGTCGCCCGCGGTTTTTCCGCACCCGAGGTCTATGAAATCGACGAGTGCGAGGTCGGGCGTGAGCAGGATCGTTTCCGGTTGGCCGTGGAGATCACCACACGGCAGTTGATCGAACTCCAAAGCCGGCTGGAGGATCTTTCGGGCGAAAACGAAAGCGGGATTTTCGAGGCGCACGTGATGATGATCGAGGACCGGGCGGTGGTCGAACGGGTGCTTGGGGCGATCGCCAGCCGCCTGCAAAATGCGGAATTCGCGTTCTACGCGGTGATGCAGAACTTCCTGGAGGCGATGCGCCGGATTCCCGACCCCTACCTCCGCGAACGCACGGTGGACATCGAGGACGTCGCCCAGCGGGTGCTGCGGAATTTCTCACTCGACAGCGAGGCCCGCCACTTGGGTCCCGATGACCGGCACATTCTTGTGGCATACGATCTCGCGCCTTCGGACACCGCCTCGATGAACCGCAGGCACGTGCTGGGATTCGCCACCGAGCAAGGCAGCGTGAATTCCCACACCGCCATTCTGGCGCGGGCCTTCGGCGTGCCCGCCGTGGTCGGACTCGAGGGTGCCGTCATTGACGTGATGGCGCTCGCTCCCGCGATTCTGGACGGCTACACGGGAAAACTCATCCTCCATCCCGCGCCCGACACGCTCGAGCGCTATCGCAAACTCAGCGATGCCAAGGCGATTGTCCGCAGTTCCCTCGATGCGAAGCGGGGAGCGGCCACCGAGACCATCGATGGCAGGGCGATCACGGTTTCCGCGAACATCGAGATCGTCGATGAACTGCCGCTGGTGAAACGCAGCGGCGCCAAGGGCATCGGGCTCTATCGGACCGAGTTCCTGCTGCTCAACGGTGAGGAGATGCCCGACGAAAAACAACAGGTTGAAATCTATTCGAAGGTGGCCCGCGCGATGGCACCCCATCTGGTGATCATCCGGACGCTGGATGCCGGCGGCGACAAGATCCCGGTGGAGCCACTAACCGATCCCGAGCCCAACCCGTTTCTCGGCTGGCGCGGAGTGCGCGTCTCACTGGCGCGTCCGGCGATGTTCCGCGAACAAATCCGGGCGATCCTGCGGGCCAGTGCCTGCGGCAAGGTTGCGGTGATGTTTCCCATGATCTCGGGTCTGTCCGAGGTCTGGCGCTGCAAGGAAATGGTGCGCCGCTGCATGGACGAGCTAACCAAAGAGGGGATTCCCTTCGACCCGGATCTTCCCGTCGGCATCATGATCGAGGTGCCTGCCGCCGCCCTCTGCGCCGATATGCTCGCGCCCGAGGTCGATTTTTTCTCGATCGGCACCAACGATCTCATCCAATACACCGTCGCCGTGGACCGCGTGAACCCGCACGTCGCGGATCTTTACCGGCCGACCCACCCGGCGGTCATCCGCCTGATCAAGCGCACCATCGACGCCGCGAACGACAACGGCATCTGGACTGGAATCTGCGGGGAAATGGCCAGTGACATCCGCCTCACCCCGTTGCTCATCGGCCTTGGCGTCGAGGAATTGTCTGTCGGTCCCCAACAAGTGGCGAGTGTCGGGCAGGCGATCCGTTCGCTGAGCTACGCCGAGTGCGCCGCGGTGGCCGACGAAGCCCTGCGCCACACCCGCAGCCAGGGGATTCTGGATCTTTCCATGGTCCTCGCCCGCAAACATTACGGTGAGTTGCTGGATTGACCGGGAAGGAGCGAAACCCATGTCGCCACTCCCTGAAATCAATTGACTTCCATCCGACTGTTTCACCCATGACCCGGCCATCTGGAACGGACTCAGGAGCTGATGATGAAATACAACCGCATGGATGCCGCAGACGCATCGCTGGTCGTGTTGTCCGAATCCATCGCCGTGTGAAAATCATCACTACCGATCATCGTGACTTCTCCCAGCTTTGGTGCCGGCACCGTGGCACCAGCGTCGTAAGCGTCCCCGGACCTTGGCGGCACGTTTCAAAACCGCAACGAGAGTCCGATCACGGGACCATGGGCGACGGTATCGACGAGGAAACCGCCATCGGTGTAATCCACGCCAAGTCCACGGTAGCCGACAAGGGCGGAGACCGAGTCGGTGAAACGGTAGCCAATGGCGGCGTTGACCTGCCAGATCAGATCCGAACTCACACCAAAGCCGCCGATGTCGCCGCCGCCATGGAGAAACCAGCGGTCGTTGATTACCCAGACTCCGTGCAGGCCGATGACGGGATCGATCCATGATTTGCTACCATCCACCGCAAGCGTTGGGGCAGCGCCAGATAAGACAATCTCCGTGGATAGATAACTGTAACGTGCGCCGACAAACGCGGTGAGAGTGGCGTTGTCGTCCTTGACGATCTGATAACCGGCATGGACTCGGCCGAAAAACTGGTCGAAATCCACCGTTGCTTTCGTGTATAATCCGAAGGGCGCTGGCAGGTCGGCACTGGAGGAAAATGCGCCGTAGATGCCATCGAAGCCGAACACCCAGCGGTCGATGCCGCCCTCGGCGGCGAGCATAAAGGCGAGTTCGAGATCCTCCAAGGTGTCTTGGAACGAGATGTCCACGGGCGCCACGCGCCCGGCCACGCCCATGTCGCCATCGGTGGCGGTGACCCATCCGTAGGGCGTGATCGTGAGCCACCAGTCGGATGAGGTTTGCGTTGGCTGGATGTCGATATTTTCGGGCGACGAGGTGCCTGCAAACGATGAGGCCGAAGCGAGGGCGAGGATCAGTGCGAGTTTGGTTTTCATGATGGATTGATGGGTTGTGGCGTGGATTATTGCGGGAACAGGAAAGTGATGCCGAAGCGCAGTCCCCACTCGGGTCCGCCGTCGGGCGTTTCGAGGTAGTAGCGTGCGCCGGCGAAGATCTGCACCGGTTGGTCGCCGATTTTCAAGAGCTGGCTGACAACGAAATTGACCGGCACGTTGGATTGTTCGTTCGTCCAATCATAGGTCATTTCGGTATTGAGAGTGAACGTGGTTTTGGTGGGGGTGATGTAGGAGACGAATGGCTGAAAAAACGTGGCGTTCACATCATCGCGGCCATCGTCACCGGCGAAACTCCAAAGATGGTTGGCGAGGGCGCCGAAGGTCCACGGGCCGTTTTGTTTCAGCACCACCGCCGTGGGCCCCGCACCCCACTTTTTAGAGCCTAACAGAGAGTCGGTGGCGGTGGGGATAAGAAACGCAGGACCGATGCCCCAGATCGGAGAACTGGATTTCGGCGAGAAGAAAAAGCTTTGAACGGTGTCGCCGAGGCCGAATTCATCGAGGGAGTTGCCAGTAACAGCGAGGCCTTCCTGATCGATGATCGGCAGGATGGTGCGGGAGATGACATTCCATTCGTCGTTGATGCCGAAGGGGATGACCGGCTGGATGTTGGTGGTCCATCTCGTGCCGTCGCCGGGGCCGATGCCGAATTCATAGTTGCTCTGGATGGGAGCACTGATCAGGTCGGAGATCGGGTTGGCGAGCTTTTTGGCGAGGTCGGTGTCTTGCGCATGAAGCGCGGATGCGGAAAGGAAGAAGAGAAGAATAGGTGATGGGTTTTTCATGGTGGATTGTTTTTTATTACCGACTCGTCAAAAGGAGTCATCGAATGTGGCGGGGCGGCATCATCCGGTGGAAGATTCGCGGGCCGCACCTTGCGGTGCGGCCCGCGTGTTTCACCGCCGATAGCGGGCAGGATCAGGATTCCTGCTCCGCTGCATTACCCGCCATGATCGGATAGACCACACCGGCGAGAATCGCGCCGAGGATCGGAGCGAGCCAGAACAGCCAGAGCTGGTGGATGGCCCAGCCACCGGCGAAGATCGCGGGACCGGTGCTGCGGGCGGGATTGACGGATAGATTGGTGACCGGAATACCGATGAGGTGGATCAGCGTCAGCCCGAGACCGATGGCGAGCGGCGCGAAGCCCTGCGGAGCCCGTTTGTCGGTGGCACCTAGAATAATCATTAGAAAGAAGAACGTGAGAACCACTTCCGCGATTAAGGCGGCCATCATCGTGTAGCCGCCGGGAGAGTGCTCGCCGAAACCGTTGGACGCGAAACCGCCGGCGGTGGAGAATTCTGCCTTGCCGCTGGCAATCAGATAGAGCACACCCGCACCGGCGATGCCGCCGACGACCTGTGCGACGATGTAGGGAAGCATCTCGGACTTTGAATGACGGCCAGCGACGACCAATCCCACGGTGACGGCCGGATTGAGATGGCAGCCGGAGATGTGGCCGATGGCGTAAGCCATGGTCATCACCGTGAGACCGAAGGCGAGCGAGACGCCGACGAAGCCAATGCCGAGGTTCACCGGAGTGTCATGGCCGGCCATGTAGATGGCTGCGAGGACCGCGCTGCCGCAGCCGCCGAAGACGAGCCAGAAGGTGCCGAAAAATTCGGCGATGAGTTTGTTTTTAAGTGTCATGGTATAGATAGGTGTTGGGTTAGGGGAGAAATATTGCGGGCCGTCCATCTCTGGAAGGCCCGCGCGTTTCATAGCCAAAACGGTCGGCTTACTCGCCGGCGGTGGTCATGCCCTTGATCTGCTTCTCAAGCGAATCGAGGCTCCAGTCGCCCGGGGTCTGGCTGGGCGGGAAGTCCTTCAGGGTCATGAGGAACTTGCTGGCCACGCCCTGCAAGGGAACGAGCACGAAGGCGCGGTCGATCATCCAGTCGTGATAGGTGTTCGAGTTGTGCTGGGACTTCTCGAAGGGATCGCGGCGCAGGTTGAAGAGCAAGGGCAGGCGCAGGTGGACGAAGGGCTCGCGCCAGACCTGGAGTTGTTCGGCGCGGTTTTCCAGATAGGTGGCCTTCCAATCGCCGACACGGATGGCGACGACTTCGGCTCCGTCGTTTAGATAAATAAACTCTTTGCGCGGAGATTCCTTCGCTTTGCCGCTGAGGTAATCGGTGAGATCGTAGCCATCGATGTGGTTCTTGTAGGTGCGTCCGTTGAGTTCTATTCCGCCCTTGAGGAGTTTTTCCTTGATGTCCGGCGCGCCGGCGGCGGCGGCGAAGGTGGGCAGCCAGTCTTCATGGGAAACGATGCCGTTGAGCGTGGTGCCGGCGGGGAACTTGCCGGGCCACTTGATGAAGCAGGGCACGCGGAAGGCGCCTTCCCAGTTCGAGTTCTTCTCACCGCGGAAGGGCGTGGTGCCGGCGTC
Source organism: Prosthecobacter debontii (assembly GCA_945869465.1). Classification (GTDB taxonomy): domain Bacteria; phylum Verrucomicrobiota; class Verrucomicrobiia; order Verrucomicrobiales; family Akkermansiaceae; genus Luteolibacter. The sequence goes on from CAMBPB010000007.1 coordinate 40,029, forward strand.
CGGCCAGGTGTTGTAGTGCGGGCCGTTGTCGGTGGAGTATTGGACGATGGTGTTGTCGGCGATGCCGAGTTCGTCAATGAGCTTGAGTAGCTCACCGACGTGCATGTCGTGCTCGACCATGCCGTCGCTGTAGTCGTCCTGACCGGAGATACCTTTGTGCTCTGCCTTGAGGTGGGTGCGGAAGTGCATGCGGGTGCCGTTCCACCAGCAGAAGAAGGGTTTGCCTTCCTTGTTCATGCGGGTGATGAAATCCTTGGCCGCCGCGAGGGATTCCTCGTCGATGGTCTCCATGCGCTTCTTGGTGAGCGGGCCGGTGTTTTCGATGGTCTGTCCGCCTTTTCCGTCAGCCTTGGTTTTGAGGACGCCGCGCGGGCCATACTGCTCCCGGAAAGTCTTGCCGTTGGCCATTTTCATATCGCCCGGATAGTCGAGATTCTCCGGTTCCTCCTCGGCGTTGAGGTGATAGAGGTTGCCCATGAACTCATCGAAGCCGTGCATGGTGGGCAGGTGTTCGTCGCGGTCGCCCTGGTGGTTCTTGCCGAACTGGCCGGTGGCATAACCGCGGGACTTGAGCACCGTCGCCATGGTCACGTCGGTCTTCTGCCAGCCTTCCTTCGCGCCGGGCACGCCGACTTTGGTCATGCCCGAACGAACGGGCGCCGAGCCGCTGATGAACGCCGCGCGACCCGCCGTGCAGCTTTGCTGCGCGTAGTAGTCGGTGAAGCCGACGCCTTCCTTCGCCACGCGGTCGATGTTAGGCGTTTTGTAGCCCATCATGCCGCGGTTGTTGTGGCTGATGTTCCAAGTGCCGATGTCATCGCCCCAGATGCAGAGGATGTTCGGTTTTTTCGCGCCCTCTTGAGCGAAGGCGGATGAGGCCCCCAGGGCCACGGTGGTGACGAGTAGTGCCTGCCAGTAATGATGTGTTGTTTTCATGGGATTGAGTGTGGCGTTCAGGGAGAGGAAAGGCTGGCGAGGCGAGCGCGAGTGATGTGATGCGGCCTGGATGTGGCGGCGAACCGCTTCGATCAGTTGGACGGAGGGAAACGGCTTGGTGAGGTAACAGGCTCCGATACTTTGCGCCCGCTTCCGGAACACGGGCCGGTCGTGCGCTGTGATGAAAATGACCGGAAAATGGCCGCCAACGGTGGCCAGATGGGCATGGAGATCCAGACCAAACATGCCGGGAAGTTCGATCTCGAGGACAAGGCCACCGGCATCCGTCAGCGCAACGGATTCCAACGCGATTTCCGCGCTGGCAAACATGCGCGCCTCCAAAACCGACGGCCGTCAGCAGGTGCGTGATCGCCTGCCCTATGCCCGGGTGGTCATCGAGAATAATGATATGGGCACGGCGGGCGAGCATCCGGGAAGCATGGGCAATCCGGCGGGTTTATGAAATGGTCTCTTGGGGCGGATTTTCTGCCCTTAGGTGAGGTGTTCAAGAGAGCGCTTCATCCGTCGTGACAGGAAGCGGGGCGGTGCATTTCCGCAGCCATGCCAACGAGTTCAGGAAGAGATGAGGCCGCCATCTTGAGCATCACTCGGGAACGGTGGGCCTTGACCGTGCGCTCCGCGCAGCCGAGATCCGCGGCGATTTGTTTGTTCGGATGGCCTGCGGTCACGCGTTGGAAAACCTCCCGTTGGGCGGCAGTGAGCGAGGCTTCGCGGCGTGCGAGTTCCCGGTGTCGCGTGCCCGCCTGCCACGAGATTTTCTCGTTTTCCATCGCGGCGGTCACGGTTTTTAACAAGTCCTCGCTCCGCACCGGCTTGGTTAGGAAATCAAAGGCGCCGTTCTTGACCGCTTGCACGCTCATCGGGATGTCACCGCGGCCGGTGAGGAAGATCACGGGCAGCGTTTCCCCTTGCCGGACGAGCGCCTGGTGGAGTTCTAGTCCGGTGGGTCCGCCGGGCATCCACACATCGAGCAGCAGGCAGCCGCGCAACGGGCCGTTGCGGTCCATTAGGAAATCGGCGGCGGACGCGTAAGCTCTGACCTCGTGGCCGGCCGCCTGCAACAGGCGGGTAAGGGAGGTGCGCAACGACTGGTGGTCGTCCACCAGATAGACGGCGGGCGTTCCGGCACCCGGCGGGTTTTGCAATTCACGACTCATGGCATGGGGGGGATCAAATGAAACCGGGCGCCGCCATCCTCGGTGTTCTCCACGCGCAGATGACCTCAGTCATCTTCAGCGATCGAGCGCGAAAACGCAAGCCCGTGCCCCATCCCGCCGGTTTTGGTCGTGAAGAAATTCTCGAAAACCTTGGGAAGGAGATTCGGCGGGATGCCGGGTCCGGAGTCTCTGACAGAGATATCCACCCAGGCGTCTGTCGTCACATCCACCGCAGGGTGGATCGTCCTCCCTGCATTTGCCGGTTGCAAGGCATTCGAGAAACCAATCGCTCGACGAACTCTCGAATTCAAAACCCGCTTCCAAGTGAGTGCTGCCGATCGCTTCGTCCCCGGAAACATGGGTCGTGCGTTCCCATGCCGGGTTGACGTCGAGAACGCGGCTGTCCGACTGGCGGACGATGCTGATCGACACCGGACTGCCCTCGAACACGCCGGTGAATCGTGATTCCGAATGGAGAGGTTCCTTTTCCGCGATTCGCTGGCGAGCGCGGGCGGCGAAGAGGCCGATGATGAGAGCCGACTGGAGGACCAAGGCTACGCTGCCGATGTAGGTGTCATACACGCAGACCACCGGCACGCCGAGGAAGAGCGAATCGCGCCGCTTCATCAGGAAATCCAGCGCCTGCGGGCCGATGGAGATGCAGACCGCAGGTGGCTGGCTGTGGTGGCGGGCACTTAGTAGAGTTTCCGTACGCCCGGCTTCTCAAATCCCCTATGAGGAACGATGGATTTGACGGATTCACAGGATTTTCCAAATCAGATATCTTGCGATTGAGTTTACCGCCAACGTCCATGTTTTTCAATACCTGCAGAATCGACGATCGCCCTCATGGGATTTGGATGCCCGGGCAGGTGGCGTCATGCGATTCAGCCTGGTTGAGCGGCCCCCCCCGGAAAAAGTCTGAACCGGGATAAGTTGGCACCGGTTCAGGAACTCTGCGCTTGCGGCGGCATCCCCGCCGCAAGCGCAATCCGGAAGGGTTCCTCCCGGTCCACTCTATTCGAAGGCCGGAGCCATCGATTCGAACCCATGCCAGCAAGCCCCCCATGTCCGCAGGATCACCGCCGTTCGGTCCCGCTAGGGATTCGGAAATCCGGGGACAGCTCTTCCGCCGGGAAACTTCCAACAGACCAAGCCGGATGAACGGTGGCTTTGAACGCCGGAGTCCCCGGATCCTTTTGGTTACTCCGGAAATCAGCTATCTGCCGGAGGGAATGGGCGGCGCGGCGCAATGCGTGGCCGCCAAGGCCGGAGGTCTGGCGGATGTCTCGGCCGCGCTGATTTCCGCGCTGGTCGCCCGCGGCGCGGATGTGCATGTGGCGCTGCCGAACTACCGGCAAATGTTCAACGGCAATATCTTCCATCTGCATGAGAACGAGCTGAGGAAATACCACGAGGTGTTGCCGGACCGGCGCATTCATCTCGCCCAGGACCGCATCTTTTACTATCGGGATCAGGTCTATAGCGACTATCATGACGAGGCCATGCACCTCGCCCTTGCCTTCCAGCGCGAGGTGATCAACCACATCATCCCGATGGTGTGCCCGGACCTGATCCATTGCAACGATTGGATGACCGGCTTGATTCCAGCGATGGCCCGGCGGCGCGGAATCAAGAGTCTGTTCACCATCCACAGCATCCACACCCGCGAAGTGCCGCTGAGGCGGATTGAGGAAACCGGAATTGATGCGGCGGAGTTTTGGATGAACCTTTTTTACAACGGCATGCCCTCCAACGGATATGAACAAGCCCGGTCCGATCTGGCGGTCGACTTGCTTGCTTCCGGGATTTTTTCCGCACACTTCATCAATACGGTGTGTCCGCAATTCCAGCGGGAAATCGTTGCTGGCCACCACTCGGTGGTGCCGGACGCGGTGCGGGCCGAGATTCGCAACAAGTTCGCGACTGGCTGCGCGTCGGGCATTCTGAATGCGCCCGACCCATCCTATGATCCCGCCACGGATCGCTCGCTTGCCATGATTTACGGTGCTGCGGATCTGGCAAACGGAAAGGCTGCGAACAAACAGGCGTTGCAACAGCAGTTGGGTCTGGCCGTCGATCCGGCGGCGCCGGTCTTTTTCTGGCCGTCCCGTCTGGATCCCGTTCAGATGGGTCCGCAGGTGTTCACCGATATTCTTCAGCGGACGCTGATGGACTATCAGAAATGCGGGTTGCAGGTGGTGGTGGTGGCGGATGGCCCCCATCAAGTGTGGTTTCACAAGATCGTGCACGAGTCCGGTCTTCAGCAACGGGTGGCGGTGAGGAACTTCGATGAAAAACTCTCCCGTCTGGCATACGCCGGCTCGGACTTCATGGTGATGCCTTCCCTGTTCGAACCTTGCGGACTGCCGCAGATGGTCGCACCCATCTACGGAACCCTGGCCGTCGCGCGTGCCACGGGTGGCATTCATGACACGGTCCGTCCGCTCGATGTGGATGTTTCCACGGGAAATGGATTTCCCTTCGAGGACTACGATTCGGGCGCGCTCCGCTGGGCGATCGACCGCGCCATGAACTTCTTCGCGCTCCCCTGGGAAATCCGCCAACGCGAAACCCAAAGGGTCATGCTGGAAAGCAAACGGGATTTCTGTCACGATCAGGTGGCTGGAAATTACATGGACCGTTATGAAACCATGCTTGCCCGCCCGCTCGTCAATCAGAAACTCCCCGCCGAACTGGCGAGTCCGGCGGAAACTCCGGCTGGCTAACAAAACCAAAAGGTGGCCGCCGGCGCTGTCACCGGCGGCCGCCCATGGATTTCGCGCGCACCGTTGTTATGACGAGGGTGACCGCGCAATTTGAATCAACCCACTGGAATCAGGTGAGAGGCGGGTTTCGCGCTCGGATTTTTCGGCACGTGAACCGTGAGGATCCCTTCCTTGTATTCCGAGGTGATCTTGTCCGCGTCAGCTTGGTCAGGAAGACTGAAGGAGCGTTCGAAGCGGCCGTAAGTCCGTTCGATCCGATGGAACTTCATGTCCTTTTCCTCTTTCACCGCCCTGCGCTCGCCGCTGATGCAGAGAGTGCCGTCCTCGACGTTCACCTTGATGTCCTCTTTCTTGACATCCGGCAGCTCGGCTTTGACGAGAAACTCCTTGTCATTTTCGCCAATGTCCACCGAGGGCGACCATTCCGCCAGGGTCATGGATTCATCGGTCGTCCTTGCAGGCCATGTGGCGAAGGCGCGTTGCATTCCCCGCATCATTTCCTCCAATTCACGCACTGGATCCCAACGCGTGGCCGGACGCCAAACATCGAGTTCGTTGGTTTTGTTCAATGGATTCCATTTGGTTAATAGGCTCATGGTGGTTCTTTCTGCGCCGGTGTAGGTTGATGATCCGCCAGCCCAGCCCGCCGACTTTGCGGGGCTGCCGGAATAATCCAGAAACCCGGGAGGGCTTCCATGTCTGGATTGCACTCACAACATACCCGGCATCGGAGTTTTGTGAATTGGTGGTCTTCCTCATCGTTCGTAGGAAGCCCTGCGTTCCAGGCATAAGTAGATTCACTACATGCTCCCGGGTGCTTCCCACGGAGCGGCGGGCCGGTCCATTCACGTGCGACTGCCATGGCGGAAACGCGTGGTCCGGATTGCCATGGCAGCGAGCATACAAATCGCCATGACATGGGATGCATAAAATGAGAAAGGGGAGGCAACATGAAGGAAATGATTTTCAGGGACCGGGTGCATGCCGGCCAATTGCTCGCCGAGGCCCTCGCCAGGTATGCGAACCGCAACGACGTGATCGTGCTTGGACTGCCACGCGGCGGCGTTCCCGTCGCGTATGAAGTGGCGAAGGAACTTCACGCGCCGCTTGATGTGATCGTGGTGAGCAAGCTCGGCATGCCGGGCTGGGAGGAGCTTGCCATGGGTGCCATGGCAAGTGGCGGCATCCGGGTGATCAACGAGGACGCTGTGCGGGGATCGCACATTCCGCCTGCGTAAATCGAGCGGGCCGCCGCCAGGGAGTTGGAAGAGTTGCAGCGCCGGGAGATGGCCTTTCGCGGCCACACCGGTGCTCCGGAAGTCAGGGACAAGACCGTCATTCTGGTGGATGATGGCATCGCCACAGGTTTCACCATGCGCGCGGCCCCTGCTGGCGCTCCGCCAGCAGGGGCCGGCACGCATCGTGGTGGCCGTGCCGACCGCCGCCACGGATTCCTGTGAGATGATCGAGCCCCTGGCCGACGAACTCGTCACGCTCATCCAGCCGGTGTATTTCCGCGCGGTGGGTCAATGGTATCAGGATTTCTCCCAGACCACGGACGGAGAGGTCAAAAGAAGGTTGGATCGGGCGCGGCTGCTTCATTAGGCGCGGAGCGCCGGATTGTGAGGATCCTTCGCGGATTGCCCGCACAAGCCACTCAGGGTTCCATCGGATAGGCGTTCTCGCCGTGTTCCGAACGGTCCATGCCTTCGTATTCCTGTTCCTCGCGCACCCGCAGGCCCAAGGTTGCCTTGACCAACAGCGCGATTGCCACGGTGGCCACCGCCGACCAGATGATGACGACCGCAAGCCCGGTGGCCTGGATTCCTAACTGAGTGCCGATCGCCTTCACCGAGCCCAGGCCGCCAAGCGAGGATTGGCCGAAAAACGCCAGCAGCAGCGTGCCAAGGATGCCGCCCACGCCATGGACGGCGAACACGTCGAGCGAATCGTCGATGTGCAGTTTCTCGCGGATCAGGCTGACCGAAAAATAACAGACCAGCGCCGCCAGCGAGCCGATGACGATGGCTCCCAGCGGACCGACATCGCCCGCTGCGGGGGTGATGGTGGCCAGGCCGGCGACGAGGCCGGTGACCATGCCGATCAAGCCGGCCTTGCCATTGCGGATGCGTTCCAGCAGGCACCAGACCATTGCCGCGGCGCTGGCGGATAGATGGGTCACCAGCAGCGTCATGCCGGCGCCGCCGCCGGCCGTGAGCTGGCTGCCCGCGTTGAAGCCGAACCAGCCGACCCACAGCATCGCTGCACCCACGAACACCATGCCGGGATTGTGGGGCGGGTGCGGGTGCTCGGGGAAACCGCGGCGTTTTCCCAGCAGAATCGCCAGCACCAGGGCGGTCACCCCGGCGGTGGCGTGGACCACGATGCCGCCGGCGAGGTCCTTGATTCCCATGTCCTGCAACCAGCCGCCGCCCCACACCCAGTGGGCCACCGGCGTGTAAACGAACACCAGCCACAAGGCGGAAAACATCATGATGGCTCCGAATTTCATCCGCTCCACCACCGCCCCGACATAGAGCGCTGGCGTGATGATCGCAAAGGTCATCTGGAACATCACGAACAGGGTCTCCGGCAACTGAGTGTTCGGCGCGACGGTGGCCGTGGTGATCCCCTTGAGGAAAACCGCGTCCAGATTGCCGATCCAGCCGCCGTCACCCTTGAACGCGAGGCTGTATAGCCCCGCGACCCACAGCAGCGACGCCATGCAGGCGATGCCGGCGCATTGAGCCATCACCGATAGCACGTTGCGCCCCCGGACCAGCCCCCCGTAAAACAGTGCCAGGCCCGGCATGCTCATGAATAATACTAATGCCGTGGCGGTCAGGAGCCATGCCGTGTGACCGGAATCCACTGTGGGATGGGCCTCCTGAGCTTGGCAAACCAACACCCCAAGGGCACTCAAAGCCAACACGCAGTGACTCGTTTTCAATGATTTGGATCGAAACATGGATCGCAATGAAGCAGTTGGCATTCCATGGGTGAAGGAAATCCATGATGTCTGGAGTGTGGAGGGAAAGAGAAACCCGTCTGACGGTGGACAAGGCCCGGTCACGGTATTTTGCGGCAAGCGCAGGGCCGGGCGGCGGTGGTTCCCTGGCGACCTCTGACGCTGGTTGTGATGCGGATACGGAGGATTTCCAAATCCAGGCCAAGCTGGTAGGGGTGGATCCCATTGGGGCAAAATCATGCGATTCCTGCTTGCGCTTCGGGCCGGTGTCCCGCTTCTGGGCGCGTCCCCGAACCGATGCCATGGCCGAGTTGAACCAGCAGTTTTGTCTTGATTCCTCATTTTGAGGGGCTTATGATGGAAGGCCCCGGTACGAAGCAACCGCCTATGCACCGACTCCAAACGACAAGAATGATGAAACTCCCCCCGAACATCAAATCCCTGACCTTGGCAATCGCCGGGGTCGTTCTTTTTCCCAGTTGCACTGCCACAGGGAATACGAAACCCAGCCAGCTTGCCGCTTCTGACATGGCCGTGCAGGCCATCCAACATGGCAAGGCCTCGTGGTATTCGGTCCGGACGAACTCCGGGACCCGCACGGCAAGTGGTCAGCGGCTTTCGAATGAGGCCGCCACCGCCGCCCACAAGACGCTTCCGATGGGAACCCAGGTGCGCGTGACCAACCAGTCCAACGGAAAGTCTGAAGTGGTGACGATCACCGATCGCGGTCCCTACGTCCGCGGACGGATTATCGATCTGACCATTGGTTGCGCGGAACGTCTGGGTTTCCGGCAGCGTGGCGTGGCTCCGGTCAAAGTTGAGGTTCTCGGGCACGTCAAGCCTAACCAGTGATCCCGCGCCGCTGGGATTGTTACCGAATCACTCCAGCAGGCGCCGTTCGAGGTCCGCGAGCAGCGCATCAGAGGTGAGCATCAGCGGGTGCAACAGCACCGGGTATTCCAGATTGACGGCGCGGTCCCACACCGAACTCACCGGCGGCAGGATGATGAGATCCATCGGCGTGCGGTAGGAAACCACTGGCATTTCCCCGAGACGGCCTTGGGATTCCGCCAGATCGGCGAGGAATTGGCTGCCGGGACGCATTTGTCCGGCACCCTTGGTCGGATAGATCCAGGCGGCCTGCGTGCCGTGGTGCGGGGAGGAAATGGTGAACAGTTTCTGACAGCGTGAGGCACCGCCTAGAGTTTGAAGATAATGGCGGCTGACGATGCCGCCCATGCTGAAAGCGATGATGCAAATCGGTTGCTCGGGTCCGTAGTTTGAGTCGATGTCCCGCTTGAGACGCTCCGCGAGACCTTCCAAGCCGCCGCGTCCGTCGCTGGGATTGAGTTTGGGAATCAGGCACTCGACGCCGAGTTTTTCCAAGCGTTTTTGCAGTATCCTGAAAGCCGAGCCGGTTTCCAGAAACCCATGCACCAACACCACCCGACGGGTGGGGTTTGGTGGGGCGGTTCCGAGGCTGCGAAGCTGGAGGGTTTCCGGGTTGCGCGCGTGGGAGGAGGCGGCGGCCAGCAGGCTGGCGAAGAAACAGCGAAGTTTTTGTTTCATCATGGGGGATTCAGCCGGGTGGCCAGTCGAGGGTTCGTCCGCCTAGCAGGTGGACATGCAGATGTGGGACGGCTTCGCCGCCGTCGCGGCCGTTGTTGATCACCAGTCGGTAGCCGGAGTCCGCGACACCTTGGCGGCGGGCGACATCCGCGGCGGTGAGCAGCAGATGGCCGAGCACCGATTCGTCGCCAGCCTCCGCCAAGCCAATGCGCGTGATGGGCTTGCGTGGCACGATCAGGATGTGAAGCGGCGCCTGGGGGGAAATATCGTGGAACGCCACGCATTGTTCGTCCTCGTGGACGAGGCTCGCCGGGATTTCCTTGGCGCAGATTTTTTCGAAAAGCGTTTTGTCAGCCATGGTGGTGAATGAAGGTAAAGCAAGGAGTGCGGACATCCTATCCGCAAATTCTGACCACATCATTGACCTTTCCTGACGCAATGACAACCCCGAGCAGCAAACCGCTGCCCAGTGCCCCGGCGACGATGCCGACCAAAGTGATGCCGATTAGAACGGGCGCTGGGAAGAGCGTCGTTCCTTACCGCGTAGGGGGGGCGCCGTTCCGGTCACTCGCTTGCGGAGGGTTTGATCTCGCTGAGTAGGGCTTCGGCGGTTAATTCGGCGAAGGAACCCAAGGCCCCGGCGTAGTGGATTTTGCGTTCGCCATCGAGCACGTAAACCAGCGGCCAGGAGCCGACGCGGAATTCTCCGGCGAGTTGGTTATCCGGATCGGAGAAGTTCTGCCAGGTGACCGTGCCGTCGGCTTGCAAGGCGCGCAGTTTTTCGAGAGGATCGTGGTTCACTCCGATCACCGTGAAAGGCCGGCCGTGGAATTTTTTGACCATTTCCGCGGTGATTTGCACCACTTTGGCAGCGTCCTGAATCGCGCTTCCCCAGAACAGGAGGACGATGACTTTTCCTTTGTGAGCGGAGAGTTTGAGCGGCTGTCCGGTGGAATCGAGTCCGCTGAGATCGGGTGCCACCCGGCCTTTGGAGAGGAAGCGGATGATGTAAAGTTCGTCCTCGGCCAGCTTGGCCACCGTGATGCCCTCGAGATCGATTTCGGAACTCTCGATGATCGCCTTGCGCAGATAGGTCAGGCGTTTGCGCATGAGTTCCTTGTCGTCACCGAGGGTCTTGAGAATCATGGCGGCGGCAAGAGCGGCGACGCCTTGGGTCTTTTTGTCCGGGTGTTTGGCTTGGATTTTTTCGAGCACTGCAAGAGAACGGGGATCTTGGGTGGTGACCAAGGCCATGCACATCGGGATCAGCTTTAGGCTCTTGAAATGGCGGGTTTCGACGGCTTTCCGGATGGCCTCGATTTCCTTGGCAAAAGCGGGCGTGGTCGAGCCATCGGCGCGGGTCATGAGTAAACCGGGCGCGATTCGCAGGAACCATGCGGCGGGTTCGATCGACCATTCCTCGTCAAGTTCGGAGCCGATCGCTTCCCACATTTGTGTGGCAAAGAGAGTGGGATCCGGGCGGCGGCTTGAGATTTTGGCCCTTGCTTCGGGGGTGGCCGCCGCGCGGCTTTCCACGGTCCATTGATCGATGGCGACCTGCCATTTTTTCTGAATCTGCTGGGCATCGGCGGGCGAGGCCGCGGCGCTTGCGGCGGCCAGCAGAAACACAACGGCGATGCGGCGGCTCAGGCGGTTCATGAGGGGAGGTTAATCGTTGCGGGCGGGCGGATGGAATCCGAAAATGCCGGGGTGGGAAGCAACAGGACAGAGGTCAGAGGTCAGAAGCTAGGTCAGGGATTTGGCAACCACTCCGCCGCGGCTTGGCGCGCCCATTGATCGGCGGACACCACGGCTTCCAGGCTTGACGATGGCTGGAGGTGGTGTCCGTCCATGACGGCGGCGACGCATTGCCAGATGCCGGGGAAGGGGATTTGGCTGGCGCGAAAGGCCTCGACGGCGACTTCGTTGGCGGCATTGAAAACCGCGGGCAGGGTGCCGCCTGCCAAGCCAGCCCTCCGAGCCAGCCCGAGGGCCGGAAAATCCGCATCGCGCGGGGCTTCAAATTCAAGTTTGGCCAGGGCCGGAAAATCCAGCGGTTTCAATGTGCCACGGACCCGGCTCGGCCAAGTGAGCGCATATTGAATCGGAAAACACATGTCGGTGCGGCTGAGTTGCGCGAGCACCGAACCATCGGTGAACTCAACCATCGAGTGGATGATGCTCTGGGGATGGACCACCACGTCGATGCGCTCCATGCCGATGTTGAAAAGCCAGCGGGCTTCGATCATTTCGAGGCCCTTGTTAAAAAGCGTGGCGGAATCGATGGTGATTTTCGGGCCCATGTCCCAAGTCGGGTGATTCAGCGCCTGCCGCGGAGTGACGTTTGTGAGCTGGTCTGCGGGCAGAGTGCGGAAAGGGCCGCCGGAAGCCGTTAGGATGAGCCGGGAGACCCCGGCCTCGCCATCGCGGTGGCCGTCGAGGCATTGGAAAATCGCGTTGTGTTCGCTGTCCACCGGCAGGAGATTCACGCCGTTGCGGCGCGCTGCGGAGGTGATAATTTCGCCGGCCATCACTAGGATTTCCTTGGAGGCGATGGCAAGGTCCTTGCCAGCTTCGATCGCCGCGAGCGCCGGATGCAGGCCGGCGGTGCCAACGATAGCGATGAGCACGATGTCGGCCTCGGCCAGCGTGGCGATTTCAGTGAGTCCGGCGGCACCGGTGTGAATGGTGACCTTTGCCGGCAGCAACGCCCGCAGTGCGGCTTCTTTGGAAGCATCGTGGATCGCGACATGGCGGACCCCGGTTTCACGGGCCTGCGCGGCGAGTTTTTCGATATTGGAGGATGCCGCGAGGGCGATAATTTCGATCTGTCCGGGCAGTTCGCGGGCGACCTTGAGGGTGGAGGTGCCGATGGAGCCGGTGGATCCTAACAATACGACGCGGCGTTTGCGGAGAGCGCTCATGCGGTGGGAAGCAGCAACCATTTCAGATAGAAATACAGCGCGGGCGCGGTGAAGCAGATACTGTCGATCAGGTCGAGCGAGCCGCCGATGCCCGGCAGCATGCGTCCGGAATCCTTGGCGTGGAGGGCGCGTTTGACGATGCTTTCCGCGAGGTCGCCGACCACCGCGAGCAGGGCTAGCAGAAACCCGAGGGCGATCACGTGGCCGTAGTTTCCGAACACTTCAAGCTGGGTGGGAAAGGCCGCGTATAGCCCGCAGCCGGCGAGTTGTGAGAAGATCAGGGCTCCGCCGAGGCCCTCCCAGGTTTTTCCGGGGCTGACGTGGGGGATCATCTTGCGGCGGCCGATCAACGAACCGGTCACGTAGGCCCCCATGTCGGTGAACTTGGTAACCGCCAGCAGCCAGAGCAGCAGAAAGGCGCCGGGTTCGGCGACGGTGCCGGGACTGGCATTCCAGCCGGGAACCATGAAGGTGATGCGGGCCGCGAAGTTGAAAAGAAACGCGATGTAGATGAAGCCCAGAACATTGGCCGCCACCGCCAGCAGGGATTCGACGCCGCGGATTTCATGCCGGAGTTGCAGCGTGAAAGCCCCGGCGATGGCGATGAAGAGGGTTAGCGCGTCGAGGTCCGGATGGGGCGCCAGTCCCTTGATGAAGTAAGCATGCAGGGTGCCGCAATAACCGAGTGCGAGGAGAATCCCGAAGCGCGGAAAACACCGCACTTCCGCCGCACGGAGCATGCGGAAATATTCGACAGTCGCAATGACCGCGAGCACGCCGATGAGCCCAAGGCAGGCCCACGACCAACGGCTGATGAAAATGCCCGAAACCAAGCCCCAGAGAGCGACCGTGCTGGCGGACCGCCGCGCGAAGACGATCGCTTTGGAGGTGGCGGGAGGCGTCGGGGTGGCGGCCATTTGCATTGGAATCCAAGACGGCCTTGGCGGACGTGGCAACTCATTCCGGCAAGCGCCGCGCAACCTTTTTTTGTAGCGCGGGTTCCATGCCGCGATGAGACCGTTGGTAGGTCTCCCACATCCAAACCATAACGAATCATGAAAACCACCCGATTGATCACCTTGGGCGCTCTGGCTGGCACTTGCCTGTTTGCGACCGCTCAAGACGAAAAACAGCGCCCCGCACGCCCTGACCGTCCTGACCGTCCCCATGGTCCGCCTCCCGCCGAGGTGCTGAAGGAATACGACGTTGACGGCGATGGCAAACTCTCTGAAGCCGAGCGCAAGACCCTGCACGAAGCCATGCAGGCCAAAATGGAAGAGCGGAAGAAAGCGATGCTCGCCAAGTATGACGCGAATGGCGACGGCACGTTTGATGAAGCGGAAAAGACCAAGATGATGGAAGACCGCAAGGCCGAAATGATCAAAAAATACGACACGGACGGCGACGGCGTGCTGAGCGACGAAGAAAAAGCCAAAATGCCAAGACCTCCCAGAGGCCCGGGAGGCCCGGGAGGCCCGGGAGGTCCGGGAGGTCCGGGAGGCAAACGCGGCCCTGGGGGTCCTGGCGGTCCTGGGGGTCCGGCCAAACCTGAAGCTCCTCCGGCTGAATAAGCCCGGCTTCTCCAATCAATTCAACAACCGCAGTCCGGCTTTCCGGTCTGCGGTTGATCGTTTTGAGGGCTTGGCTTTCCCCGCGAAATCCGCGGAGCGCTGCGTTCCAGATAGACGGATGGCTTTCGCAGCACCTTCGGCATTGATTGGGCATGAGTCGAAATCGTCGTGTGCGCCAAGGCCTACGTAGACTTCGACGGCTTGGTTCATTGCAGGGAAACGGGTTTCCAGATCGGCGAACTTCGCAGCATCCTTGGGACCAAGCGAGGAATTTTCAGCGGGAGGAGGGATAGACTGTATCTGATGGGCGAGGAAAAAGTAGTAATCCCCGTAACGATCCTATAACAGGGGCAGTTGATCCCACCCGGAAACCATGGACGGAGGAATCGGAAGCCGGGAGGGTTCCTAACCGGCGCTCCGGGAGCAAATCGCGGTAGAAGGCGGTGGCAATCAGGTTGAGACCAATTGCAAGACCAAGCACGGTTTTCATGAGTTGGGAAGGTTTGGGAAAGTCCTTCTAGGTCTGGCTTGCACCCGCGCCGCCGGCCCATTAAGCATCCGCTCACGATGACTCACGATCCGGACCAACATGCCTCGCTTGGCGCGATGTATTCCGACTATTTCCTCGATTATGCCAGCTACGTGATCCTCGAGCGGGCGGTGCCGCACCTTTATGACGGGCTGAAACCCGTGCAGCGCCGGATTCTCCATGCCATGGATGAGCTGGACGACGGCCGCTACAACAAGGTGGCCGGAATCGTCGGCAACACGATGAATTACCACCCGCACGGCGACCAGTCGATCGGGGCCGCCATGGTGGGACTCGGGCAGAAGGAACTGCTCATCGACACCCAGGGCAACTGGGGCAACACGCTCACCGGCGACGGCGCGGCCGCCCCCCGTTACATCGAGGCCCGGCTGACCAAGTTCGCCATCGACGTCGTGTTCAACCCGAAAACCACCCACTGGCTGGCGAGTTACGACGGCCGGCGGAAGGAGCCGGACACCCTGCCGGTGAAATTCCCGTTGCTGCTCGCCCAAGGCGTCGAGGGCATCGCCGTGGGCCTGGCCTGCAAGGTATTGCCGCACAATTTCATGGAACTGATCGAGGCCTCCATCGCCGTGTTGCGCGGCGAGTCGTTCACGCTGCTGCCGGATTTCCCGACCGGCGGCATCATGGACGCCTCCGAATACCGGGACGGACTGCGCGGCGGCAAGGTGCGGGTCCGGGCGCGGATCTCGCTCGAGAAAAAAGGCATGCTGCGCATCACGGAAATCCCCTTCGGCACCACCACCGGCGCGCTGATGGAGTCGATCGTCGCCGCGGCCGACAAGGGCAAGATCAAGATCGCCAAGATCGAGGACAACACCGCCGCCAATGCCGATATCCTCGTCCACCTGCCGCCCGGCGCGGATCCCGAGCAGACGCGCAACGCGCTGTTCGCGTTCTCCGATTGCGAGCTGCCAATCTCGCCGAACGGTTGCGTCATCGTCGATGGCAAGCCGCAGTTTCTCGGCGTCTCGGATATTCTCCGCCGCACCGCTCAGCGGACCAAGGAACTGCTCGGGACCGAGCTGGAGATCAAACTTGGCGAACTGGCAGAGAAGTGGCACTTCAGTTCGTTGGAAAAAATCTTCATCGAAAACCGCATCTATCGGGACATCGAGGAGTGCGAAACCTGGGAGGCCGTGCTCAAGGCCATCGACGACGGACTCAAACCCTTCAAGAAACTCCTCAAACGCGAGGTCACCGCAGAGGACTTGGCCCGTCTAACGGAAATTAAGATCAAGCGCATTTCAAAATTCGACTCGTTCAAGGCCGACGAGGAAATCAAAGGCCTCGAAAAAACCATCGACGAGACCGAGAAAAACCTTCGCAACCTCACCAAATTCGCCATCCGCTGGTATGAGGAGCTCGGGAAAAAATATGGCAAGGGCCGCGAGCGCCGGACCGAAATCGCCTCGTTCGATCGCGTGGACCGGATGCAGGTCGTCGCCGCCACCGAGACGCTCTATCTGGATACGAAAAACGGTTTTGCCGGATACGGACTCAAGAAGGACGGCGAGCCGGTCGAAAAATGCTCGACCATCGACGACATCATTTCCTTCACGCAGGACGGGAAGATGCGGGTCGTGAAGGTGGCGGAGAAGGTCTTCGTCGGCCAGAGGCCGCTGCGGGTCTCCATCTTCCGCAAGGATGAGGACCTGATCTACTCGACGATCTATCGGGACGGCCGCGACGGGGCGATCCTTGCGAAACGGTTCACCGTCGGCGGAGTCACCCGCGACAAGGAATATGATCTCACCAAAGGCACGCCCGGCACCCGGGTGCTGTATTTCGCCGTTCACAAGACCAACGAGGAAAGCTCGGCGCAGATGTTGTTGGTCCACCTCAAGGCCGCCCTGCGGATGCGCAATTTGATCATCAAGGTCCACTTCGCGGACTACGGCATCAAGGGCCGCTCGTCGGGCGGCAATCTGGTGACCAAACACGGCATCGAAAAAATCGTTAGGGCGCCCAAGGACTACGACCCGAATCTCGGTGCCTGAAGGCGCGGGTTTTCCCGGCGATGCTTCTCGAGGAACCACGAACCCACACCAGCCATGGAAGAACCACGACGCTATTTCCCCGAGATCCAGCTCACGTTCGCGGAGTGCCGCGTGCTGGGCTGCCTAATGGAGAAGGAGGGCACGACTCCGGCCTATTATCCCCTCACGCTGAACAGTCTGCAGTCCGCCTGCAATCAGACTTCCAACCGCCACCCGGTGAGCGATGTTACGCGTAGCTGCGGATGGAAACATGCACGTCTTCATAAACGAGCGGTTCCTTGTGCAGCACCGGCGGGCTATCGCCTTGGTATTCCCAGCAAGCGACGTGTGAGAACTGGTCGTCATGGCGTTTCGCCTCACCGGCCTGGGTGCTGCCGGCGATGACTTCCGGGTCGTTTTCGAAGAACTGATGTTCGGTGCGGAAGTGACCGCCGCAGGATTCCTCGCGTTCGAGGGCGTCGTAACACATCATCTCGCCGAATTCGAGGAAGTCGGCGACGCGGCCGGCCTTTTCGAGTTCCATGTTGACGCTTTCTCCGGAGCCGGGGATGAGCACGTTGTTCCAGAATTCCTCGCGGATTTGCGGGATTTTCTCCAGCGCTTCGGTGAGACCCTCGCGGGAACGGGCCATGCCGCATTTGTCCCACATGGTCATGCCGAGTTCGCGGTGGAAGGAATCGACAGTGCGCTTGCCCTGAATCGTAAACATTTTGGAAATGCGCTCGCGGGTTTCCGTTTCGGTTTGTTTGAACTCGGGCATGTCGGTGGTGACGGTGCCGGGTTTCTGGGTGACGAGATAGTTCGCGATGGTGGTGGGAATGACGAAATAACCATCGGCCAGCCCCTGCATCAGGGCGGACGCGCCGAGGCGGTTCGCGCCGTGGTCGGAGAAGTTAGCCTCGCCTAATACATGGAGGCCGGGAACGTTGGACATCAGGTTGTAGTCCACCCACAGGCCGCCCATGGTGTAGTGAACGGCCGGATAGATCATCATCGGGCCCTTGTAGGGGTCTTCGCCGGCGATCTTCTCATACATTTGGAACAGGTTGCCGTAGCGGGAGCGGATGGTGGCCTCGCCGAGGCGCTCGGTGGCGTCGCGGAAATCCAGATAGACGCCGAGTCCGGTGGGTGCCACGCCGCGGCCGTCATCGCAGACTTCCTTGGCTGCGCGGGAGGAAATATCGCGCGGCGAGAGATTGCCGAACGACGGGTATTTGCGCTCCAGAAAGTAGTCGCGCTGGTCTTCGGGCACGTCGTTGGGGCTGATCTGCTTGTTGCGGAGTTTTGCGGCGGCCTCCTTGGATTTCGGCACCCAGATGCGGCCGTCGTTGCGGAGCGACTCGGACATCAGGGTGAGTTTGGATTGGTAATCTCCGCTGACCGGGATGCAGGTCGGGTGGATCTGGGTGTAGCAGGGGTTGGCGAAGAGGGCGCCGCGTCTGGCGGCGCGCCAGGCGGCGGTGACGTTGCAGCCCATCGCGTTGGTGGAGAGGAAAAAGACATTGCCATAGCCACCGGTGGCGAGAATCACGGCGTCCGCCGCATGGGTGCTGATCTTGCCGTTGGTGAGATCGCGCGTGACGATGCCCTTGGCGTGGCCGTTGACCAGCACGAGGTCGAGCATCTCGGTGCGCGCAAACATCTTCACGCCGCCCTTGTGGATTTCCTTCTCAAGCGCCTGATAACAGCCGATGAGAAGCTGCTGGCCGGTTTGGCCGCGGGCGTAGAAGGTGCGGGAAACCTGCGAGCCGCCAAACGAGCGGTTGTCGAGCAAGCCGCCGTATTCTCGGGCGAAGGGCACGCCCTGCGCAACGCACTGGTCGATGATCGAGTTGGAAACCTCCGCAAGGCGATAGACGTTGCCTTCCCGGGCGCGGAAGTCGCCGCCTTTGATCGTGTCATAGAACAGGCGGCGCACCGAATCGCCGTCGTTCTGATAGTTCTTGGTGGCGTTGATGCCGCCCTGCGCGGCGATCGAGTGGGCGCGGCGCGGGCTGTCCTGATAGCAGAAGCACTTCACCTGATAGCCAAGCTCGGCGAGCGAGGCGGCGGCGGCTCCGCCGGCGAGGCCGGACCCGACGACGATGACGGAGAATTTCCGCTTGTTAGCCGGGTTGATGAGTTTCGAGTCCATCTTGTGTTTGGACCACTTCTGTTCAAGGGGGCCGGACGGGATCTTGCTGTCGAGGACGATGGACATGGCGCTTGGGATTGGAAATTGATGATTGGAGATTGATTATTGGAAGAGGATTGGCTCAATCGGCGTTTTGGCGGCTGGTTTTGATGGAGGCGCAGAAGATGGCGGTGAGTTCGGTGGCTTCCTGCCACAGGGGAGTGACTTTTTCCGGAGCAAGAATGCTGTCTTCGATGATGAGCTCCATCCAGAGGGCGGATTCGTCCGCTTCTTCGGCGGCGGTGCCGGCTTTGGAGGCGAAATCGGCGCGGGATTTTGCAAGGCAGGCGGCACGGTAGTTGGCCGTGACCGAGGTTCCCGACCGGATGAGCTGGTTAGCAATGGTGCGTCCCACCTTGTCATCAGGGAGGGCGCGCACCAAGTGGATCACCCGCAATGAAAACTGCTTGCAGCGCGCCTTGAGTTCGTCCGGTGTCATGATCGCAATATCCAATTTACAATAATCAATAATCAATTTCCAATCCATCCGATGAGAATGGCCACGGGGATGGAAACGAAGCCTGCCCAGATGAAGAGGCTTAAGCCGATGGAAACCTGCCGGATGAGCGTGGAGGCTTTTTTGGAGCGGAAACCCAGCGTTTGGAAGATCGAACCGACGCCGTGCATCAGGTGCGAGCAGAGCAGGGTCATCGCGATGACGTAGAAGAGTGAGACATACCAGCAGCCGGGGCTGAAGCCGTCGATCACCATTTTCCATGCGTCGTGGCGTTCGAGGCCGGTTTTGGCGAGGTGCTCGGGGTCAACGTAGGAATCGTAGGTGTTGCCAGCGCGGACGGTGAAATGGAGGAGGTGATAGATGACGAAGGCCAGGATGGTCAGGCCGGAAAGGATCATCGTGCGCGACGATTTGGAGGCCTGGATGGTGGTTTGGCACTCGTAGGCCTTGCGGGCCGCGCGATTCTGGCGGGTCAGCGAGACGGTGGCGGCGATGTGGGCGCCGACCATTGCCAGCATCACGATGCGAAACACCCAGATGCCCGCGCCGTGGAGCAGGTGATGGAGGAAGTAAGCGTAATCGTTGAACGCCTCCCGTCCTGCGAAGACGGCCAGGTTTCCGACGAGGTGCCCCACCACGAAAAGGACCAGAACAATTCCGGTGAGGGCGACGATGAGCTTTTTCCCGATGGAGGAGGACCAATAGGAATCGAGGCAACGGGTGAGGGCATTCATGACAATGAGGAAGGTGGCGGCGGCCGAGCGAGAAATAGACGGGCGATCCGGGGTTTTCAAGTGGAGAGTCGGGCAGGGACGGAATCCTTGGCATGAATGGCAGGATTTGCGGAGTGGTGCGGAGTTCACGCTGCGTTGCAGGGGCATTGCCTCCGGACGGCGTTTGGCTGGAACTCACGGGAACGTCCCTGCTTCTCCGCGCTTCGCCCGGGACTTGGCCCGCGGTCTGCTAAATTGGCGGCACAAACCCCATGGAAATGTTCAAGGGCTACGATCCCGGAAAGTTTTACGACGAGATGTTCGCTGCGGATAGCGCCGTTCGCGGCCATTGCGCTCCGCTGCTGCGGAGATTCGGCCAGCTCGAGCAGCAGGACTTCCTCACCCGCAAGGCGAATTCCGAACTCTATTTCCTCCGTCAGGGCATCACCTTCAATGTCTATCACGACAAGCGCGGAACCGAGCGGATTTTTCCCTTCGATCCGGTTCCGCGGGTGATGCCGGCCGACGAGTGGGAGCATCTGGAAGCGGGACTCACCCAGCGCATCGTCGCGCTCAACCTGTTCCTGCATGACATCTATCACGACCAGCGGATCCTCAAGGACGAGGTGATCCCGCGGGCCTATATCGAGCAGGCCAAACACTACCGACCGGAGTTCCGCGGGGTGGATGTGCCGGCGGATATCTACATCCACATTTGCGGCAGCGACCTGATCCGCGGCGCGGACGGCCAATACTTCGTGCTGGAGGACAACGGCCGCTGCCCGTCCGGCGCTTCGTATCTCCTGGAAAACCGCAACGCCTTGAAACGGGCGTTTCCGGGTATTTTTGATGACATGGGCGTGCGGCCGGTGGATTCCTATCCGCGCGACCTCCTCAACATGCTCCATCACATCGCACCGCGCCGCGACGGGGATCCGGTGTGCGTGCTGCTCACTCCGGGTTGCCACAACAGCGCCTACTTCGAGCATTGTTATCTCGCCCGCGAAATGGGCATCGACATCGTGGAAGGCGGCGATCTCGTGGTGGTGGACAAGTTCGTTTACATGCGGACCACGCGCGGCTTGAAGCGGGTGGACGTGATCTATCGGCGCATCGACGACGATTTCATCGATCCGGTGGTGTTTCGGAAAGACTCGGTGCTCGGGGTGCCGGGGCTGATGAACGCCTATTGTTCCGGCAACGTGGCGCTCGCCAATGCCGTGGGAACGGGCGTGGCCGATGACAAGGTGATCTATTACTTCGTGCCGCGGATGATCGAGTATTACCTCGGCCAGAAACCGATCCTGCCGAACGTGCCGACTTATCTGGCGTCCGAGGAGGCGGATTTGAAATTCATCCTCGGCCACCTGCCGGAACTGGTGGTCAAGGCGGCCAACGAATCCGGCGGCTACGGCATGCTGATGGGACCGACGGCGAGCAGGGACCAGATCGCCACATTTCGCGAAAGGATTCTGGCGGATCCGCGGAACTACATCGCGCAGCCGATCGTTGCGCTCTCGCGCTCGCCGACGTGGTGCGACGGGGCGATGGAAGGCCGGCACATCGATCTGCGGCCGTATATCATTTATGGTAATGAGGTGAAAATCGTTCCCGGCGGGCTGACCCGCGTGGCCCTCACCAAAGACTCGCTCATCGTCAACTCCTCCCAGGGCGGAGGGAGCAAGGACACCTGGGTTCTCCGCCATTGAAACCGCCATGCTTTCCCGTGTCGCCAATACCTTCTACTGGATGGTCCGCTATGTCGAGCGGGCCGACAATCTCGCGCGCCTGATCGATGTGATCCAGCAGTTGCTGCTGGATTCCGAGCGGCTCGACAGCGAACGGCTGCGCGGGTTCTGGCAGCCGATCATTCTCAGCACGGGCGACGACGAGGTTTTCAGCTCGCTCTATGACAAGGCCGGCAGCGCGGAGGTGATCCGTTTCCTCACCGACGACCTGCGCAATTCTAACAGCATCACATCCTGCATCGGGCTGGCCCGCGAGAACGCCCGGACGGTGCGGGACCAGTTGTCCGACGAGCTGTGGGAGGAAATCAACGCGCTCTATCTGTTCACCCGCTCCGAGGAGGCCAACCGGTTGATCGCATCCGATCCGCCGCGCTATTACGCAAACATCCGGCGCTCGGCCGAGACCTTCCTTGGCATCGCATCGTCCACGATATCCCGCAACGAGGCGTGGGATTTCATGGATCTCGGGAGGCATCTCGAACGTGCGGACAAGACCACGCGATTTCTCGATGTGGCGAGTTATCTGCCGGGTGGAGCGGAAGGAGTGGAGATGGCGGCGCCGGGGATTCTTCATTGGACGGCGATTCTGCGCTCCTGCGGCGCGCTGGGCGCGTTCCGTGCCTTCAAAGGCGGCATCCATGCCCGGGGGGTGGTCGATTTCCTGGTGTTTTCGAAGGATTTCCCCCGCTCCGTGCGCTTTTGCATCGAGAAGGCGGATGTCAGCCTGCACCGGATTTCCGGCACCCCGCGCGGCACGTTTTCCAACGATGCGGAGCGCGAGACCGGACGCTTGCTGGCGGATCTCAATTTCGGATCCACTGAAGACGCGTTTGCCGGCGGGCTTCACGAATATCTCGATTCGCTTCAGGGAAGGTTCAACCGGATCGGCGAGGCGATTTTTGAAAGCTATGTTTTGATGCCGGAGCGGATTGAGCTTTGCGATGTGGATGGATCCCGGTCACCCTCGGCCTTGGCAGCATGGCAGATGCAACAACAACAACAGCAGCAGCAGTGAGCGGGGAGTCCGAAGCAAACACTGCCTCAGGGGGAGCGCGACTTTCGGTATTGCACCGGACGACCTTTCGCTATGGAGCGCCGGTGATTCTCAGTCTGAACACGCTGCACCTAGAGCCGCGGACGTTTCCCTATCAGAAAACCCTGTCCACGCTGATCCGGGTGATTCCCGCCACGCGGTTGCGCCGTTTCACGGACTTGTTTCAGAACATCAGTCATCACTTCGAGTTGCCGGAACCCCACGCCAAGCTGGAAATCGAGAGCCGGATCCGGGTTCACAATCTGGCGCTCGATATTTCGGATGCGAGTCGCTCGGCCACTCTGAAGGACTATCAGGAGTCGTCCGTCCGCGAGCGAATCTGGCCCTATGTGCAGGAGAGCAACCGGGTCTCGATCTCGCCGGAGATCTGGCGGCAGTCGGTCGATCTTGTTTCCGGAATGCCATCGATCTACGGACAGGCGTGCGCCATGATGGAATGGATTCACCGGGAGTTCCGCTATGCGCCGGGGGCGACGGGGGTGAACACCCCGCTTGAGGAAACCTTTGGAATGAAATGTGGCGTCTGCCAGGATTTCACGCACGTGATGCTCGGCATGTGCCGTTCGGTGGGGGTGGCGGCGCGTTATGCATCCGGCTATCTTTACAACGGGCCGCGGGATTCATTGGTCGGAGCGCAGGCCTCCCATGCCTGGTGCGAGGTCTATCTGCCAGATGCGGGCTGGATCGGCTTCGATCCGACCAACAACACCTTGGCGGATGAACGCTATGTGAAAATCGCGGTGGGTCGGGATTACGACGATGTCGCGCCGGTGGTGGGAAGCTACCAAGGCACCGGACACTGCCGGATGGAGGTGTGCGTGGAGGTGGAGAAGCTTTGATTGCCGCAACTCCCGCCGAGCCTCACTTCAGATTGAAATCCGGGCCGATCAGAAGGATTTGGGTTTTCTGAAAGGCGGCCACCCGCGAGGCGAGGCGCGAAACCGCGGATCTTGCGGGCTCCGGCAGGGTTTCCGTCACTCCGGCGCGGAGCATCGCGGCTTGCAGTCTGGTGGCAGCGCTTGGCGCCACTGACGCGCGGATGACTTCGTCGTCTTTCATCTTGTCGGGTTGTGCGAAAAGTCCTTCGAGTCCGCTCTTGGGTTCGGGCACCAGCCTGACCTCGGGGTTCTCTAACTTCGCCTCGCGCGTGACATGGGCGACGGCCTCGTGCAGGCCGCCGATCTCATCGATCAAGCCGATTTCAAGCGCCTGTTTCCCGCTGTAAACCCGACCTCCGGCGAGTGGTTCGAGTTCGCCTTTCAATGCTTTGCCGCGTCCGTCGGTCACCCGCTTTTTGAAGGTGGCATAAACTTCCGCCATCGAGTCTCTAACCAGCTTCGCCTCTTCGTCGGAGAAGCCGCGCGTCATGGTCATGGCACCCGCGTTCTTGCCGCGCTGGATGGTGTGGGTGGAAATGCCGAGCTTGTCCAGCGCCCCGCCGACCACGAATTTCATGCCAACCACACCGATCGAGCCGGTGATGGTTCCCGCTTCGGCAAAAATGCGGTCGGCAGCACTGGAAACATAGTAGCCGCCACTTGCGGCGACGCCGCCCATGGAAACGACGAAGGGTTTGCCGGTGGCCTTCCACTCGTCGGTTGCTTCCCACAACACCTCGCTGGCGAGAGCCGAGCCGCCGGGAGAGTTGACACGCAGCACCAGCGCCTTGGCCTTGGCGTCCTTTGCCAGCTTGAGAATCTGGCTCCGCACGGGTGCCACGGACTCCTCCGTGATGTCTCCATCGAGCGCCACCACCGCCACGAAATCCTTGCGGGAGCGCGCCAAATCCGATTGGTTGAACATCAGTTTAAAAAGATCCATGATGCCGGTGATCTCGGGTCCTTCGAGATCGGGCAGTTCATAGTTGCGGTCGAATGTCGCATCCTTGCCATAAGTCTCGCGCAGCTTTTTCACGAAGTCCGTGCGGTGCATCAGGTGGTCCGCGATGCCCGCCGCACTCATCTTGGTGGCGTTGAGCGCGCCGTTGTCGATGATGGCCTTGACCTTCGCCGGTTCCAGTTTGCGACCCGCCGCCACCTCCGCGACGACCTGGTCGTAGATCGAATGGATGAGTTGCTCTTCCTGCTGCTTCGCCTCGTCGCTCGGCCCCGTTCGATAGAAGGTTTCGCCGAAGCTTTTGAAATCTCCGATGTGGATGACTTCCGCGCGCACGCCGATCTTGTCGAGCAGGCCCTTGAAGTACATCGATTCGGCATGGATGCCGTGAAACGAGCACTCGGCTTCCGGCATCAGGGTGAAGTGGTTGGCCGCGCTGCCCAGCAGGGCGGTGCCGTTTGATAGATGCTCGGTGTACATCCAGACATCCTTGCCGGCCTCGCGCAGCGCCATGAGCTGGCGGCGGATTTCCTGGATCTGTGAGAAATCGAGTCCCGCCCCGTCCGCATCCAAGACCACGGCTTTCACCGCATCATCCGCCGCCGCCTTGTCCAGGCTGCGGGTCAGATCCAACATCGTTAGAGGACGCGAGGCATCCATTTCGAGTCCGAAGAGGGATGCTTCCGCCTGCCCGGATTCGGAAACAAGACCTTCCAGATCATAGACGGCGACGATGGGTTTCAGCTCCTTCTCCGCCGCATGGGCAAGGATGGGAAACAGGGCCGTGGCGATCAGCGGGCAAACGAGCGGGAGCTTCATGGTGGGAGTTCGTACCATTGCGGGAGCGGTCCCGCAAGTGCTTCCATGGCTCACACTTTGAACAATCCGCCGCGTTTCCCGCCGAGGATGGCGGCGCCCATGATGGCGACGGAGAGAAACACCATCGACCACACGCCGAGTGCGGCGGCGAGCTCGGTGCCGTTGCCGAGAGTGCTGAGCAGCGAGTAGATCGCCTTGGTGATCGGGAAATGCTGCGTTTGTTGGGCGAGAATCAGGCTGTCGCTGACCTCCAGCATGGCGAACGCGAAGGCGAGGATGGCCCCGGCGGCGAGGTTCGCGCCGATGAGCGGAATGGCAATGCGCCGCAGTGTTCGGGCCGGGCTGGCGCCGAGCGACCTCGCGGCTTCCTCCAGCATCGGGTTGCTTTGCTGGAGACCAGCGACGGCGGATCTAACGACATAGGGCAGGCGGCGGATGGCGTAGGCGATGACCAGCAGCAGGAACGGGGAGCCGCCCGCGCCGACGAGGAAATAAAACGGTTTTCCCTCTTGCGAGAGGGCGAGGTAACCGAAGGCCATCACCAGTCCCGGCACGGCGAGTGGCAGCATGACCAACGCATCGAGCACGCCGCGGATTTTCAGATCGGAGCGCACCACGACCCATGCCACGGCGAGGCCGATGGCCAGCGCCACCCATGTCGCACAACCGGCGTATAACAGGCTGTTCTGGATCGATGGCACGACCAGGCCGTGGCCAAGCGCCTCGATATAGTGGCTGAGGGTGAACGGGTCCGGCACCACCGTGCCATACCAGCGCCCGGCCAGTGAGAGCAGCAGAACTCCGAGATGCGGAACGGACGCGAGCATGAAAACTCCGAGAAACAAGCCGAAGCAGGCCGCGGATTTCCAGCCGCGCAGGCGCCGCGACGCGGCGCGTCCCTTGGGGCGCGGGGCGGTGCCCAGCGGCGAGCGGCCCATGACGCATTTGGCGAGCGCGAACAAGACGGTGGACGTCACTAACAAAACCGCGGTCAGCGCGTAGGGGATCGGGTTTCTATCAAGCCCCTTGATGCCGTCGAAAATCTGGACCGATGCGGTGCGGGCGTAGTCGAAAACGAGAGGCACGCCAAGCTCGGTGAAGGCCCAGATGAAAACGATCGACGAGCCGGCGAACACGCCCGGCATGGCGAGCGGCAGGGTGATCCGGAAGAAGCGTTTCCACGGCGGGCAGCCGAGGTTTTCGGCGGCCTGCTCCATCGCCGGATCGAGATTCGATAGAGCTGCGGCGATGTTGATGTAGAGGATCGGATAGAGATTGAGCGCAATCATCAGCACGATGCCCGCGAAGCGTCCCTCGGCGAGCCAATCGAAGGGGGCGGCCGCCTCCATCAGGCCGGACTTGATGAGCAGGGCGTTGAGAGCGCCATTCACGCCGAGCATTTGTTTCACCCCCACCGCGCCGACAAAGGGGGGCAGGATCATCGGCGCGAGCACCAGCACCCCGAGCGCGGGTTTGCCCAAGAAATCGTAGCGATGTCCGACGAGCGCCAGCGGGAAAGCGATGGCCAGCGCGGCGAAGGTGGAGGTGATGCCGAGCACGAACGAGTTCCACAAGCCCTCCCGATAGATCGGGTTGTGGAAGACGGCGGCGAAAAATTCCAGGGTGAAACCCTGCGGACCTTCAAAGGCCTGTTTCACCACCATTCCGGCCGGATAGATGAAAAACACGGCGAACCATCCGCAAACGATCCATGTGATGAGAATGGCGGGGCCGCGTTTCATAAGAGGCGGTCATGGCGCCGGCTTGGACAAGCCCTGGAGGATCCGGTCGCGAACCGGTTCTTCGATGAGGCGGGCGTCCCTCAGATCACGGGCGAGTTGCTTGGCCGCCGCGACTTCGATGTCGGTCGGCTTTTGGGCGTCGGTTGGCGGCGGGCGGATTTCCAGATTGGCGATGACTTTCTCCATGCCCGGTGAGTTTTCCGGGCTGATCAGCGTGCCGATTTCCGGTCGGCGGCCGCTTTGGGGGCCGGCGGGGATGGGCGGAAGCTCGCCCTTTTTCAGCGAGTCTAACGTGTGGAAATCCGGCTTGTAGCCGAGTTTGAGGAAGTTCTCGTAATTTCTCCGCAGGCTGGAACGGATGATCTTTTCGCGGATCGGCGGCTCGTCGCGTTCGGCGTCGTTTTCGAAAAACTTCGTCTTGATGCCCAGGCCGCCGTCGATGGCGGAGTCCGGCGGGAGCCCGAGCTGGTTGGCCTCGGCGATCAGGCCGATGGCCCGGACGAGGGATTTGCGCGCATCCTCGGCATAGAACTGTTGGAAAAACGAGCTGTCGCTGGTGATCGACTGAAGACTGGCGATGATGGCGGATTGGCGCTGTTTCTTCTTGAAATAACTGAAGCCGAAGAGCGCGACCACCAACAAGGCGATGAGAAAGACGGCGCGGGTGAGGATGTAACGGGGGCTCGGTGCTTCCATGATGGCTTAGGTCCAGATTGATTTGGGTTTGCGGGCATCCTGTGGCGGAGCCTCGAAGGTTTTGCGATCGCGGCTGTGGAAAATCGCTTCCTCGCGGGTGATGATGTGGGCTTCAAGAAGCGCGGCGATGCTTTGATCGATGGTGCGGTTGCCGTCGCGGTAACCGATTTCCATCAGGCCGACGATTTGTTCCAGTTTGCCCTCGCGGATGCAGTTGCGGATGCCGTGGCCGGGGACTAACACCTCGGAGGCAAGCACGCGGCTCCGGCCATCCGCGTGTGGGACGAGGCGCTGGCAGATGATGCCTTCCAGCGAGCTGGAGAGCTGGGCGATGATCTGCGGCTGTTGGTCGGCGGGAAACACGTCCACCAGCCGGTCGATCGTCTGCGGGGCATCCGGCGTGTGGAGGGTGGCGAGCACAAGGTGGCCTGTTTCCGCGGCGGTTAGAGCGATGCGGATGGTTTCGAGGTCGCGCAGTTCGGACACTACGATCACGTCCGGGTCCTGGCGGAGCGCCTGGCGCAGGGCGCGCGGGAAACTGCGGGTGTCGCCGCCGACCTCGCGCTGTTTGATCAGCGAGGAGCTGTGGTGGAAGATGAACTCGATGGGATCCTCCAGGGTGATGATCACGCCGCTGCGGGTGTCGGCGATGCGTTTGACCATCGAGGCAAGGGTGGTGGATTTGCCGGACCCGGTGATGCCGGTGACGAGCACGAGGCCCCGGCGGAGATTGCAGAAATCGCGCACCACATCGTGATGACCGAGGGTTTCGAGTTCCGGAATGTCCTGGGTGATGAAGCGGAAGGCGGCCTCGACGTTGCCACGGGCCATGTGGACGTTGCCGCGGAACCGGCCGATACCTTCGACTTGCAAGGCGTAGTCGAGTTCCCATTCTTCTTCCAGGGTCGCCCGCTGGGCCTCGGTGAGCGTATCGAGAATGAGATTGCGGACGCACTCGGCGTTGAGCGACTCGTCATCGATGGGTTGGATCGCCCCGTTGATCCTGACACAGGGCGGCGCCTCCGGGCTCAGATGGAGGTCCGAACCGCCACGAGCGACGGCTTCCCTCAGGTATTCTGTGATGTCGCGAGGCATGGCCTGACGGGATTATTCAAAAACTCCGCGGGTGGGGCGATCAAAATCCTACAATGCTCGAATCGAACCGCCCGCCCGCCTCAATGCCCTGCTGCTGATGGGAAAAGAAGCGGCACGGAGGCAGCACACGGAGGCAGCACACGGAGGCACCACACTCTTGTGGTGCTGGCGGATGCGAGATCTTGCAAAAAGCGCGAAGCTCTTCTCAAAGGCTTTTCATCCGCATCCACGACAAGAGTGTCGTGGCTCCTTACCGCCGTGGCTCCTTACCGCCGTGGCTCCTCAGGGCGGTTGTCTGGTTAATTGATTTGTGGCGGGGGTGTTTTGAGGAGGCGCAAGGCGGCGTGGGGTTTGGCGCTGTGGTGGTGGAAGCCGGCGTTGAGGGTCTCGAAAACTTCCGCGTCGTGAAGCCGCAGGATGGCTCCCCTCA
>CAMBPB010000008.1 GCA_945869465.1 Prosthecobacter debontii
GCACCTCGATCGACATCCTGTCTCTCGGCCTCCCTCCGTTGTGGCGGCCCGCGAAGCTAGTTCCCTACCCCGCCACACGTCAACTCATTTTAAGAACTTTTTCGAACTTTTTTGCCTCAACCACGCAACACGCTGAATTCCAATGGACCGGGTGAGCGTGACGATGCTCCAATTCGACCTCGGAAGTCGCGCCTACGATGATTTTCGTAGTGCAGCGGCCGCATGCGGATCCGCGCCCATGGCATCGAGTCGTTTGGGGAGCCGGAGGGTGACTGAGAAGCCGCCGGTTGCGGGAAGGGATGCGATGGCTTCCCCCCCACAGCTTTCGATGGAGGTCCGCACGATGGCGAGGCCCAGTCCGCTGCCGCCGGTGTCCCTGCTGCGCGAACGATCCAGCCGATAGAACGGTTCGAAGATCTGGGCGAGCTCTGTCGCAGGGACGCCGGGTCCGTTGTCAGTGACGGTGATGGAGACGGCATCGACAGTTTCCCCGGCGTGGATTATAACGTTGGCGCGGGGGCCGGCATGGACCGCCGCATTGCGGATGAGATTACCGAGCGAGCGACCTAACAAGATCGGATCGGTGAATACGGTTAGTCCATGGGGAATATCGATTTGGGCGGCAACGTCCGCCGCTTCGCGGGCAAGAACCTCGTGAACCAACGGTTCAAGGGGGATCGAATGGCGGGATGGCGTGCGATTGCCGGCACGCGAGAACGCGAGGATTTCATTCACCAAAGCGGCCAGTTCCGCAGTATCAGCCTCGATCGAAGACAACACGGAAGGAGCCACCCCGGCGAGTTTCATCTCCAGAATGCCGATGCCAGTCCGGATGCGGGCGAGAGGCGCGCAAAGTTCATGAGCGGCATCACCCAGGAAGCGCTTTTGGCCCGTGATCAGATGCTCGAGACGGGCGGCCATGGATTCGATGGTGCGGCCAAGGTTTCCAAGTTCGTCATTTCCCCGGGGCGGCAGGGAAAGCTTGAAATCACCCGACGCGATCCGGTCGGCAGCGGTCGTCAAGCGGTGCAGGTAACCGGTGATCCTCCAGACGAAGGGCGTCCAGCACGCCAGACTGAGCAAGAGGACAGCGATTCCACCTAACAGCCATGGCTTGAACTCGAAAAACATCCCCGAGCCGTCGAGACGGTCGGCGCGGATCAGCAGCATGACCGGTTGCCGTGGCAAGTTCCGGCCGGGGGGGAGATGCAGCAACACTCCAGCCCAATAGCCATCGCCGTTTTCCGCACGCAGGAGAAAGGCGGGGCGACTCTTCGGCAGGACCCGCGAGAATTCGCCGCGAGGCGGCGTCTCGGGCTCGTGGTCGGGGGGTAAGGGCGGGGCACCGTCATCCTCAAACCCGCGGGGAGGAGGACGCCCACCCGGCCTGAGTGGACGGTCGGGAGGGCCGGGAGGACCCGCATCTCTGTGCTGGACAGGCATCGCGGAACGAACCCGTGAAAGCACATTCGACGGCAGCGGATTGGGGAAACCCCCGGGCTTCGCGGGGTCAAACACCGCAGCCGTGAATTTTTTCTCATTCGCGAGGGTTTGGATCGCGTCATTCCACTGGTGCCGGGGCACCTCGACAATGTGGGACGCAATGGTATCTCCGAAGGCGCTCAGCCGTTCGCCTGCGGAACCACTGAGCAGCGAATCCAGGCCCATGCCTAACTGCCAGCGGACAAACAGAAAAAACGCAAGGCCTAACAACACGAGATGAAGGATCAACCAGCCGAGCACCTTCGCCAGAAGCGGAAACCGCAGGGAACGGGTCATCACAGGGAGAGATCGGGGGTTTGCGGTTCGTGAAGGGAATACCCGATGCCGCGGATGGTATGGATGAACCGCGGGTTTTTCGCGTCGTCGCCGAGTTTCTTGCGGAGCGATGAAACGTGGACATCGATCGAGCGGTCGAACACATCAAAGCGCCGTTCGGAAACTTCCTCGATCAGTCGCTCGCGGCTTTTCACGCGGCCCTTGGATTTGAGAAGTGAGGTTAGGATGGCGAACTCAAGCGTCGTTAGTTCGAGCGCAGTGGCAGCGAGGACCACGGTGTGGGTTTCCTCGCACAACCGGAGCGTCCCCGCGACAAGCTCGCGGGTGGCACCGGCTTCCACGCGGATGCGGGTCCGACGGGTCACCGCACGAAGGCGGGCCAGCAGCTCCCGCGAGGAGAAGGTTTTCGGAAGGTAGTCGTCGGCGCCGATCTCCAGGCCCACGATGCGGTCCGCCTCATCACCGAGAGCGGTGAGCATCAACACGGGCACGTCGGATTTCTTTCGCAGCTCGCGGAGCACGGCGAACCCATCCATGCCGGGCATCATCACGTCGAGGATCACCGCCGCGTAGGGCGAGGCGAGGGCTTCGGCCAGACCGTCCGGACCGCTGTGGCGAAGTTCCACTTGATAGCCCATGGGAGTTAGGTAATCACGGATGAGGCCGGCGAGCTTGCGGTCGTCATCCACGACCAGGAGCTTGGGATTGTCTTGGATTTCCATGGCTGGAAGGATATTAGCAGGCCGGCCGGGGCCGCGCACACAGGTTTTACACAATCTTAACACTTTTGCGCTTCGGTCCACACATGGAGTTCACAATTGCCGGGTTTGATCACCACGGTTGCCGAAGAAACGGGACCACACGAAACCAAAACCAAAACCAAACGAACCACGTCATGAAAACATATCGAATCCACCTGATCCTTGCCGCCCTTGCGATGACGGCCTTGAACGCGCAGGAAGGAAAACCGCCCGGTGATCGTCGGCCCCCGCCGCCGCCGCCCCTCCTCCTCGGCGCGCTGGACACCGACAAGAGTGGAGACCTCTCCGAAATTGAAATCGGGAACGCGTCACTTGCCTTGGATGGACTGGACAAGGATGGCGACGGCACGCTCAGCCGCAAGGAGATGGCACCGCGGCCGCCGCAGGGCCGGAAACCCCAAGGCCCGCCGCCGCCAAAAGGCCCACCCGTGCTGCTCAAAGCACTGGATCTGGACAAAGATGGCGTTCTCTCTGCCGCAGAAATCGAAGACGCGCCGCTTTCGCTCGCGGTCCTCGACACCGACGAAGACGGTTCCGTCTCGCGCGAGGAAATGAGGCCGGGCAAACCGCCCGTCAAGGAGCCCGTCTGATGTGATTCGCATGCTCGTTCCGCCCCGGCACCAGCATGCCGGGGCGGGCTTTTCCAAATCGTTTCCTGGTTCCCAAACTCCTATCATTAAAGCCATGAACTCCATTTCCATCCCGCTGCTAGTCGCCGTCCTAACAGCCAGCGCCGCCACCGCCCGGGAACCCCAAGGCCACCGCCCGCCGCCGCCTGTCCCGCCATTGCTTGCACTCTTCGATGCCAATCGCGACGGAGTGCTTTCCGCCGAGGAAATCCGGGACGCCGTGGACGCGCTCGGCAAACTCGATCAAAACGGCGACGGTCAAATCACGCGGGACGAAATGCGCCCGCCGAGGCCCGCTGCCGGGGGAGAGGTTCCGGATGGACCACCTCCGGGCAAACGTCCGCCACCGCCGGTGGTCGCGGCACTTGACGCAGACAAGGACGGAACCCTTTCCGCCGAAGAACTTGCAAACGCCCCTGAGTCGCTCAAGCAACTCGATCACGATGGCGATGGCGAGCTATCCGCCGAGGAACTTCACCCCCACGGTCCTCCACCTCCGCCCGGAGAAGGCCAAGGAGGCGGCCGCCGCCCGCAGGGTCCTCCGCCGCCCGCTGCCGATGTCGAATGATTCCGGCACCAAAGACCAGACGGAAGAAAAGTCAAAGTGATTGCGGCCAAGGGATGAGGCCTCAACCGTCCACAAAGCGCCGCAATTTCTCCAGGCCCGCCCTCGCCTCCCCAGCGCAGGCGGCGAATTCCGGGGACAGCCGCCACGTGGACGGCGAGTTCCGGTAAAGCAGCCACTGATTCCCGACGCCACGGAGTTCCCTCCGCAGGGCGTAGCGGGTCCGCCGGGTTTCGCCCGAATTCATGCAACAAGAAAAGGGCATAATCAAAGCGCCGACCACCGCGCAAGATTAGGGACCTCCCCACCGCACCAGCTTCCCCCGGCCAATTGCCCCGCTCTTGATTTTTAGTGCCTTGTCGGCAAATTCCTGCTTTCTCTCGCCCGCCCCGTCCATTTTCCATTGCCCATGTCCACCGAGCTGACACGAAATTTCTCCATCATTGCCCACATCGATCACGGGAAAACCACGCTTTCGGACCGCCTGATGGAGGTTACCAGCACCGTCAGCATGCGCGAGAGCACGGCCCAGCAACTCGATTCGATGGATCTGGAGCGGGAAAAGGGCATCACCATCAAATCCCATCCGGTGGCCATGGCATACACGGCCCGGGACGGCAAGACCTACAAACTCAACCTGCTCGACACCCCCGGCCACGTCGATTTCTCCTACGAGGTCTCCCGCGCCCTCGCTGCCTGTGAGGGTGCCATCCTGATGGTCGATGCCGCCCAGGGCGTCGAGGCCCAGACCGTCGCGAACCTGCATCTCGCCACCGAGCAGAACCTCACCATTATCCCGGTCCTCAACAAGATCGACCTACCCGCCGCCGATGTGGCGAAATGCAAAAAACAGCTTGAGGAAATCCTCTGCATTCCTGCCGAGGATTGTATCCCGGCATCCGCGAAAAATGGCATTGGCATCGAGGAAATCCTCGAAGCCATCATCGCCCGCGTCCCGGCGCCGAAGGAGAACCCCGACAAACTGCTGCGCTGCTCGGTGTTCGATTCGCTCTACGACACCTACCGCGGCGTGGTCTCCTACGTCCGGGTGTTTTCCGGCACGGTGAAACGCGGCCAGCGCGTGAAACTCTTCGCCACCGACAAAACCTACGAGGTCAAGGAAGTGGGCGTCTTCACCCCGAAGATGACGCTGCGCGACAAACTCGTGGCCGGCGATGTCGGCTACGTCATTGCCAACATGAAATCCGCCACCGAAGTCAAAATCGGCGACACGATGACGGATTCCACCCATCCCTGCGCCGAGCCGCTGCCCGGCTACAAGGAAATCCAGCCGATGGTTTTCTCCGGCATCTATCCGGTGGATTCGTCCGACTACGAGGCGCTCAAAATGGCGATGGGCAAGCTGCAGATCAACGACCCCGCCTTTACCTATCAGCAGGAAAGCTCCACCGCGCTGGGATTCGGTTTCCGCTGCGGCTTCCTCGGACTGCTCCACATGGAGATCATCCAGGAGCGCCTCCGCCGCGAGTTCGACATGGATGTCATCTCGACCTATCCGTCGGTCATTTACAACGTCACGATGACGGATGGGACCGAGCGCATCATCGACAACCCGACGCTTTTCCCCGATCCCCAAGGCATCCAGGAAATCCACGAGCCGATCGTCAATGTCTATATCATGGTCCCCGGCGAATACATCGGCGACATGATGCAGTTAGTGTTGGAAAAACGCGGCGAGGTGACCAACACCGAGACCATCGACGACTCGCGGGTCATGCTCTCCTGCGTGCTGCCGCTCTCGGAGATTCTCGTCGATTTCAACGACAAGCTCAAGTCCATGACCCGCGGATACGGCTCGATGGACTACGAACACTCCGGCTACCGCCCGGCGAAAATGGTCAAGATGGACATGCTCATTGCCGGCGATCCGGTTGAAGCTTTCTCGACCATCGTCCACCGCGACAAGGCCGAGTCCTATGGCCGGGTGCTCGCCGCGAAGCTCAAGGAAGTCATTCCCTCCCACCTCTTCGTCGTCGCCATCCAGGCCGCTGTCGGCGGCAAGATCGTCGCCCGCGAGTCGATCTCCGCCATGCGCAAGAACGTCACCGCCAAATGTTATGGCGGCGACATCACCCGCAAGCGCAAGCTGTTGGAAAAACAGAAGGAAGGCAAAAAGAAGATGAAACTCTTCGGCAAGGTCAACATCCCGCAGGACGCCTTCATCAAGGTGCTCAAGAGCGGTGACTGACAAGTTGGAGCGCGGTGTTTGTTCCGCTAGATATCCCATCGCCCCATGCCCGAAAGCGCCCGCACCGACAAATGGCTTTGGGCGGTGCGCCTGTTCAAGACGCGCGGCATCGCGGCGGAGATGTGTGCGGCGGGCAAGGTGAGGCGTGCGGGCCATTTGCTCAAGGCGGGCTCGACGCCCCATCCCGCAGATGTGTTGGAGATTCCGTTTCCCGAAGGGCCGGGCGTCCGCACCATTTGCGTGGGCTCCATCCTTCAAAAGCGGGTGGGTGCGCCGGAAGCGCGGGCCTGTTATGAAGAGCTCACGCCACCTGGAATTTTCGCGGCGCAAAAAACCTGGCACGCCGCAAGATTGGAAAACCCGAAGGGCAGGCCGACCAAAAAGGACCGCCGCGAGATCGACAAAATCCACGGCTTCTGGGACTAACCGAAACGCCGGCGATGGGGCGATGGAGCGGGAGGCTGCGTCCGCCGTCCGGAAACCCGCCGGTTTCACCCGTCCGCCATCTGGAATCCCCTGCGCTGATGTTTGCAGCGGAATGGTTGTCCCACCTCGTTGGGTTTCCAGCCATTCGCGTTCGCGAAATCGATCGCCGCAGTGACCATGTCCCAACTGACGATGCGCGGCAACTCGGCGATCAGCACCTGCCCGTTGACCGGCGCGCTGGCCTCGACCCACAACTCGCTCACCCCGCGGTTGTTGCGCATGATCCACCGGTATTGGGTGTCATGATGGTTGATGGCTTTGTAACCTTTTTTAGGAGTGGGCATGAGGAATGGGATTGGAAACCAGCGATGGTCCGAACCCGAGCCTGCTTCAAGCGGCGACGGATGAGAATGCTTTTTTGGATTTTCAGCCGCTTCGTCCGAGATCGTTGGCCGCAAATGTAAATG
Source organism: Prosthecobacter debontii (assembly GCA_945869465.1). Taxonomy (GTDB): domain Bacteria; phylum Verrucomicrobiota; class Verrucomicrobiia; order Verrucomicrobiales; family Akkermansiaceae; genus Luteolibacter. The sequence goes on from CAMBPB010000008.1 coordinate 6,837, forward strand.
CGTCCACCACCCGGCCGCCGATCAGGTGCTGCTGAATGATCCGCTCCAACACCCATGCCTTGCCTCTGCCCGGGTGGGCCAATGAAGCCCAAGCGCTTGGCGACATGCGCGGGCGCATCGAACAACGCAACGAGGTCCAAAAGGCGACGCGCGGCCTGTCACCCGAGGCGGCGGAAAAAGTCCGCCGCGAGGGTTTGCAGAAAATGCAGCGGGAGAACCGCCAGGACGCGCTCGAAGGACAATCCTGGGGGTTGCGTCGCAGGCTGCAAACCAAGGCTCCGCAGCGTGAAAAAATGACCTTGTTCTGGCACGACCACTGCGCCACCTCCATCCAGAAAGTCAAACAGCCGGTCCTGATGCTCATCCAGTTGCTCGGCTAGGAATCCGCCAAGCCCGGGGATCGACATCCGCCCTCCACTTTGTTGTCCTCCGGGAAATGATCGATGGCGCACTGCTCCTGCTTGGTCTCTCCGGCCCACAACTCACGCCGGAGGAAGCGGCCTTGTTCCGCCGGCTCCAACCGGCAGGTTACATTCTTTTCACCCGCAACATCGTCTCGCCGCAGCAAACGCGGAATCTTACCGATGACCTCCGCAGTCTCTCCACGGACCTGCCCATCATCGCCATCGATCAGGAAGGCGGCCGGGTCACGCGGACTAGGCAGATCGCCCCCGCCGCACCGTCGGCACCGGCACTCGCCGCCTGCCGCGACATGCGCAAAATCGCCGCGGCCGGGACCTTGACCGGCGATCTGCTGCAGATGCTCGGGTTCAACCTGAACTTCGCTCCGGTGCTTGATCTCGATCATTTCCCCGCCCAGCAAAACGCCCTGCGCGGCCGCTGCTGGGGCCGCGATCCCCAGCGCGTCATCGATTACGCGGGCCAGTGGAACCGCTCGATGCGCCGACGCCTGATCGCCGGATGCGCCAAACATTTCCCCGCCGGCGGCCGCGCTCTAGCGGATCCCCACCACGATCTTCCGTCCTCCCCGGCCACCCTTGAGGAGCTGTTGCGCGAGGATGTGATCCCCTACACCGCATTGATGCCGGAGCTCGATGCGATCATGATCGGCCACGTCGAATTCCCTAACATCGACGCGGATTTCCCGGCCTCGCTCTCGCCGCGCATCGTCCGCCGCCTCCTGCGCGATCAACTCGGCTTCGACGAGCACCTTGTTCTAACCGACGATCTGGACATGGGGGCGATAGTCAGTCGTTACGGCCGCGGCGAGGACGTGAAGCTCGCCATTCATGCCGGCAACGACCTGGCGATGATCTGCCATCGCACCGACACCGCCGCAGCTGCCGCCCGGGCGATCGCCAGCCTGCCGCGTTCGGTGACCGCGGAGGCGCATGAACGGGTCGCGCGCTTCCGCGTGAAAAAACTCCATCCTCCGCCCGCCTGGTCCGCAAGCCAATGGATGGCCACCTGCGCGGCCCTCGCCGATCTTGCGGCCGGTTTTGTCGAGACCGTGGAATCCACACCCGCCAGTCCGGTGGCAGAGTATTGAAAAACCCCTTGCGGAATGAATTCCCACGAATAATTTTCCGATACCATCGTCCTCGTGCGGCCGCGGCATCAAAGGATGTGCCTCGACTCCAAGATATAGAAAGATTTGCCCATGAAATTCACCACTGCCATCGCCGTTCTCTTGGCCACATTTGGAACCGTTCTGGAAACCCGGGCCACCGATCTCACTCTTGACGGTTCGGCGTTTTATCAGCTTGGAAAACGGATCACCTATTACGGCGGCGGCGGCCCGAATCAGAGTGGCCGTTACCGCAGCCTGGGTTCCGATTACTATCATAAGGCCAACATCGGCAGCCGCTGGATCACGAACCACTCGAACTCGGGGTCCGGCGACTTGAGCTTCGAGTTACGCGCGATGCGCTACTATGGTGGCTCCGGCGGCATTGTTCTCATGACCCGCGGCTTGAATTCCCTTCCCGGCGGCTCCTATTACTCAAGGGTGGAGAGATCCGGCCATGCGATTTTCCTCGACCGCTTCCAGTTCCCGGAACTGGACCTGTGGGAATATACCCGCAACGGCTGGAAATGGAGGGACGCCCTGACGTTCACGAAAAAGGACCTGCTTTGATCGATTCCAATGGCCTGTTGGATGCCGGGACGCGGAATCAAGGGGCCCAGCATTTCCATGTCCATTCCACGCGCTGATGCAATCCCCCGCCGTTCCCATTGGAGCCCTCACCATCGCCGTGATTTTCGGAACGGGTGGGTTTTTTCTCGGGCAGCTCCGGTCCGTCCCGAAGCAGGAAACCCGCCTTGCGTCATCATCCGCGGCTCCAGTTGGAAACCCGCAGCCGGATGCGGCGCGCAGAGTTGAGGCGGATCTATCCGACTTCAAGGACCCGCAGGCCGAACTGGACCGCGAACCCGATCCCCTCAAGCGTTTCAAGCTGGCGCTGCGGAATTTGGAAACCTGGATGAATGCCGATCCCCGTCGCGCCCTGTCCTGGTTGAAAAGCCAGCAGCCGAGCGGACGTCGCGATGAAGTCATCCGCATGGCGCTCGATCAGTATGCCGAAAACGAGCCGAAAGGAGCCGCCCAATGGGCGCTTGAAAATCTAGCGGGTGCGGAACTCAACAACTCCCTGATCCTGACCACCGAGCCATGGGCGCGGAAGAACGGGCTGGAGGCGGCCAACTGGTTGGCCGCCCTCCCCGTCACCCGGGAGCGGGACTCGGCGCTGGAATCCCTACTCTTCGCCTGGGCCGCCGAAGATCCGGCGGCGGCACTGGATTACCTGAAGAAAAATCCCGGCTCGGGAGACTTGGCCGGCATTCTTCGCGTCGCCGCCTTCGCGGGCTGGGCGAAGAGCGATCCGCAAGGCGCGGTCGCCGCCAGCCTTCGATCAAGCCGGACTCACAACGATCCCGCGCAGTTTGCCAATACGCTCACCAACTGGGCGACCATGGATCTCGCGGGCAGCTCGCAGTGGTTGCTTGCCAATGTGAAGGGCGGCGAGGAACGCGCGCTGGCAGTGGAGGAACTCGCCACGATTTTCGCGCATCAATCCCCCGAGGCCGGCCTCGCTTGGATCGGAAAACTCAACCACGGCGCCGAGCGCGACATGGCCGTCAACAAACTCGCCTCTGAATGGGCGGGAGCCGCTCCCGCCGCCGCCGCGAAATGGGCGGCCACCCAGACGATGGGCGCGCTCAGCGAGCAATCCGTCGGCGAGATTCTCCACAATTTCCTGGCGGAGGACTCCAGCGCCTTCGAGTCCTGGCGCGCCGCGCTGCCGGACGGCCCGTTGAAGGACCAGGCAACCAAAGTCGGAGTCATGGCTGGCGACGAATAAGCGGTGATGGCGGCTGAGGTTTCGAGCTGCGCGGATGATCATGACGCGCAGTTTGATCCTCACGCTGGAATCGACGCGTGCCGCCTACTATTAGCAATACGCGATGGCCGACGTGTGCGTTTTCCACAAAACCTCAGGCGCGGTAATATAGAATGGCGCGGCGCGGCGGCCCCCGCTACGAATGGCGGTGTGAATCCCGCCTTGGAAACCCTGATGCTCGCGTTTTCGGCGGAACACGGGCTGGCCGTGCCAGCGCGGGCATTGTTTCTCGGCGCGGAGCCGCATCCCGCGTTGGCGGAGTGGCCGGAAATCCTTGGTTGGCAGCCGCTCAAACCGCGGGCCGACGCCTGGGACCGGGCCGGGTTCGCCCGCAGCGACGATCTGCCGGAGGCAACCTGGCCGCTGGTGCTGGTGCTCCCCGGCAAGTCCCGCGATGAAACCCTGGCGTGGTTCGCGCTGGCGCGGGAACGGCTGGAACCCGGCGGCCGCATCATCGCCGCCATGCCCAACACCGCCGGTGCCGGCCGTTTCGAAAAAGACTTCGCCCGGGCCACCGGATCCGTCACCTCGCTCCAAAAACACAAGTGCCGCGCGTTCCATACCATCGACAATGGAAGCTGGAACGAAACCCTGTTCCAGGATTGGCGGGCGCTCGGAAACCCGCGGGAAATCCCGGGAACGCCGTTCCTCACCCAAGCCGGGGTTTTCAGCAGCGATCACATCGACCCCGGCTCGCAACTTCTCGCCGACCACCTGCCCGCCAGCCTGCGCGGAAACGTCACCGACCTCGGCGCGGGCTGGGGGTTTCTATCAGACGCGGCGCTGCGGCGCTGCCCGAAGATCCGGCGCATCGATTTGTTCGAAGCCGACGCCCGGGCGCTCGCCTGCGCCCGCAGGAATCTCGCCCACCATCAACCGGAGGTGGTCCGCCTCAGCTCGCCCACCTGTGATGCGGATGACCAGTCCCACATCCATTTCCACTGGCACGACGTCACCGCCGGCCTGCCGGACACTTATGACGCCATCCTCATGAACCCCCCGTTCCACACCGGCCAGGCAACGGACGTAGATCTCGGCAGGGCCTTCATTAAAACGGCGATCAGCTCCCTCAGGCGCGGCGGAAAACTGTTACTCGTGGCCAACCGCCAGCTCCCTTACGAAGCGGTGCTGGAAACCAGCGGCCTCGCCTGGCGCAAGATCGCCGAAGAAAAAACCTACAAACTCCTCTTTGCCGAAAAACGGTGAGACCAGAGACCAGAGGGCAGAATCGCGATAGCGGTCGTATCGAATCTTCTCTGGCTTCTGGCTTCTGGTCTCTGGCTTCTTGATCTACCGAATCTTCTCTGGACTCTTGCCTCCTGGCTCATGATTCTTGCCCGTCCATGAAACTCGTCAAACTTCTCGCCAATCTCGGCTACGGCTCCCGCAAAGAAGTGCAGCGCATGATCCGCTCCGGCGCCGTCACCGATGACACCGGCCGCGTGCTCGGCGAGGGCGAACTGCCGCCGCACGGGCGCATCCGCGTGCGCGGCGAGGAACTCGATGCGCCGTCTCCTCTAACCATCATCCTGAATAAACCCGACGGCTACACATGCAGCTCGGAGGATCCGGGCGATACGGTGTATGACCTACTTCCGCCGCGTTTCGCCTGTCGCAACCCCGGCCTCAATCCCATCGGACGGCTCGACAAGGATACCACCGGCCTGTTGCTCCTAACGGACGATGGCAAGCTGCTCCACCGCATCATCCATCCCAAGTCCCACTGCCTGAAAGTCTATCACGCCATCCTCGACCGGCCCTTGGAAGGCCACGAAGGCGAGCTCTTCGCATCCGGCGCACTCGTCCTGAATGCCGAGACCAAGCCGTTGCTTCCCGCAGGATTCGAGCCACGCAGCGAAAAGCAAGCGCTCATCACCCTGCATGAAGGCCGCTACCATCAGGTCCGCCGCATGTTTGCCGCAGCCGGAAACCACGTCACCGCTTTGAAACGCATTTCCATCGGCGGCCTTCATCTGCCGGACGATCTGGAAGAAGGCGAATGGAGAGAACTAACACCTGATGAGCTGGCCGCGGTGTTTGCCTGAGCCTGCCTTCGTCTCGGTCGATGGAGTGGCCTGTCAGCCTGCCTTGCCATGCCCGGCTGCCCCTGACATGATGCCCGCGGTGATCCGCCCCCTCACGCTTTGGCTGCTCTGCGATGGCAAGGCCGGCCATGAGAATCAATCGCTCGGACTGGCCGAGGCGATCGGCCGCCGCACGCCGTGCGCGATCCACCGGATTCCGCTCGCGGAAAACCACGGGATGTTAGGAAAACTCCGCGCTGCCTTGGTTGCCGGCGCGGGTTTGCCACAACCCGATCTGATTCTGGCCGCCGGCCATGCCACGCATGGTTCGCTGCTATGGCTGGCGCGGAAATACCGAGCGAAAAGCATCGTCCTGATGCGGCCGAGCCTGCCGCTGGCGTGGTTCGATCTCTGCATCGCGCCGACTCACGATTTTCCGGCAGCCAGCCAGCGCTCCAATCTGATCCTCACCCGCGGCGCGCTCAACCGGGTAACGCCGGGCGTCGCGCCAAAAACCGGCAAATTGATCCTCCTCGGAGGGCCTTCGAAAACCCATGGCTGGGATGGGGACTCGCTGCTCGCCAGGATGAGACAGACGACCGACCGCGGCGGCTGGGAACTCACCGATTCGCGGCGCACTGCGGCCGGATTTCTGGATCAACTCCGCGAGCAAGTCCCCGGCGTGAGCGTGTTTTCCCACAAGGAAACACCGGCAAACTGGGTGCCGGAAAAACTGCGGCAGGCGAAGGAAGTGTGGGTGACCGAAGATTCCATCTCGATGATCTATGAGGCACTCACCAGCGGTGCGCGGGTCGGGTTGCTGCCCGCGCCAAGGATCCACGCCGAGGCTCGCGTTCTGGTCAGCATCGACAGCCTGATCGCGGACGGCTTCCTCACCCCCTTCGCAAAGTGGCTCAAAACCGGGCGAATCGCCAATCCCCCGGAAATCCTGCGTGAGGCTGATCGCTGTGCGGAAATCGTGCTGCAAACGCTCGGATGGAATGCCGCTTGAATCACGCTTCCAGACTGACACAATCCCATCATTGCAACCGCACCCGTCCAACACCGACCGCTCCACGCTGGCCTTGAAGGGGCTCGAGCCTTTCGGCATCGGCGGCAGGCGCTGGTGCTTCGTCCATCCCCTCGACCCGGGAAAATGCATCAAAGTCCTGCGCGGAGCTCGACTTGCTAACGATGGCCGGCGGAAAACGGATTGGCTTTGAAATGAAGCTTTCCGAATCCCCGCGGACCACCAAGTCGATGCACATCGCCATGCAAGACCTCCCGCTCGATCACCTTTACGTCATCCACGCCGGAGAACTCCGTTTCGCGCTGGCCGAAAAATCACCGCCCTGCCCGCCAAGGAAATCCCCTCGCTGGCCACCGCGCCATTTTAGGCTGTTCGATCCAAAACCGTCCTTCCAGAATCAACCCCGCCCCGCCGCACCACGCCCACCGAAGACTCCCAAACCCCCTGCCAGACCGTCCTTTGCCTCAAATCGAGCGACCGCTACGGTTCCGAGTCAACCGGACCTATTCCATGGCCAAGCGCAACACCTCGCGCCCGCTGCGCGTCGTGTGTTTCACCGCTGACCCGGCCGGCATCCGCTAGGAAGTCGAAGTCAGGCCGATGCCAGAATTCGACCTGCCCGAGCGCATGCGTTTCCATCCGTTCCGGCGCATGTTCATTTTACAGAAAGCGGTTGAGGGCCTCGAAGGCAGCGTGCTCCACCTCGACCTCGACCTGCTGATCACCGGCTCGATTGACGCGTTCTTCGACTACAGGCCGGAGCTCGATTTCGCCGTCTGCGAAAACTGGACCCAGCCGGGGCAGGGCATCGGCAACATGTCGGTTTTCCGCTACCGGGTCGGCGCTCTGACCAAGATCTGGGACCGCTTCCGCCCGGACCCGATGGCGATGATGGATCTCTACCGGAACAGCCAGACCTTCGTCTGCCGTACGCTCGGGACGGTGGAGTTTTTTCCGCCGGAATGGAGCCTCAGCTTCAAGCACTCCCTCATTCCCCGCTGGCCCCTGAATTTCTTCAAGACCCCGGTCCTGCCGCCCGATGCAAAGATCGTCGCCTTCACCGGCAAGCCCGATATCGACGAGGCGACCTGCGGCGAGTGACCGGTGAACGCCGTGTGGAAAAAACTCTACAAACACGTGCGCCCCACGCCCTGGGCCGGGGAACACTGGCGCTGACCTTCAGCCGGTGCATCCTCTCTAAGTGCCTGAAAATCCGGCCTTGACCGGCGGGCCTAATGGTATAAATTCTATACCACGATGGATTTCGAGTTCGATCCGCAGAAGAGCAAATTGAACAAAGCCAAACACGGTATTAGCTTTGAACAGGCGCAGGAACTGTGGAATGACCCGGATTGCATCGGATTTCCCGCGAGATCAGAGGATGAAGACCGTTTCGCCCTTCTGGCCATGCTCAAGGGGAAGCTTTGGGTCGCATTCTATACACATCGGGATGAAAAGATACGGATCATATCGACCCGAAGAGCCAGAACGAACGAAAAGAACCCTATGAAAGCTAAGGATTTAGATAAGATCTTCAATGACGGGGAAGTTGACATCAACGCCTACCTGGATCTTTCGAAAGCATTCCGGCCTGGCCAGGAACAAAAACGGGTCAATGTGGATTTTCCTGTGTGGATGATTGATCGGCTAGACCGAGAGGCTGGTCGTCTTGGCGTGCCACGGCAGTCACTTATCAAGGTGTGGATTGGGGAGCATCTTGAGCGTGAGAAGACCGAAGCAATCAAAAAGGCCAACAAGGCAGGATAGATCACGCCTGCGGCACGCCAACTTTTTGACGCTGCATCGGATTGGAATTTTAAGCTGTTCGATCCCAAACCGCCGTTCCAGAGTCGCCACACACCCATGCTCCGCCACATCATCACTCTCAAATGGGGAACCCGCTATGGACCCGAGTACGTGAACCGACTGGCATCCGCCGTCCGCCGCCACACAAAGACGCCTGTCTCCATCGTTTGCTTCACGGATGATGCTGCGGGCATCGAACCCTCGGTCACAATTTTCCCGATTCCGGAAATCGATCTCCCGCCAGCGGAAATGGTTACGGGCTGGCGGAAAATCTGCCTCTTCCGGCCGGATCTACCGCTTGAAGGCATCGGCCTCTTCGTCGATCTGGACGTGGTGATCACCGGACCACTCGACGATTGTTTCAGCTTTGGAAATGACGAGGACATCCCGATCATTCACAATTGGGTTCCCTCTCACAAAAAGCTGTTTCGTCCGGATCCGATGATCGGAAACTCATCGGTTTTCCGCTTCAAGCTGAACCAATGCGGCTTTGTCTGGGACCAGTTCAACCAGGAAAAGGAATGGGCACTGGCAAATTTCCGGCCGCCCCAATCGTATCTCACGCATTGCATCCGCCCGCGCATGAAATACTGGCCGGCCTCGTGGGTCCGCAGTTTCAAACGCCACTGCCGCCCGATATTTCCACTCAATCTGATTCTGGAACCCAAACTGCCTAAGGATGCACGCATCATCGCCTTCCACGGCAAACCAGACCCAGAAGGCTATCCGACCTGAAGACACCGCCCTGCATGAACATAACAAAACGAAGAATTGCCATTTTATTCGCGAACCTGAAAGGCAATCTTGGGGATTTTGCGATTTTGAAGGCAATGATTGGTGAGGTGAAGCGCCAGTTCGGAGAGAGCGAAATCGATGTTTTCGCCCATCCACTGGTGGGCATAGACAAGATGCGTTTGGAGGATTTCAAATCCCATAATCCGGGTATCACCATCAAGAATCAGCCCATCCCTAAGGTTGTTGATCTTTTGGGCAGGATCATGGTGCGCACATGGTTCAGGAAAAAGGCCCAAGCCAGGCTCATCCGGAAGTTCGCATCAAAAATTGGAGAACAGGTCAACCCGTTCTCCAATTACGAAGCGATTTTGGTGGCGGGCGGCGACCAGTGGAGCGGTCGTGAACTTGGCCTTTTCATGTTTGGCTCGATCTGCGCGATCCAAAGGGTCAATCCCAATATTCGTGTGTTTCCCTTCTCACTCAAACCCAGCATTCTCGGATTATACGAGCCTGAATCGTTGCGGCAGTATTTCGAGTGCCTTCAACAGCCCATTGTGGTAAGGGACAGTCTCTCGAAGAACATCATGGACCGGTTGGGTATGGACTCAGTGCTGGGTGCGGACTGCGTTTTCTCCCTCGCGCAATCGGTGGCTCATATCGAACCCACTCCCCAGAGGAACCCTTCGAGGACCTTGTTTGTTGTCAAAGGGCCCAAAGCCGATTTGTTGGGAGCGTTACGGGATCTGATGCGCGACGGAGCCGAACTGGAGTTGCTTTCTACATGCCCTGTGGAGGATGACGCCGTTTACGCCGAGTTAGCCCGCAGTCTTGGACTGCCCTATCATACGCCGCTGGGATGGGAGGGAATCATCGCAGAGTTCCGGGCAAGCAGCCTTGTGGTGACCAACAGGCTGCACGGCCTCATACTGGGATCACTGGCCGGAGTCCCCCTTCTCCCCGTCGCTGACAGGAAAAAGTCCCTCGCCTTTGTAAAGGATGCGAATATGCCATTTTCCGCAACCAGTCCTCTCGGTATCTCCGCTGAACTGATCCATGAAGCGCGAGCAAATAAAGATCTGATTCTCAGCAGGATTAGAAATTACATGGATCATTGCCAGCATCTGCCATTGTCGCCATTCAACAGAGTATGACCCATTCCACCATGGACTGTCCCGTCTGCGAATCGAAACATCATTCGTCTGTCGCATCTAAAAACGGCTACGAGATTCACCGTTGTCCGGATTGTGGTTTGTTGTTCATCCATCCTTTCCCATCACCCGGCGAATTGTCGGACTTTTACAGCAACTATCACAAATCAAAGCAATACGGAGACAAAATCGCTTCAAAAATCAAAAGGGCGCGTAAGAGAATCCGCTCTCTCGGCCGATCCAACGGACGGACCCTGCTGGATGTGGGTTGCAATCTCGGCTTTGCGACCGAGGCGGGAAGAAGTCTGGGCTACAGGGCGACGGGGATCGATATTGATGAGGATGCCGTCGAAAGAGCCAAGGTTGCTTTTCCGGAATGTGACTTCCGTCCGGTATCCATTGATGCACTTGCCCAAGGAGGCGAGAAATTCGACACGATCTACTGCAGCGAGGTGATCGAACATCTTGTAGATCCATTGGATTTCCTAAAAAACATCAAGTCTGTGATGAAGAATCACGGCGTCCTTTTCATGACAACCCCCGATGTCGGGCACTACTCTCTGCCGAAGAAAATCGGGAAGCTCGTCGAGTGGACGACGTTCCGTCCCCCGGAACATCTTCTCTATTTTGATCGGAAATCCCTTGGAATTCTTTTCAAGAAAGCTGGTTTTCATGATGTTAAATTCAAATTCAGCTTCAAACCCACCCTCAAGGTGATTACAAGTATTTGAAACATGGAGAACTACCACCTTGATCGCAAGAGAGCAAGTGTTTCGGAGCTCCTCAAACTGAGGCGACATGTTCAAAACCAGATCGGAGGCAGGGACTGCATCGTGATTGGCTCCGCTCCGACCCCGGTCGTCCCCGCAATGAGCGATCCGTTCGTTTTGTGCGTCAATGGCTCCGTTTTCTCAGCCAATGAATACTGGGGCCGGAATCCTGACCTGACCTATCTTTGCGGCGCGATCTTCAACGAGGCCGACGCGTATGCAACCCGAACCAAGGATACTCTCAGGGGGAGATCGATCGGTGACGTGCTGATCGCACGCCATGCATTCAAGAAGGCTCTGCCCATGCTTGCAGATGAAGGAATTTCGCATGGAAATTCCTTCCCGTTATCGAAATATGACAAACGGATCATTCTGGGAGAGTCCATCGGTTACTTCCTGCTTGGCGGATATCGGTGCAATTCAAATGTCTCCAATGGACTCTTCATGGTGGGAATGGCGTTGTGGGGCGGTGCCTCCCGCGTTGTTTTCTCCGGCATCTCGTTCGGTAATCAACATGCCTACAGCGCGGGGACCTCGCTATCTCAAAGAGGGCACCTTCATGAGGACCAGCGCTTTCTCGAGGTGACAGTTGAAAGAAATCTGCCGGTGTTCACCACATCCGATGAAATCCATGCCCGCTTCGGCGTGAGGATGTGGTCGGATCCTGAAAGGTGATCCGGTTAGCCCAAGCTCCTATCGATTGCCTCGTAAAGCTCAATATCTTTTCCTAGCAGCGACTGAATCTTGCCGGTGTCATGTTCTTCTGGTGTTTTGCCAGTCGCCCCGGGGGTTTTGTTCTTCCATGCCGGAGCTGATGGGGAACCAAGCTTCATCGAAAGCTGTTCGGCGAAAGTGCCAATTTTTTCAAGCGTGCCAAAATGGAAATAATTCTTGCACAGGAAGTCGTATGGGTCCGAAACCACTTTGCCACCAGTGATGTAACCCACGGCAGGATTTGCGAAGCGGTCACGATGCTTGTAGAGGTAGCCGACATAATCATTGAAACTCCCCGTGCCCGCAACCTTGATTCTTTCCGCGAGATAAAAACGGCGCCATAAATTCCGATCGAGGAAGCTCTCTCGGTAGTATAGGTATTCTGAAAAGAGGCGTCTCACGGGATCGCGAACCATGGTGATGTATCTGAGGTTCCAGTTTGGAAGCTGAGGCACTCCGTGATGGAAATGACCGGTAACGATATCCCCTTCGGTCGCTTTGGAGTTCAACTGATTCCAAGCCGTGGAATAATCCAAGGTGCGGAATAGCTTCCATAGCCTTTTCTTCGTGCTCCGCATCTGGCGGAAATCCTCCGACCAACCAATTCCAAGATCTGATGTCGGAGGAACGGGGGGCATCGCGTAAAGCCTGCTTGCGGGAAGCGCGGAGGACATCATTTCCACCAGCGACTGACTGCCGGATTTCCGGATTCGCACGAGGACGTAGAGATATGAACTCTGATTCATGAACGTGTAGCAGTGTTCGGATTGCGAATGATTTCATATTCGCGATCAAGTGCGGCCAAAACGGCATCGGCGATAGGCTCGGAAGGATCGCCGCTGACCAAGTTCCAGCCGCAGTCCGGCGCTCCTTCCGCCACCGATAGTTCTGAAACGGTTTGGACGGTGAGGTAGCCCTTCTTTTCGAGCCCTTCAAGATTCGATGTCAGGCGAGGGAATGCGGTTTGCTCCGGCATTACCGAAATAACCGGACGTCCGGATGAGACCGCTTCGTGGGTCATGGACATGCTGTCTGCGGTCACGCATAGCATGGAGCATGCTCCCATGGTTGCTATCAGTGGAGTGGAGCGCTCCCCCGGTTCATGAAACCAACTGTCACCCAAAAGGATTCCCGACTCCTCCGCTAAGCCTTTGATTGTCCTCTCGACCATGATCGGCGTCCTCCGGGATGTCGCGATTCGGATGCCATGGCCCGCTGACTTGGCTTGTAGAATGAAACGGTTCACGAGCGATAGGTAATCTTCGAGTGCCCAGCGGAGGCCCTCGCCGTTGCCGCCAAGAAGGAGGCCCCAGGCTCGCTGTTGGGCGACGCCGGCGGACTCTGCGGCGGTTCTTGCGCCGTCCGGCGTGATCATCGATGGGATCAAATCATACTGGTGGAATCGAGGTTGGTTCAAGGGAACCTCATGGGACGCAATGAGGTTGAAGTGTGATGAATTCATCCGCCGCAAAGAGCCCAGAAAAATGTTCGGGCAACCGATTCTGTGGGACACCGCAGCGTTGGGCCATTGGGTGGCTCCACCTGCTGAAATAACCAGATCGATCTGACCGAGCTCTGGTGGGCGCTTCAGCAAACATTTCAATGGTATGGCAAAAGCGGGCATCCCCATAAACGGCAAAAGCTGTCGCACGGGGGACCAGCGCCATTCGAGATCGTGTTCAATAATGTGGAGCTTCCGCTTGCTTGATAGAGTCCGGAGAACACCTCTCACCTTGTTCTGGTGTCCAGTAATGGGGTCTTTGATCCAGAGAACATTCATAATGTTAAAGGGGCGGATTGACCAGAAGGTTCAATTCCCGAACCAGCGCTGGAGCCTGCGTTCCATGTTCACCTTGAACTCGATCAGCCTGCTTTGCCAGCCGGGCAACTCTTTTTCTCACGTTTTGAATGCGACGCGATGTGGCCGTTTAACTTTGAATGGCCGGATCGTGGGAAAGTAGGCCGATAGGCGCTCAAGCCACCAACTCTCTTCGTGGAGTGTGACATGTGCGTTCCGACCATCCGAGAGAATGGCTTTCGCGGGTGCGATATCGATTATCAACAGGGCATCGCGTGCAACTGCGGCCATTTCCGAAAGGACGGAATCCAGTTCATCCTCCGGAATGTGTTCGAGGACATCAAAACTGGTCACGACGTCAAACCGCCCTTCGGGAATTTTATCGATGCCTGGCACCGCTGGATCAAAGCGCTCAGCGCGGGTCGCTCCAGCTTTTTTGCCAAGCCGTATGGCTATTTCACTCCGTCCTGCGCCATAATCTATGATTGAGGAGGGAGACAAAGCCAGTATGTGGGGCAGAACGGATGGAAAATCCTTGCCACCGGTGCCATAAATCTTGTCCGCATGGAAGGCATGGTAATCATTGATATGCTTTCGCTTCATAACTTGAATGGGGTGATATTGTTTGTTTGATCAAGAACTTGTTCTGCGATAGATCCAGATGATGCGTCCTCCGGCAACATCAGGATGCCGTTCATTTTGGTCCAGCGGTCGAGACGGTAGCCTTGCGCGGTGAGCAGGTCTTTGAGTGGGGCACCACCCTCGCCGACGATTTCGCCAATGATCAAGCGTGGCCACATACCGCGCGGTGCAGTATGGAAAAACGCCTCAAGGACCGGAACCTCGAAGCCCTCGATGTCGATCTTCATCGCGTCCACCCGCGAGACCTTCGCCTCCTGTAAAATTTCCAGCAACGGGCGGCCCGGAACCCTGCACCCGGTTCCATCCACGCGAGTCGTGGTTTGCCCGAGATTCTCGCGGTGCTCTTCGATAACCACTTCACAGGGCTCCGGCGTCACCGCGCAATCGCAGAGAGTCACTGCGAAAGTCAGGCCATTGACGGAGAGATTGTGACGCATCCGAGCCATCATCACTTCGTTCGGTTCGACCGAGATGACTCGCAAGCCGGGTTGATTTTGGGCAAGTGCCCAGAAGGTGTAGAATCCGGCATTTGCGCCCACGTCGAGGAATACCCCACCGGGGTGAAGCGCCGACCGGAGGGCCTCGCGTTCAACCGCATCGTGGAAGTTGGGCATGGTCAGCCAGCGCTGTTCCGTAAGATTGCCGCGGGTGGCAAGTCGCATTTTGAGCCCCCATATTTCACGATCGTAGGCATATTGCGGACTGTTTTTCACAGGCTTGCGCAGCAGAAATGCGAGCTTTCGGAATAGCGGGTTGACAGGCAGATGATCGACGATCTTAAGGCAAATCGCCGCGAAACCGAGAGCTTTCCAAGTGCCCCACGGCGAGTTTGTATCAAAGTGATTCACCAAATGTTAGGCACGGGGTTGGGAAATTAGGGTATGGTAAACATCAAGCGTCGATTGAAGCATACCTTCGAGGGAGAACATTTCGATGGAGTTTGGAATAGGCGAAGATTTCAGGAATTTTTTTGTCAAGTCAAGTGCCCCCTTGACGTCCCTAACCTCGACGAGTCCCTGCTGGAAAATCACGCGCAGCTGCTCGGCGACGCCGCCATGATCATACGCGATGACCGGCTTGCCCAGCGCGAGCGCCTCCAGCGAGACCCGCCCAAAGGCTTCGGGATCAAGCGAAAGTGAATAGACCACGCTGGAAATGGCCATGATTTCGCGCAGGTCGCTGCGGTGGCCGGCAAAGGTGACGTGCTCCGTGATCCCGAGGGTGGTGGCCAGCGCCTTGAGTTCATTGAGAAACGCCAGCTTCTTCGGGTGCGGTTCGCCGACGATCAGGCCGTGGACCGGTTCGCCGAGAGCGATCAGTTTCGCGACGAGTTTGAGGAAATCCTCCTGGCCTTTCCAACGGGTGAGGCGCGCGGGCATCAGCAGCAGGATTCGCCCTTCCAACTGCGGATGCGCCGCCTTCCACTGCGCCAGCCATTTGGCGGATGGGACGAATCCGGGCGGATTGAGCGCCTCGTCCACACCGCGGTGGATCACCCGGACTTTTGCGGAAGGGGTCTTCGGATAGTTTTTCAAGATATAATCCCGCACACTTTCCGACACGGCGATCACCGCCTCGCCTTTCGTCATGACGGCGGAGTAGGCGTTGACCGAATAGAAGCCGTGAACGGTGGTGACCAGGCGGGGGCGCGTGTTCCGGGGCAGGCTTTTCCAAGCGAGCCATGCGAGCCATGCGGGCAGCCGCGATCGCAGGTGAATGATGTCGGGCTTTTCCGTGGCGAAGAGTTTTCTCAGGCGTGGAATCTGGCCGAGCGAGGCGAGCGCCTTGCGGTGGACCGGCATCTCGATATGGCGCGAACCGGCTTTTTCCAAGTCCGCAACTTGCCGTCCGCCGTTGGAAATGACGAGGGATTCATGCCCTTCGCGGACCAGGTGCGCGGCGATTTCCAAGGTGCCGCGCTCGACGCCGCCGGCATTGAGCTCGGGGAGGATTTGGATGATTTTCATGGCGGCGGGCGCAGGGAAATAAAGGGGATGGCTTCACGCCGAGCGGCTTTGACCAAGGCCTTGGGTGCCGCGCTGGTCAGGATGTAATCGACCGGCAAGCCTGCGGCCAGATCGATTGCGGCGATGGATTTTTGGAATGTCTTGCGGTCCGCGGCGGGCGGGGCGGTGTGGGTGATTGGCGAACCGGGCAGCCAGGACGGCTTCTCTTGGCCGGGAGCCAGCACGATTTCGTAAATCACATCCGGGTGCGACCATTCCTCGGGCGGTCGCCAGGAAGCGGGAGCGCCCGCCAACCACAGCAGCGCGCGGTGCGGCTTGCCCTCGCCGCACGCGTCGGGTCCCAGCCAATCCCGGATCGTGCGGTTTGCGCGGATGTAAAGCTTCCACCGCTCCTGCAGCCAGAAGACATCCGTGGGGCTGGCACGCATCGCTTGCTCAAGCGCCGCCATGCAGTCGGCCGTCTTGAAAGGCCGGCTGACCGGATGGTAGCAGACTTTCCATTTCCCCGGAGCATCGGTGCTCAGCGACATCGCGAGCACCTCGGCCTTGCTCCGGCGGGCCATCAGGCTGGGCACCGGGCTGGCGCGCGTGAGGCGGCCGAAAAACCGCACCAGCTCGCCCTGGCTGCCGACGCGTTGGTCCGCGAGGATGCCGATCAGGCTGCCTTCGCGGAGAAATCCGGTGACGTGGTGGAGGCTGTTGCGCTTTGAAAAAAGGTGGGTGCCGTCCGTCTCGCGCTGCGCCACCACCCGCGCGTTCATCAGGGGGTTATTCAGCGGCCGGTAAAACGCGCCGATCTTGTGACCCTGTGGAAAAAGGCGGTTCATCCGGCTGAGGATTTCCCAGTTTCCCATGTGACAGGGTAGAAGCACCAGCCCCGCGCTGCCGGACATCGCGTTTTCGATGAGTTCCTGGTTTTCCACCGTCAGCATCGCATCGATCCGTTTGGCGGAAAGCCGCGCGGTGTGGGCGGTGGAAAACAAGTTCGCGCCGGTGCGGCGGATGGTTTCCTTGGCCATGCGCTGGAGCGCGGGGAGGTCGTATTCGCCGTGAAAGGCGATCCGCAGATTCCGCAAAACAACCTGCCGCCGCGCCGGGATGAAGTGCCAGGCGATGCCGCCGAGCATCTCGCCGATGCGGAACACCCACGAGCCCGGCAGCCGCCCCGCGATTTCCTCAACGCAGGCGTATGCCAGACACTCGGCCCGCCATTTCCAGCGCTTGGAATGATCTTGGGAATCAACCTTGAGCGGACGAATTTTGCTCATACTGAAGGCGGTAAAGATGGGCGTAGAGACTGTCCGAATCGCTGATGAGCGCATCGTGGGAACCGCTGGCGACGAGGCGGCCGTTCTGCATCACATGGATGGTGCGGGCGTTGCGGATGGTGGAAAAACGGTGGGCGATGACGATGGTGGTGCGGCCTTGCATCAGGCGGTCGAAGGCGAGTTGAATTTGTTGTTCGGACTCGCTGTCGAGGGCGGAGGTGGCCTCGTCAAGCAGCAGGATGGGCGCGTTTTTCAAAAACGCGCGGGCGATCGAGATCCGCTGCCGTTGGCCACCGGAGAGGCTACCGCCGTTTTCACCCACTTCGGTGTCGTAGCCGAGCGGTTGCTCAAGGATGAATTCGTGGGCGTAGGCGTTGCGGGCCGCCGCTTCGACTTCCGCGTCGGTCGCGTCCAGACGGGCGAAGCGGATGTTGTTACGAAGGGTATCGGAGAACAGGAAGGTGTCTTGGCTGACAAGCGACATGTGCTCCCGCAGCGAGGAGGTTTGCAGCTGCCGGATGTCCTGACCGTCGATTTCGATTTGGCCGCAATCACTTTCGTAGAAGCGCTCGATGAGGTTGAGCACGGTGGATTTCCCGCTGCCGGACGGGCCGACAAGGGCGGTCACGTGTCCACCGGGGCAGGCGAGGGAAACGTCGTGGAGTACCGGCTGGCCGGGGCGATAGGAGAAACTGACACCGCGGAGGGCGATGTCGCCGCGGGTGAGTTGGAGGGGCTTGGCGGTGGGCGAGTCGGGGATCGAGTGGTCGGCGTCGACCACTTTATAAAGCATTTCCACGCCGATGAGTGAGGCGTGGAGGTTGACGTTCATTTTGGCGATCCGCTTGATCGGCTCATAGCAGAGCAGCAGCGCGGTGAGGAAGGCGATGAGCGAATCCCCGCTTTGGCCATGGACGAGATTGCTGACGGACATCACCTCGCGGATATCGGCACGGTGGCCGAGGAAGGTGATGTCCGCGGAAATGCCGAGCGCTGCGACGATGCCGCGAAGTTCGTCGAGGTAGGGACGTTTTTTTTCGTGAGTGTCGCCGGCGACGAGGCCGTGTGCCGGGATGTGTTCTTTTTTCAGTGCCGCGATCAGGTTGAAAAAATCCTCGTGGCCCTTCAAGCGGGTGATTCGGCCGGGAAGCAGCAACACGCATTTTCCCACGAGGTCCGGCCGTTCCGACCGCCAACGGGCGAGCCACTCGGCGGTCGCTTGGAAATCCGCGCCGTAGTCGCCCGGTTCGATGCCGCGGGGAATGACGCGGAGGTTTTCCGCCGGAGTGTCCGGATAGTTTTCCAACACATAAGTGCGAATGCTTTCGGAAACGGCGATCACGCGCTCGCCCCGGGTCATGATCGAGGAGTAGCGGTTCACCGAGTAGAACCCGTGGACGGTGCTCACCAAACGCGGGCGGGTGGCAGGATTCAAACCCCGCCACGCGAGCCACGCGACCCAGCCGGGGATGCGTGAGCGGATGTGGAGAATGTCCGGTCGCTCGCGGATGAGAAACTTTCGCAGTGGCAGCACTTGCAGCAGGGTCACGGGATTCTTGCGATGGACGGGCATCCCGATGTGGCGGGAGCCGGCGTTTTCAAGCTCCGCGACCATCCGGCCGCCATGAGAGACAACCATCGACTCATGTCCTTGCCGCACCAGAAACGAGGCGATTTCCAGCGTGCCACGTTCGACGCCGCCGGCATTCAGTTCAGGCAGGATCTGGACAATTTTCATGGCAGGGAAATCACCGGCACCGCCTCGCGGAGGCCGGCTTTGACGAGGGCTTTGGAAGCTCCGGTGGTGAGGATGAAATCCAATGGGAGGGCGGCGGATTCATCGATGGCGGCGATGGATTTTCGCAGCGTTTCAACGTCCGCCCCGGAGGACAGCCGGTGAACGCGGGTTGTTACTGGCAACCACCAGGGCGGCGCGGCGGATGAGGTGAGAGCGACCTCGTATTCCACATCCGGATGCGTCCAAGTTGCGGGAAGCCGCCACGATTCCGGCACATCCGCCAGCCACAGCAAGGCACGGTGCGGCTTGCCACCGCCTGGAGTGTCCGGCCCCAGCCAATCGCGAATCGTGTGGCTCGGGCGGATGTACACTTTCCATCGCTCCTGAAACCAGAAGACATCGAGCGGCCCGGCTTTCATCGCCTGTTCGAGCGCTACCATGCAATGGCCGGTGGTCGGCGGCGATTCGACGCGCATGAACACCGCCCGCCATTTCCCCGGCCGTTCGGTGGTCACCGAAAGCGCGAGCACCGCGCTTTTCGCCCGCCGCGCCAGCAAACTGGGCAGCGGACTGGCCCGGGTGCGCCGGCCGAAAAACGGGACCAGCTCGCCTTGGCTGCCGACCCGCTGGTCCGCCAGGATTCCCACGATACCGCCCTCGCGCAGAAACCCGGCGACGTGGAGCGGATTGTCGCGTTTGGAAAACATCCGCGTCCCGTCCGCCTGACGCCGCCCGAGAACCCGCTCGTCGAGCAAGCGGTTGTTGAGCGGACGGTAAAACGCGCCGGTCCGCGATTCTTCCGGGAACAGGTGGACGATGCGGCTGAGAATCTCCCAGTTGCCCATGTGCGAGAGTAGCAGGACCACGCCCCTTCCACCGGCCACCGCCTGTTCGAGAAGATCCAGATTTTCGATGTGGATCGCGTCGCTGAGTTTTTCCGGCGAGAGGCGGGCGGTGTGGGCCACAGAAATCATGTTTCCCGCCGTGCGGCGGAAGGTTTCCCGCGCCATCCGCCGGAGTTCGGGAAGATCCTTTTCTCCGGCAAAGGCGATCCGCAAATTGCGCAGAATGGTTTTCCGCCGCTGCGGCATCAAGTGCCAAACCAGTCCGCCGAGCGCCTCGCCCAGCCGGAACAACCACGACCCCGGCAGCAGACTCGCCAGCCCCTCGATCAACGAATGACCGAGGCATTCCAGCCGCCATTGCAAAGGCTTCGGGGGGTTCTTCTGTTTGCCGCTCATGGGGAATCCGCCACGTGGGGTAACGGTTTCAACCCCTCGATGCAAGGCCGATGCCGTGTCACCGAATCCCGGCGAAATGCAGCGCCAAACCCAGCGCCGCACCCAAGCCGACGACCGGAATCATGCCCCATTTGCGCCTTTGAATGAGGAACAGAAACCCCGCGGCAAGCACCAGCGGGATCGCATCGAAGCGCCCGGGCTCCGGCACCACCACCTGCCACGCGAACCACACCGCGAGGTTGAGTATCACCCCAACCACCGCTGCGGTCACTGCGGACAGCGCCGTGTTGAGCCGCAAGTTCCCCCGGGTGCGCTCAATGAACGGGGCTCCGGCAAAAATGAATAGGTAACCGGGAATGAACGTGCACCACGTCGTGATGGCCGCGGCGAGGGTGGCCGTTAGCAGCGGTGGCATTCCACTCGGCGCATGCCAACCGCCGAGAAAGCCAACAAACTGCAACACGAGAATCAGCGGACCAGGAGTGGTTTCCGCCAGCCCCAGTCCATCCATCATCTGCTCGGCTGTTAGCCAGCCCTCGACCACCACCGCCTGTTGGGCCACGTAGGGCAGTACGGCATACGCCCCGCCGAAAGTCACCAGCGCCGCCTTGCTGAAAAACACGCCCTCGCGCGTTAGCACATGGCCCGGCCCCAGCCACGCGGCGCACAGCATCAGCGGCACCAGCCAGACGACCAGCCAAACCGCGATCTTGAGCAAGGTTCCCGCCAGCGTCGGTGGCGCGATCATGGAGGACACCTCGTCGGATATCACATAACTCGCGGAATCGTCGGCGTTCTTGCCGCCATGACCTCCACCGGAACCGAAGACCTCTGGATATTTCCTGCCGAATCCCAATCCAAGCCCCAGCGCGGAAAGAATGATCAGCGGAAATGGCACGCCGTATCTGAAAATCGCCAAAAACGAGGCCACCGCAATCGCCCACATCGCGGGATGTTTCAGCACCTTCTTGCCGATCCTCAGCACGGCTGATAGAACCACCGCCATCACCGCCGCCTTGAGCCCGTAAAACACCGCTTCCATCCACGGCAGTTTCCCGTAGGACACATAGACACCACTGATCGCCAGCATCAACAGCGCACCGGGCAATACAAACAACGCCCCGGCGATCAACCCGCCGCGCGTCCGGTGCAGCAACCAGCCGGTGTAAACCGCGAGTTGCTGCGCCTCCGGGCCTGGCAGCAACATACAGTAGTTGAGCGCGTGGAGAAACCGCCGGTCGCTCACCCAGCGGCGCGTTTCCACCAACTCCCGGTGCATCAGTGCGATCTGCCCGGCCGGCCCGCCGAAACTCAACAGCCCGATCCGAATCCAGACCCACAGGGCCTCACGCAACGACGGATGAGCGGGTGGCGGTTCCATGCGCTTGCGATTTTACGGCGAGCCCGCGCCACGCACAACAATCTTCTCCGCCCTCAGCCAGCGCCTGAGAACCTTCGGCTCGGCAGTTAGATTCCCGAGCATCCGCCAGTTGGATTTCTGCAGCACCTGAGCTTCAGCCCGGCCCTCGTCCACCACACACCACGGCCGCGAGCCCGAGGAATGAATCATCCGGAAGCCCTCCCCGCCGACCACGACAAACGCCACGTGGGTGTCGAGTCCTAGCAGATAGATTCCGGGTTCCGCCACATCGACCTCCGCGGCAAAGGCCTCGTAGGGTTTCCCGACCGTTAGAACACAGGCATCCTTTGCAAGAAACGAGCGCAGGATGTTGCCCGATGGCTGTTGTGCGAGTTGATAGCGATCGACCTGAAATCCGGCGTCCATGAGCACCGTGGCGACGTAATAGCCGCAGGCGATCCGCCCGCCGCCCGGCTTGGCGGCAATGCCGTTGAAGTCCCACGGCGTGCCGAGCCAGCAGCGCATCATTTCCGGCAGCGTGCGTTCGAGAAGCATCCGCGCGTCATGCTCCACCGCCGTGCGTGCGGCCTCGGTTTTCGCCTGGCTGTGGCGGGTGGCCAGATCCTTGCGCCAGCGTTCCAACTCGGAAACCAGCACCGCATAGGTTGTCGGATCGGGCTGGGGCGTCTGCCGCAGGCCCAGCTTCACGCCGCCTGCAATCCCGCGATACCACCCGCACAAGGGCCCGCGCAACCACCAGCCCGCGCCACCAGCCATCGCCAGCAGCGTGATGAGCGCCAACCACCACCGTTTCATGATCGGAGCCTATCGTGAGCCGCAACTCCCCGCAAGTCCGGCCGCGCCTTGCATCCCACCGCCGAACCCGAAACACTCTTGCCATGCTCAAACAACAACGCGCCGACCACTTGCTGCGCCGCCTCGGGGAACTCTATCCGGAAACGCCGATCCCGTTGGATCACAAGGACGCCTACACCCTGCTCGTCGCCGTCCTGCTCTCCGCCCAATGCACCGATGTGCGGGTGAACTTGGTTACTCCCGCATTGTTCGCCCTCGCCGATAACCCTCACGACATGATGAAGGTCCCGGTCGAGGAAATCCGTGCCATCATCCGGCCCTGTGGCTTGTCGCCGCGCAAATCCGCCGCAATTTCCGAACTTTCGAAAATCCTCGTCGCACAACACGCCGGCGAGGTGCCCGCAGATTTTGCCGCCCTCGAAGCCCTGCCCGGCGTCGGCCACAAGACGGCCTCCGTCGTGATGGCCCAGGCCTTCGGCGTCCCCGCCTTTCCGGTGGACACCCACATCCACCGCCTCGCCACTCGCTGGAAACTCACCTCCGGCAAAAACGTCGAACACACGGAACGCGACCTGAAAAAACTCTTCCCGCGCGAGTCATGGAACCGCCTCCACCTGCAAATCATCTTCTACGGCCGCGAACATTGCCGCGCCCGTGGCTGCAACGGCAAATCCTGCCTGCTCTGCCGCGAACTCTTCGGTTGATCCGCCTAACCGATCCGAATCCGCTTGGCCACCGGCACGTGTTGGTTCAGCCACGCGAGCAGGAAAAACACCCGCAATCTCCAGCGGATGCCGAAGGTGAGTTCCGTCCTCCCGGCGAGCACCGCGTTGATCGCGCAGACCATGCGGAGTTTGTTCGCCGGCTGGAAGAAGAGCTGGGCGAAATGTAATTGATAGAACTTCTCGATGAAATCCCAATAAAGGCCGACGTTTTTCCAGACCCGCTTTTCATACCGGCGCATCGCCGGAGTCATACCCCGGCCGGCGGCAAGCGCCGCATCGACCACGCGGCCTCCCTGCTGGCCGCTGCTCATGGCAAGCATCACGCCGCTAGAAAAAATCGGATCGATGAACCCGGCCGCATCCCCCACCCGCACCACGCGCGGCGAAACGAGCGAGCGGTTCTGATAGGAGAAATCCACCAGCACCTGCGGTGCCATCAGCGCGTCCGCATTCTTGAAGCGCTCGCTCACCGCCCCCGTCGAGAGCACCGCATCCTCAAACACCTGCTCCGGCTTTTTTCCGAGCGCTTGAAATTCCGCGCGGTCCAACACCAAACCCACACTCGTTTTTCCCCCGGCCAGCGGAATGAGCCAGAACCAAGAATTCGCCCGCCGGATGATCAGGATGTCGCCCGTTTCGTCACCTTGCGGCATGTCCACCTTGGCGAAATGGCTGAAAATCGCGATCTTCCGGTGCCCGGGGTAGTATTTCCGCAGCGACTCGCTATTGCCAGTTAGATTCACCAGCCCACTGGCATCGACGAGAAACCGGGCGTTCTCGTTCTGCTCCACGCCGTCCGCGTCGCGGAACTTCACGGCGACGGCCGCGCTGCTTACCTGATAGCCAAGCACCAGGCTCTGCTCGCGCACCACCGCGCCCGCCGCGCGCGAGTGATCCAGCAGGATTTGGTCAAACCTCGCCCGCTCCACCTGGATCGATTCCGGAAACTCCGTGAAGCAGCCTTGCGAGAAGTCCAGCCGGTTGCGCCGCGAGCCGTCGCCCATCCAGAATTGCGCGCCGCGTTTCACCATAAACCCGGCGGCGGAAATCTTCGGCCATACCCCAAGCTCCTCAAAAATCCGGCGGTTGTAAGGCAGCAGCGATTCCCCGATGTGGAAGCGCGGAAACTTCGATTTTTCCAGCACCAGCACGCGCCGCCCGGCCTTGGCCAGCGTCGTGGCCGCAGTCGATCCCGCCGGTCCGCCGCCGATCACGATGACGTCCCATTCGGGCTTACTGGTGGCCTGCAAAGACATGGCGGAGACACTGAAACGTCGCGCGCCTGTGCGCAACTCAAACGAATTTCCTCCTTGTGTCTTGCCAATCGGCCGGGACTCGGGCAGTAAAGGCTTGTAGTCAGTAACAATCTAACATTCCACCACTGCCATGTTGCCGAAACTCCGTCCATTCCTGTGTGGGGCACTGCTTGCCTTCGCCGCATCTTTGTCAACGCATGCCCAGTCACCCGCAGAAGCGCCGGAGAAAACACCGGCCGAGGAAGCGCAAGACTATAAGTTCGAAAAACTTGTGACAAGCATCGCTTGGAAGACCGACGGCAGCGGAACCCTCGGAAACGTCGCCACTCTCAGCATTCCAAGCGGCTACCGTTTCACCGGGTCGGCGGGCACGATCCAATTGATGGAAGGCTATGGCAATCTAACCAGCGGCTCCGAACTCGGTTATATTTCGCCGCTCGACATGGGCTGGTTCGCGGTTTTTGAGTTCGACGAGTGCGGCTATGTGAAGGACGACGAAAAGGACAAACTCGATGCCGGCAAGATCCTCAAACAAATGCAGGAAAGCCAGATGGAGGCTAACAAGGAACTCGCCAAACGGGGCATGTCCACACTCCAGGTGCTGGGTTGGCAGACACCGCCGTTTTACAACCCGCAAACCAACAATCTCGAGTGGGCGATCCGGCTCCGCAGCAGCACTGGAGGCGAATCGATCAACTACAAAACCAAGCTTCTGGGACGCCGCGGAGTGATGGATGTGGTGCTGGTGTGCGGTGAGGAGGAATTGCCGGGCGTGATCGCCGACTATCAGAATCTGCTGGAAAACTTCGCATTCAAGAAAGAGGAATCCTATGCCTCCTTTTCGAAGGGCGACAAAATCGCGGAATATGGCCTGACCGGATTGATCGTGGGCGGTGGCTTGTTAGTCGCGGCGAAAACCGGGCTGTTGGCGAAGTTTTGGAAATTCATTGTCGTCGGGGTGATCGCCATCGGAGCATTCCTGAAACGAATTTTCGTGGGCAAAACCAAGGAGTCGATCTAATCGAAGAGATCGATGTCGGCCTTTGCTGAGTTTCTCCTGATCGCCATCGCCTTGTATCTGTGGGAGTCCACGTTGTGGCTGCCACTGCGGGGCGTTGCGTTGCGGCGGCGCTGGCCGGGCGGCCAGTGGAGGATCGTGGATCCGGCGGCCTGGATCGCAACCCGGCAACTGGGAATGGTGCCTCTGCTACCGCTGCCGCCGGACGCCGGCCTGGCACCCTGCCAGGCCCCGCCGGTGGTGGTGGGCGCAGACGGCAATTTTCTAATGGAATCCGCCTCAGGCAGGCTCCATCCCTTGAAGCCGCTCGGCTGGGATGATTTTCACGAGCAGCCCCACCACCTGGTGGTAGCTGGACAAAAAACCAGGATTTCGTCGCCGCGTTGTATTGAAGTGCTGCGGCGCGCCAGGCACCGCGGGGCCACACCCGAGGTTGCGGTGCGGCAGGCGTGGCGCCTTGCATTGTCTCCCGGACGGTCGGGTCGTGAATGGCGTCGCTGGAAATTGGTATCCGGCCCGCTGCGCTGGTATGGGCCGTTGCTAACGCTGGGTTTTCTGGTGGGATTGCCTTTGGCTTATGTCTATCTGGGAAATTTGGCGACCGTGGTTTTCGCGCTGTGGTTGTGGTGTCTGATGGGTTGGACGGCGGCCCATTTGTGGTGGCTTGGCAAAAGGGTCTATCCGGGTGCCCGATCCGCCTTGCGCATGGATGCGCTGCTTGCGCTGGTGGTGCCGTTTCACGCGATGCGTGCCGTGGAACTCGCGGCCGTGCATGCCATGGGCACCACCCATCCGCTGGGTTTGATTCTGTCATCCGGAGATCTGGAAAACCCCTGGCTCGGACGCTTCGTCCGCCGGATTCTGCATCCCATGCCGGATGTGGCGCAAGACGCCGGGTTTTCCGCCGCCCTCCGGCCGCTGCTGGAGGCGGCCTTGTCACAGAGTGGAAAAACGCCGAACGACTTCGACGCGGCACCCAGCCGCCTGAACGATCCGGTGGCGGCATGTTACTGCCCGCGTTGTCACGGGTTGTATTTGGCCCATGCAAGCACCTGCCCGGACTGCCATGGATTGGCCTTGCGACGCTTCACCTGAATCTCGGCAATGATCACTTAACTAATTGATTATCAATGGGTTGAAATACCATTGACGGCCTCGCGCTCAAGTTTTTCGATCCATACCACCAGCATCGCCACATCCGCCGGAGTGATGCCGGGAATGCGCCCGGCTTGGCCAAGGGTGGCTGGCCGGATCTCAGTGAAGCGAACCTGCGCCTCCTTCTTGAGGCCGCGTATGGCCGTGTAATCCAATGTCTCCGGGAGCTGCCTACCCTCTTGCCGGGACATGCGCTCTATCTGCGCCCGCTGACGGCCCAGATGACCTTCATATTTGAAATTTGTCTCGATGAGCGACCAAAGTTCCACGTGGAACTCTCTGGTCAAGTGCTCCGGCAACATGTTCCAGGAGTTTTCACTGCGGCGAAACCATTGGTCGAGCTTCAGCCCTTCATGGACTACTCGCCGCACCCAGAGATCCGCTTTCTCCATGCCCGCGAGCTTTTCCTCGACCCGGCGAACGCGTTCGCCGCTGGCCAAACCCACCGCAGCCGCCTTCGGCGTGAGCCGGAGGTCGGCGTTGTCCTGACGCAGCAACAGCCGGTATTCGGCCCGGCTGGTGAACATTCGATAGGGCTCGGTGCAGCCGCGGGTCACCAAGTCATCGATCATCACACCCAGATAGGCTTCGTCCCGCCCAAGGATGAATTCGGGTTTCCCGAGCACCTTGAGGGCGGCATTCGCCCCGGCGATGAGCCCCTGCCCAGCCGCTTCCTCATATCCCGAAGTGCCGTTGATCTGTCCGGCAAAATAGAGACCCTCGATTTGCTTGGTCTCCAGAGTCGGTCGAAGCTGGGTCGGCGGACAGTAATCATATTCCACCGCATAGCCGGGACGCAGGATTTCGCAGTTTTCGAGCCCCACCATCGAGCGAAGAAAGTCCAACTGCACTTCGTAGGGCAACGAGGTCGAAACGCCGTTGACGTAGTATTCCAACGTATGCCGCCCCTCCGGCTCCAGAAACACCTGATGGCGTTCCTTCTCGGCAAAACGCACGACTTTGTCCTCGATCGACGGGCAATAGCGCGGACCCACACCCTCGATCACGCCGCAATACATCGGCGACTGGTGGAGGTTTCCCCGGATGATCTCGTGGGTGCGTGGGTTGGTGTAGGTGATCCAGCAGGGCAATTGTTCCACGTGGAACGCGGGCTGGCCCCAAGAGTTGAGAGTGAAGACATCATCGGCCCCCCGCATCAGAGTGTCAGCCATGAAACTGAACTTGGGCACCGGAACATCGCCGTCCTGACGCTCACAGCGGGAAAAATCAATCGACCGGCCATTGAGCCGGCATGGGGTACCCGTCTTGAATCGCTCGACCACGAAGCCGAGGCGTTTCAGCGCTTCTGAGACATTGGAGGTGGCGTCCCCCATCCTCCCCCCCTTTTCATTGCGGAGACCCACATGCATGAGTCCACCCATGAAAGTCCCGGCACTCAGGATCACGGTTTTGCCGGAAATCTCCAGTCCGAGCGAAGTCGCAACCCCGCTAATCCGGTCGCCGCCCACCAGAAGGTCCGCCACATTTCCCTGGTGGATGTCCACCCCTGGCATGGCTTCCAGCTCGCGTTTCATCCGGAATTGATAAGCCTTCTTGTCGCACTGGGCGCGCGGTGCCCGGACGGACGGCCCTTTCGAGGCATTCAACATCCGCCACTGGATGCCGGTGGCGTCGGTGTTGAGTCCCATCGCACCGCCAAGCGCGTCGATCTCGCGGACCATGTGGCCTTTGGCAAGGCCACCAATCGCCGGATTGCAGGACATTTGCCCGATGGTGTCCAGATTTTGAGTCAACACCGCCACCTCGCAGCCGAGCCGGGCGGCAGCCATGGCGGCCTCCACCCCGGCATGGCCGGCACCAATCACAATCACATCGTAACATTTGGGATATCGGAACATCGCGGGACGCGGAACATAGCCTGCCGCCGCCACCGCTCAAGCTCGGAAAATTCCACCGTTCCACGTGGAACAATTTCACGCTTCCGGATTCAGACTTCCGTGTCGTGGCCTACGGCAAAAGCCCATCCACCTCCCAATTCATTGCGCAAACGCAATGAGCGAAGCGTCCGCAGCATCCTGCGGCGACCAAAAAACCTTGCCAAAAGCGGAATTTTCGCCTAGCCGCGAACCCAAAAATCCACAATCCTCGTGCCGCCATGAACCGCTATCTGCCCTTCTGCCTCATTCTCGGGCTCCTGATCGCTTTCCGAATCGTTGGAAGCGCCTTCCCGGAAACCCTTCCGAATTTCCAACCTTTGGCCGCCCTCTTCTTCTGCGGCGCGCTGCTTGCCCCGGGCTGGCGCGGTTGCGCCATCCCCTTCGGAATTTGGGCAATCACTTACCCTCTCGGAATCGGCCCGGTCACCAGTGCGCCGATTTTCATCACCACCCTGATCGCCCTCGCCACCACCTTTTTCATGGGCAAGGCCCTGGCCGACCGCGGCGCAACAGCGCTGATGGTCGGTTCGATCGCAGCCAGCCTGATGTTCCACCTCATCACCAATGGTGCCGCCTGGCTGGGTGATCCGATGTATGCCAAGTCCCTCACCGGCCTGTGGCAGTCGCTGTGGACCGGCCCCGTTGGATCGCCGCTTCCTTCGTGGGTGTTCCTGCGCAACCTGTCTGCCGCCAATTTCCTTTTCACGGGCATCTTCGTTTGCGCCCAGTATCGTTTCCCGAAAGCCGCCGTCACGATCGGCGGCGCACTTGCCGCCAAATAAGGCCGCCATTCTTGCAGCCTCTCCCTTTCCATCGCCGCCCCATGACCAGCGCCAGCCCCTCCACCCTCGATTTCGCCAGCTCGCCGATCAATCAATCGCTCACTCCGGAAAGGAAAATCGAGCTTTTCACCCAGATGGTTCGAATCCGCAGGTTCGAGCAAGCCGGCCTCAAGTATTACCAAGGGGGTAAAATCGGGGGGTTCCTCCACCTCTATATCGGCCAGGAAGCGGTGGCCGTCGGTACCATTTCGCTCGGCGGGGCGGACGATCATTTCATCACCGCCTACCGTGACCACGGCCATGCGCTGGCCGTCGGCATGGGCATGAACGAGTGCATGGCGGAAATGTTCGGCAAACAAACCGGTTGCTCAAAAGGCAAGGGCGGTTCGATGCACTTCTTCGCACCCGACAAGAATTTCTGGGGCGGCCACGGCATCGTTGCCGGTCAAACCCCACTCGGGCTCGGCCTAGCCTACGGTCTGAAATACCTCGGCCGGGAGGGCTGCTGCCTCTGTTACCTCGGCGATGGCGCGGTCAACCAAGGGGTTTTCCACGAGTCGCTGAACCTCGCCTCCCTGTTCGGAATTCCCGTGGTTTACGTCATCGAAAATAACGGCTACTCGATGGGTACCTCGCAAGAGCGCTCCTCCGCCTACAGCGGCTGTCTCGCCCAACGCGCCGAAGCCTATGCCATCGAATGGGATGTCATCGACGGCTCGGACCTCTACGAAGTCCGCGCCAAGACCCACATCGCCATGGAGCGCGCGCGGAAGCAAATGAAGCCGACCGTGCTCGAGATCGACACCTACCGATACTATGGCCACAGCATCGCCGATGCGAACCACAAGAAATACCGGACTCCCGAGGAGATCGAGAATTACAAACAGAACCACGATCCAATCGCCGTTTTCCGCCGCAAACTCATCGCCGAGGGCGTCCTCACGGAAGACCGCGCAGCCGCCATCAATAAAACCGCAGCCGACGAAGCCGCCGCGTCAGTAAAATTCGCCGACGAATCCCCGGCCCCAACGATCGCCGACATCGGCACCGATGTTTACTGGGAGAGCGACCACAACAGCCCTGCCTCGAAGATCGGCCGCCATTTCTTCAACGATTGATCCATCACTCCATGTCCCGCATTCTCACCTACCGTGAAGCCCTCCGTGAAGGCCTCGATGAAGAACTCGCCCGCGACCCGAACGTCGTCCTGATGGGCGAGGAAGTCGCCCAATACAACGGTGCCTATAAAGTCACTGAAGGCCTTTGGAAAAAATGGGGCGACAAACGCGTGGTTGATACCCCGATTTCCGAAGCCGGCTTCATCGGCATGGGCATCGGTGCCTCAATGCTCGGCGTGCGCCCGGTCATGGAACTGATGTTCTGGTCGTTCCACTCGGTCGCCTTCGACCAACTGGTGAGCAACGCCGCCTGCGTCCGCTACATGTCCGGAGGGCTCTGCAACTGCCCGATCGTCGTCCGCGGTCCGGCCAACGGCGGTACCGGGGTCGGTGCCACCCACTCGCATGTTCCGGAAGCTTTATTCGCCGCTT
The DNA here is from genome assembly GCA_945869465.1 of Prosthecobacter debontii. Lineage (GTDB taxonomy): Bacteria > Verrucomicrobiota > Verrucomicrobiia > Verrucomicrobiales > Akkermansiaceae > Luteolibacter. Next base: position 37,640 of record CAMBPB010000008.1, read on the forward strand.
TCCCCGGCCTCAAAGTCTGCACCCCCGCCACTCCGGCCGACGCCAAAGGTCTGATCAAAGCCGCCATCCGCGACAACGATCCGGTCTATTTCATGGAAAACACCTTGCTCTATGGCAACCCCGGCGAAGTCCCGGATCCAGCCGACGGCGATTTCGTGATCCCTCTTGGCGTGGCCGATCTCAAGCGCGAGGGCTCAGACATTTCCCTCATCGCTCACGGCCGCTCGGTCATCCATGCGCTCGCCGCCGCCGAAACCCTCCAGGCGGAGCACGGCATCAACGCCGACGTCTTGGATCTCCGCTCAATCCGTCCGCTCGATTTGGACGCCATCCTCAAAACGGTCATGAAAACCAACCGGGTGGTATTGGTGGACGAATCCAAACCTTTCGGTGGCGTTTCCGCGATGGTTGCCATGCTGATCCAAGAGCACGCCTTCGATTACCTCGACGCTCCCATCCGCCGCGTGTGTTCCCTCGACGCCCCCGCGATTTATTCGCAACACATTGAGCATGAACAACTTCCGAATCCCAGACGGATCGTAGAGAAGGTGCTGAGCATGAGCTGAGTCATCTGGAAAACCGCGGCAAGTCCAAGGTGAGTCCCTTATCTCGGCGAGATTGTGGCCCGCATACTTGGCGAGGATCACGCATTCCTGCTGACCCACCTGATCGGAATTTCCGAGATTGCCATGGCGGCGTGGATTCTATCAGGCATCCGCTGGAAGTGGAGTGCGGCTGCGCAGATTACGACCGTAGCAACCATGAATGTCATCGAGCATTTCCTCGCCCCGGACCTGCTCTTGTTTGGAAAATTTAACTCGCTGATCGCCCTAGTGTATATCATGGGCGTCACTTGGTCCGGGTTTTGCGACAAGTCACGGCCAGTCACATCCATCCAATGACCTTCTGCCTGCCACGAGCGAATCCCTTTGCGGTCGATGCTTGGTTCGACCACTCCTGCACGCTCACTTTTGCCGTGCCAAAAGAGCAGGTGGCGGCCCGCTTGCCTGGAGCCGGACACCTACGATAACCGCTAGGGATTCGTGGCGGTGGCGGTCGTGCAAACCCGGCATCTGCGCCCGCGCGGATTTCCCGCGTTTCTCGGACATGATTGCATGCTCGTGGGCTACCGGTTCTTTGTTCGCTGCCGTTATGTGAAAACCGACATGCGCCTTGCCGGAGACGCGGATCATCTGCGGATCGATTCGAAGGAGTCCGGACTGGAAATCGAGGTCGATATGCATGATGCATCCGCCGTGCGATTGCCTATAGGTTCGCCGTTTTCCAATTGGGAGCAGGCCCGGAAATTCCTCGGTTGAGCCATCGGCTAGTTTTTCGGTCTTTTTCATTGCCAAGCGGATCAGCAGTCCTAGCATTCTTCTATGACTTCACGTTTGATTTTAGGCGTTGCGACCATTGCGCTGGCCATAGCACTGAATTCCTGCTGCTGCCTATTCTGACTTCTTCTGATATCGCACCAATCACCTCATCATGAAAAACCTCGCCCTTCTTCTTTCGCTAGCCGCTGTTTCCCTCGGCTTTTCCTCGTGCTGCTCGATATTCGGCATCTCATCCGAAGCCGCCGGCTACCGCACGGAAACCCTCCAGGTCAAAACCTGCCACTATGACATTGTGACCGAAGAGGTGATCACTGCCGGCGACGCCAAAAGCGGCAAGGGCGGCATGGTGCAAATTATCGAGAAAAAAGTTCCCCGCTATCGGACGGTAACCAAGAAAGTCCGCATTCCTTGTGGCAAGTGCGTTCGTGTTTATTGCCCGAAGAATGATTGCTGTGGCACCACATCCCAATCCACCATCGTCATGTCCAGTCTTCAGGGTTCCTCTGGCAGCCCCCAGATCGGCCTCATTCCGACGATGAAAGTCATCGCCCCCTGAACGCCCGGCAACCTGATTTCCAAAGCGCGGCGGAGACAACCACTCCCCGCGCTTCTTCGTTTCATCACCCATCCGTAAAAAGACTGGAATTCACCCCGCTTTTTCCCATCCTCACGCCACTTCCCAAGCACACCATGTCCGTCAACATTGAAATGCCCAAACTCTCGGACACCATGACCGAGGGCACTCTCGTCAAATGGCACACACAAGTCGGCGACTCGGTCGAAATCGGCGATATACTCGCCGAGATTGAAACCGACAAGGCCACCATGGAAATGGAAGCTTTTGATGACGGGGTCTTAACTGACATCCTCATTCAAGCCGGACAAAAAGCCCCGATCGGTGCGACCCTCGCCATTCTCAACGGAGATTCCGGCTATTCCCAGGATCCAATCCAAAACGCCACAGCTCCAGCCCACCAAGCCGCCGCGGCTCCAGCACCGGCTCCAACACAGCCCGCCGCAAGTCCTGCCACACCTCCCAGTTCCCCACCAAACTCCGGGGCCCGCGTGATGGCATCACCCCTCGCGCGCAAGGTTGCGGCCGATCTTGGAGTCGATCTAAGCACTGTTCACGGCACCGGACCCGCCGGCAGAATCACCAGAAGCGACGTGGAAGCCGTTCCCGCAAACGCCGCCAAACCCGCAAACGCCGCGCCATCCACCGAGGCCACCGCCGCCGCCGCTCTCGCCGCTTCAATCAAATCCAAAGCCTCAGCACCGTCACCCGTCACCGAAACGCCCACCGCACCCACACCAGCAACAACCGCAACCGTGCCACACGCGCCTCAGGCGATTTTGCCCGTGGCCAAAACCGGCGACGAAATCGTCGAACTCAGCACCATGCGCAAAATAATCGCATCGCGCCTGCTCATTTCAAAAACCACCATCCCTCATTTCTATCTGCACTTGGAAGTGAACGCCGCGCCTCTCATGGCCCTTCGCCAAGCCGTCAACGAACAAGCGCAAAACACCCACGGCAACAAATACTCGGTCAACGATTTCATCCTCAAAGCGGTGATCAACGCCGCCCAAACAGTGCCCGCCATCAATGCCTCCTTTGCGGGCGACCGTATCGTCAAGTTCGCCCACGTCGGGCTCTCGGTCGCTGTGGCTGTCGAGGACGGTTTGGTTACCCCGGTCATCAAGCAAGCCGAGAGCAAGTCCCTGCTTGCAATTTCCCGCGCCGTCAAAGACTTCGCCACCCGCGCCAAGGACAAGAAACTCAGACCCGACGAATTCGACGGCGGAACCATCACCGTTTCAAACCTCGGTGCCTGGGGCATCGAGTCTTTCGACGCGATCATCAACCCACCGCAAGCCGCCATCCTTTCAGTCGGTGCCGCCCTCGAAAAACCCGTGGTCAAAAACGGCCAGATCGTCCCCGGCCTCATGATGAACCTCGGCCTCTCCTGCGACCACAGGGTCGTCGATGGCGCAGTCGCAGCCCACTTCCTCTCGGAAGTGCGGAAACTCATCGAGCAGCCCGCCCTGATGCTGCTCTGAGCCATTCATTCCCGGTTCTCCATCGATCAGGTCCCATGAGTCTCTTGCGAGCCATGGGATCTATCTGTTTCTAGGAACCTCTGATGACTTCGTCTTTTTTGACCTTATAAGATCTTCTTCTTCATAGTGTGAATAAGCACCGAAAAGGTGCGTTCCTCACACTCGAACGGGGCGTTCCACGGGAAGAATAACATGGGCACGGAGTCTCGCGGGCAACCAGACAAGCCTGTTTGGAGGCGATCCGCCCCGCCCTTTACCCATCCATTCCAAAGTTATTCGCAGGCGTTTCCCAAGTTCTTGAATCCCAGTTTTCCGCCAACCGGATTCCGCCAACCGAGACTTGCCGCCCCTGCCGTTTCCCGGGCATTCTCCGCCCAACATGCGGAGTGAAAAGCGACACGCGGTGATCACAGGTGGCAGTGGCTCCTTGGGCCAGGCCATTGCCACGGCGTTGCAGCACCCGGACTGGACCATCGAGGCCCCCGGACGTCAGGAATTTGATGTGCGTAATCAAACCGCAGTGCGAGCCTACTTTGAATCGAGATGTGTCGATCTGCTGGTTTGTGCCGCCGGAATCACCCGCGATGCCCCGCTCGCCAAGCTCAGCGAAGCCGCTTGGGATGAAACCTGGGCCGTCAATTTCAATGGCGCGGCCTTCTCGGCCGACGCCGTGTTACCGGGAATGATCCGGCGGACAAGTGGTCACATTGTTTTCATCTCGAGCTTCTCCGCCCTCCGCCCTCCACTAGGCCAAGCAGCTTATGCCGCAGCCAAGGCTGCCTTGCTGGGTCTTGTATCCGACCTTGCAGCACGCCACGGTCCGTCGAATATCCGCGTCAACGCCATTCTTCCCGGTTTCCTCGAAACCCGCATGACCGAAACCGTGACCGCCATCCGTCGCGCGGAAATTCTCGACGCTCACTCGCTGGGCCGTTTCAACACTCTGCAGGAAACCGCCGGGTTTCTCCGCTTCCTCCACCACGAGCTGCCCCATACCTCCGGTCAGGTGTTCCAATTGGACAGCCGGGTGAATTCTAATGATTTTCAAAAGCGCGGTGCAATGGGGTTGCAAGACGGCAGCAACCCGTTTTGACTAATGCCTCTGACAGGAATGATTCCATCCTGATTCGAAAAACAACAAACCGAAAAAACCTCATGAAAATCAGTAACAACAAGTTCACCAGCGAAGAAGTAGTCCTTGATTTCCACGAATACGACACCTGCGAATTCACCAACTGCCGCTTCGTCGTGTTAGGCTATGGAGCATTCGCTTTGAACAAATGCGAGGTCACCAACTGCGAGTTCACCTTCGCCGGCCCGGCGGCCAGCGTGGTCCAGACAATGGCCACCATCTATCATAACCTCGGCGAACAAGGACAGAAACTCATCGAAGGAACCTTCGACCAGATCCGCAGCGCAGGTGGCAACAAGCCGGCCTGAGCCACGGTTCTCCCCGGTGCAAAAAATTTTCGAAACCCTTGGCGGACCTTGATCAAGGTCCGCTGCTTTGCGTATCTCGGATTGAGGCCTGAAACAATCGAAACTGAAAACCGGTAACCATGCGGGAGTTTTTTGACAGAATCATTGAAGAGAAGACTCTCGTTTCGGGAGTTGACCTTCATGGATCTGAAAAAATGGTTCTGTCATCCATGATTCTGTCACCCTCTTTCGGCGTCGCTCCGAGATCGCCATCGACTCGCGAACCTTGCGCGTCCATGCTCTGGCATGGCGAAAATCGGCGAACGCGCGACTCTCACAGTCCTCCGGGAAAAATCCTTCGGGCTTTACCTCGATGGCGGCGAACTGGGTGAAGTCCTGCTGCCGCACCGTGAAGTCCCCGCCGACAACGTCATCGGCGGCACGCTCGATGTCTTCCTTTACAACGACTCCGAAGATCGTCCGGTCGCCACACTCACAGCGCCCAAAGCGATGCCCGGCCAATTCGCCCGGCTCAAATGCGTGGCGGTCACCGGCGTCGGCGCTTTCCTCGATTGGGGGCTGCCTAAAGACCTGCTCGTCCCGTTCCGCGAACAAAAGACCCGGATGGAAGTCGGCAAAAACTACTTGGTTCATGTCGATCTCGACGAGGTTTCCGGCCGGATCGTCGCCTCGACCCGCATCACCCGGCATCTCGACCTCACTCCCCACTCCTTCAAGCCCGGCGATCCGGTGGAACTCGTCATTTTCGCGAAAACCGATCTCGGCTACAAAGCCATCGTCAACAATACCCACAGCGGACTGTTATTTTCCGAAGGCGTGTTCCAGCTGCTCCAACCCGGAGAACGCACCCAAGGCTACATCGCCACCATCCGCGAGGACGGGAAAATCGATCTCACCCTGCACGCCCCGGGACGATCGAGGGTCAGTGGTCTGGAACAACGCATCCTCGCCGAACTCGATGCCCGTGGCGGCTTCTGGGCCCTCGGCGACCACAGCTCCGCCGCTGAAATCCACGACGAACTCGGTGTCAGCAAACGCACCTTCAAACAAGCCGTCGGAGCCCTGCTGAAAAAACGCCTGCTCCAAATCGAAGACCGCGGCATCCGTCTCCTAAAGTAGTTCAAATGCAGTCCAGGAATTCAGTCCGCTCTGTTATATAACTAACCAAAAAATAGGGATAGTTCGATCGGTGCGGACCATGAGAGGCCAATGATCAGCGCTTCGTGATCACTCATTGGCAACTCATGGGCATCGGCGGAGCGGATTCCCCCGCTCCTTGTGGAGCCAATCAACATCTTTCACTCCGCCCCGACTTTATCCATCTCCGCGCCCTTGAGGCGGTCGCGTTTTTTCAGGAAAAACAGCCCGCCTAGCAGTGCCCACAGCGCGTTGCAGGCGAAACCGGCGAGCGAGGCGGCCACGGCGGTTTCGGGAGCCACGCCAGCGAGATCGTGCAACAGCACTTCGAACAGTTTCTCGCGCACTCCGACGCCGGCGATGGAGATCGGCATGCCGCTGATAGCGTCGATCACCGGCATCGCGGAGATCACCGCGCCATAACCCGCGCTGCCGCCGATGGCGCGCATGCCGCAATAATACGAGGAGAAATAGACGCCTAACATAATGCACGAGACTGCCAGTCCGGCGAGCGCGTATCTCCAGTTTTTCCGATAGACGTCATGGAGTTCCGGGATGCGTTTCATCATCGGCCAGCGGGCGAAGCGTTCGTTGCCGTGAATCCGGCGGTGGACCGGAGGCGAGGCGCAGATGAAGATGAGCGCCACCATGGCGAGCCCGCCGCCCAGATAGAACCAGGCGAAGTGAATCACCCCGCGGCCCAGAACGCTCGGACTGGCGAGGGCCTCGAATCGAGCGGCCGAGACGATGAAAAACAACAACGCGAGGGAAACCATGCCGGCGAGATGATCCGCCATCACTGCCATGGCGATGACGAGCTTGCGTCCCGGATAGTCGCGCATCAACAGGATGATGCGTGCCGCGTCGCCACCAAGTCCGCTCACTGACGCGAGGCTGAATAGACCGTCGATCATGGTGAGTTCGATGGCGCGGCCGGGACTGACGTCGAGCGATTGGCCACGCAGGAAACACCACCAGCGCAGGGCTTGGAGGACCAGCGCCAGGCCGGCCAGAGCGGTTCCGGCGGCAAGCCAGCGGTAGTCCAGCGCACCCGGGCGAGTGAAGACCAAATGGTCGAACTCCACGTGGGAAAACGCCCACCACAGGCAGAGGGCGGTTAGGGCCAGCTTGAGGAGGAAAACCAGGAATGCCTTCATGCAAGCGGGTGGCCCCGGCTACGCGGATTTTTCAATCTCGGCGGCGATCATTTCCACATTTTCCAAAATGCCTTTCGCCGCGCTTGAGTCCGTGATTTTCAATCCGAAGTGTTTTTCCAAACCAACGACGAGTTGCAAGGCGTCCACAGAGTCCAGACCGAGCCCCGGTGCGCCGAAGATGGATGTTAAGTTGCCGATTTCGTCCGGGGCATAATCCAACATCAGTTCCTCCACCATGACTTCCTTGATTTTGTGCCGCAGCGCCTCGCCTTGCATGATTGAGTGGATTGGGGAATGGATTAGAAAATGCCGCCGTCGATTTTCAAGGCCGCGCCCGTGATATAGGCGGCATCTGGGCTGGCAAGGAAATAGACCGCGGCGGCGACTTCAGCCGGCTTGCCAAAGCGGCGCATGGGGATGCCTCGTTGAGCCTGTTTGCGGGTTTCGTCGTCCATTGCTCCGAGGGCTTCGGTTTCAATGTATCCGGGTAGGATGGAATTCACAGTGATGCCCGAACGGGCCACTTCCTTGGCAAGGGTGCGGCTCAGGGCGACGACTCCGGCCTTGGCGGCCGCGTAGTTCGTCTGCCCGAGGGGAGGCAGGATCGCACTGAGGGAGGCGATGTTGATGATGCGTCCGGAGCGCTGGCGCATCATCGGTGCGACCGCGGCGCGGCAACCGTGGAAGGTGGAGTCCAGATTTGAGGAGATCACCTGATGCCAGGACTCCGCCGGCATGGCGGCGAGCAGGCAGTCCCGGTGCATACCCGCGTTGTTGACCAGCACGTCGAGCCGCCCGTCCGCGCCGAGGATCTGAGCAACGGCGGATTGCCATGCGGCGGGATCGGTCACTTCGAGGTCCAGCAGGTGACAGCGAGCGGCATGGGCCTCGGCGAGAATTGCGGCTTGGTTGCGTTTCGTCCGCACGCCCAACCAGACGCGCGCTTCAGGATCGTGGTTCAGGAAATACCGGCCGATCGCCAGGCCGAGCCCGCCATTTCCACCGGTGATGAGAATCGAACGCACACCACAATTTGGATCACGGCGCGGGCGAGGTCAAGATCGGGAGCGGCGTAAACGGGGGATTCACCCCATAGCAAAGCACAGCCGGGCGGGCGATGGTCACCGCAACGCCCGCCGACAGCGTCACATTCTCCACGCTAACAAAAGCGCTCAAGGCGGCGGAACTCGACGTGAAGCTTGGAGCCAAGGGTGAATTCACTATCTGTGCACCGACCGAGGAAGCGTTCGGCAAGCTGCCGGCGGAAGCGCTCACCAAGCTCATGCTCGCGGAAAACAAGGAGCAACTCCGCTCGCTGCTGCTCTATCATGTCGTCACTGGAAAACTGCTAGCCGCTGAATTGAAGGATGGCGATGTGAAAACCATGAACGGCGAGAAGCTGAAGATCGATGTCGATAGCGACAAGATCGGACTCGATGGATGGTTTCGCAGGTCTCGACAAGTGAGGTAACAGATCGCTTGCAAGGCGCCTGCGGCTTGACTCGCTGGTGCCTTTTTGTTGGAGCTCCAACAAGTACCGGCTCAGCCGCGCGTGTTCCACCATTGCGGCTGGTTGTCTGCCTTCCATTTGATGTTGCAGCCGCTGCTAGGATAAGGCCGGGCGAGCGGTTCCTCGCCCGCAAGCATGCGCCGGATCGCTTCGCGTAGATCGCCGCCGTGCGCCTTCTTGCCGCAGCGCGGGCGGGAGTCGTCAAATTGGCCGGTGTAGAACAAGCGCGCGTTGCCATCGAATAGGAAAAAATCCGGCGTGCAGGCCGCTCCATAGGCCTTTGCCACCTCCTGGGATTCATCGATCAGATAGGGAAATTCCCAGCGATGGTCCGCGGCAAACACCTGCATCAGCCCGGGGCCATCCTGCGGGTATCTTTGGGCGTCGTTTGAATTGAGCGCCGCGGTGTGGATTCCATGTGGAGCGATTTCGCGGGCGAGGTCTCCCAATGCGTCGGCGAGGTGAATCACGAAGGGACAATGATTGCAGGCGAAAACCCCCAGCAGTCCCTGTGGCCCGGATACCTCTTTCAAGGACATGGAGCGCCCATTCGCGTCAGGCAGCGAAAAATCCGGAGCCGGGTCTCCAGCGTGCAGGCGGAAGGTTGAGAGAACTTCAGACATGGTGGAATCCTATCACAAAATCCGGAGCGGTAAAATGGTTTTCCACCTTGGACAGCGAGGCACTTCCGGGGCAGAATTGTGCAGCCATGTCAGAAACCCTGTCGCCCGACGAACTTCTGCGCTACTCGCGCCATCTGCTGATTCCAGCGGTCGGGGAGTCCGGGCAAATACGCCTGAAAAACGCTTCGGTCCTGCTGATCGGCACCGGCGCGCTCGGCTCGCCCGCCGCGCTCTACCTCGCCGCCTCAGGTGTCGGGCGGTTGGGCCTGGTGGATGCCGATGTGGTGGACGCCTCGAATCTCCAGCGGCAGATTCTGCATGGCGAGTCATGGATCGGGAAACCGAAACTCGACAGCGCCGCCGCCCGCTTGCGGGAGGTGAATCCGCATGTCCGGATCGAACTGCATCCGGTCCGCTTCGCCCCGGACAACGCGTTGGAAATCGCGGGCAGCTACGACGTGCTGGTGGACGGCTCGGATAACTTTCCGACGCGTTTCCTCACCAACGACACCGCGTTTTTTCTGCGCAAGCCTTTGGTTTACGGGGCGATCCACCGCTTCGAAGGCCAGTCGGGTGTGTTCGCGCCGCATTTGGGAGGTCCGTGTTACCGGTGCTTGCTGCCCAGAATGCCGGCACCGGGAAGTGTGCCGTCCTGCCAGGAGGCGGGCGTGCTCGGCGTTCTGCCCGGCATCATCGGTTCGATCCAAGCGATGGAAACCCTCAAGCTGATTCTTGAAATCGGCACCGTACCGCTTGGCAGGCTAACGGTTTACGACGCACTTCAAAGCACCTTCCGCAGCCTCAAGCTCAACCGTGATCCACATTGCCGCCTGTGCGGCGATCATCCGGAAATCCATGGCGTTTCCAACACGGAAACCACCTCCGCCAGCACCTGTGCCTCGCCCCACGAAGATATGGAATCCATCACCACAACCGAACTCCGCAAACTCCTCGCCACCGATTACCAGGGCCTGCTCATCGATGTCCGCGAAGAAAATGAACATGCCGCGGCGTGCATTCCGCAAGCCCGGCTGATTCCCCTGGCGAGGCTTCCCGATTGTCTGGACAGCCTGCCAAGGGACCGCGAGATCCTTGTCCACTGCAAGGCCGGCGGCCGCTCCGCCAGGGCGGTTGGAGTGCTGCTGGTTCACGGCTTCACCCGCGTGAAAAACGTGGCCGGCGGAATGGACGCCTGGTTGAAGGAGGAAAGTCTAAAGTAGTCCAGGATGTCAGTCCGTTCTTGCAATCATTCACGATTCACCCTCTGCGACCGCAGGCGAATCATCGGGTAGGCCTTCGGTTTCCTCGCCGACGCCTTCGATTAGCGCATCGTCGCCATCCGGAATGACGATTGAGATGTCCTGGAGTTTTTCGGCGGCCTTGAGTGTTAGCAGCTTCACTCCCTGGGTGACACGCCCGGTTTCGCGGACGGCGCTCACCCGGATGCGGATGCTTTGGCCGCTGGATGTCATGAGCATGAGCTCATCCTCTTCGGTAACAGTGACAGCTCCAATGATAGGACCGGATTTTTCCGTGACATTCATGGCTTTCACACCTTTTCCACCGCGGAAAGTTTTCCGATAGTCTTCAAATGCTGAGCGCTTGCCGATACCGTTCTCCGATGCGATGAGCAAGGTGGCACCCGTTGTAGCCACTGCAAGTCCCACAACAAAATCGTCCTCCGCGAGGCGGATTCCACGCACTCCCATGGAGGCACGGCCTTGGGAGCGGGCATTGTTCTCGTCGAAATGCACACTCATGCCCTTATGGGTCACCATCAGGATATTGTCCGACCCTGATGTCAGGCGAACTCCGATCAGTTCATTGTCCTCCTCAAGAATGATGGCATTGAGGCCCGCCTGCCGGTAATTGCGGAAATCGTTGAGCGGGGTCCTCTTCACCTTGCCGCTGCGGGTGGCGAAGAAGACAAAGCCGGCTTCCTCGCGGAACGTGATATCATTTCCATTCTCGTCCACCATGCGTTCGAGGCGGAGCAGCGCGGCGATTTTCTCCTCGGGCTTGAGATTGAGCACATTCTGAATGCTGCGGCCCATCGCGGTGCGCGAGCCTTCCGGGAGTTCATACACCCGCTCAACATACATGCGGCCGGTGTTGGTGAAAAACAGCAGATAATCGTGCGCCTGGACGCTGAAGAGATGCTCGATGAAATCGTCCGGTTGGTTCTTGCCGGTCGAGCGCGTTTCCATGCCCTTGAGCCCCTTGCCGCCCCGGCCCTGGACGCGGTATTCGCTGGATGGCGTGCGCTTGATATATCCGCGATGCGATAGCGTGACGATCATCGCGTCGTTGGCGATGAGGTCTTCCATGGCGACCTCGCCCACCTCGGCGACGATGGAGCATTTGCGCGGTGTGGCGTATTTGTCTCTGATGAGGCGAAGCTCGTCCTTGATGATGACGAGCACGCGCTGCTCGCGGGCGAGAATGTCCATCAGATCCGTGATGTCGACGAGCACCCCGTCGTATTCGCCCTTCACTTTGTCCTGTTCGAGACCGGTGAGTTGATAGAGACGGAGTTCGAGGATTGCGTTCACCTGGCGCTCGCTGAAGGTGTAGGTGCCGCCGGAAATGGATGGCTGCGAGCGGATCATGATGCCGAGCGACTCGGCGGTGGCGACGGGGAAACTGTATGCGGCCAAGCGTTCGCGGGCTTCTTCGCGGTTTTTCGAATTGCGGATGATCTTGATGAAGTCGTCGAGGTGGCCGAGCGCGAGCAGAAAGGCTTCCAGCAGCTCCGCGCGTTCTTCGGCTTTGCCTAACAAATAGCGGGTGCGTCGGATAATGACTTCGCGGCGGTGTTCGATGTAGGCATCGATGGATTCCTTGAGCGAGAGCTGCTTCGGGCGGCTTTTGTGAATCGCCAGCATGTTCACGCTGAAGGATGTCTCCATCGAGGTAAGTTTGAAGAGCTGCGCCATCACCACTTGCGGACGGGCGTCGCGTTTCAACTCGATTTCGATGCAGGTGTCCTCAGCGGATAGATCGCGCATGCCGGAGATGCCGGTGAGGGTCTTTTCGTTGACGAGTTCGGCAATGCGTTCCTGAAGCGTTGCGCGGTTCACGCCATACGGCACGCCACGGATGATGATGAACGAGCGGCCGGCGGCGTTTTCCTCGATCTCCATCCTGCCGCGGAGGCGCATCGAGCCGCGGCCGGTGCGGAAGTATTCCTCGATGCCGCGGATGCCGCGGATTTCGCAGGCGACCGGGAAATCCGGCCCCTTGATGTGCTCCATGAGCTCGGAAAGCGTGATTTCCGAGTTGTCGATCTGCGCGCAGATGCCATCGATGACCTCGCCGAGATTGTGTGGGGCGAGGTTGGTGGCCATGCCCACGGCGATGCCGGTGCCGCCATTGACGAGGAAGTTGGGGAAGGCCGAGGGAAGAACGGAAGGCTCCGTTTGCGATCCGTCATAGTTGGGTTGGAAATCGACGGTGTCCTTGTCGAGATCCTCCATCATCGCCATACCCAGATGATGCAGCCGGGCTTCGGTATACCGCATCGACGCCGCGGAATCGCCTTCAACGGAACCGAAGTTTCCCTGGCCGTCCACCAGCATGTCGCGCATCGACCATGGCTGGCCCATGTTGACGAGCGTCGAGTAGATCGATTGGTCGCCGTGCGGGTGGAAGTTACCCATGGTTTCACCGACGATCTTGGCGCACTTGACGTGGGGTTTCCCCGGGCCGACGCCGAGCTGGCGCATGGCATAGAGCACGCGGCGCTGGGACGGCTTCAAGCCGTCCCTAACATCAGGAAGCGCGCGGGAGATGATCACCGACATCGAATATTCCAAGAACGATTGGGAGAGTTCTTCGGCGACGTTGATGGGTTTGATGTGTTCTTCGGACATGGGGAAAAGGATCAGGCGCGGGAAAGGGCGTTGGCGGAAACGAACAGATTGCGGACACGGAAGGCGGCGGGGCTTTCCTGAAGGAGGATCATCCTCAGATTATGGCTTTTTGCGGCAAACCAAGGTTTTGCCAAAGCTCGGGAGTTACCGCTCGCCCAGGCTGGTGTTGTAAACTGTGGCTTTTGCGCGGGATATGCCGCCGTGGAGACGAGAAAAGCATCCGCCCGCCCGTCGTCTCTGAGTTGTGGTTCAAGCGGTTTGAGTATGTCAGAGGGGTTCATGAATGGGCATATTGGCTTGGCGGATGCAATCCGCCGCCATGGTTAGACATCCAGATTGCGGACATTCAGCGCGTTGTCTTCGATAAAGCGTTTGCGCGGCTCGACGATGTCGCCCATGAGCACGTCGAACATCTTGTCGGCTTCCACGGCGTTGTCCTCATCCAGGCGGACGCGGAGGAACTGGCGGACGACGGGGTCCATGGTGGTTTCGAAGAGCTGCTTGGCGTTCATTTCACCGAGACCCTTGAAGCGTTTGATCTGCACGCCGCGGCTGGCGATTTCCAGCACTTTGGCGAGGATTGCCGGGACGGCAAAAACGGGGGTGACTTTCTGTTTGTCTCCGTCGCCTTCCAGGATTTCGAACAGCGGGGCGTCGTCGTTGAAGAAAACCGTGGTGTCAATGCCGCATTCGGTGAGGCGCGAGAAGATGCGGGTGATCGCATGGGACTCGTGAAGCTCGTGGAGGTTGGCGCGGCGGGAGGGACCGGTATGGGAGGCAAGCTCTTCTTCGGTTAGGATCTCGTCGAACATCCGCAGGTCGCGGTTTGCCGCGGCGTAGGAGCGGAGGTCCGCCTCGGTGGGGAAATACCTCACGCTCTCGTCGTTGCCGATGCGGATGCGCACCATGTATTCCGGCAAGGCACCATTGTGACGGGCGGCGAGATAGTTTCTGAAGTTACCGCCATTGCCCTCGATGGAATTGGAAAAGCGCGCGAGCGACGAAAGGTTGTCGAGGACGACCTTCAACTCGTCGGCGGTGAAGCTGCGTGTTTGATCGCAGGTGCGGAGGATGACTTCACCGGCGCCGAGTTCGATGAGAATCTTGTTGAGCTGGTCGTTGTCCTGAACGTATTCGGAGCGCTTCTTGCGGGTCACCAGATAGAGCGGCGGTTGGGCGATGTAGAGGAATCCACGTTTCACGAGCGCCGGCATGTGGCGGCAGAAAAACGTCAGCAGCAAGGTGCGGATGTGGGAGCCGTCAACGTCGGCATCGGTCATGATGACGATTTTGTGATAGCGGACCTTGTCGATATTGAATGAGCCTTCCTGCTCGCCATCGCCGATGCCCGCGCCGATGGCGGTGATGAGGTTTTGGATTTCCCGATTCTGCAGCGCCCGGTGGAGGCGGGCCTTTTCGACATTGAGGATCTTTCCACGCAGTGGGAGGATCGCCTGCGTGCGGCGGTCGCGGCCTTGTTTGGCCGAGCCGCCGGCGGAGTCACCTTCGACAATATAAAGCTCGGATTTCGCGGGATCACGCTCCGAGCAGTCGGCTAGCTTGCCGGGCAGGCCGCCGCCCGAGAGAGCCGATTTTCTAACCGTCTCACGGGCCTTGCGGGCGGCCTCGCGGGCGCGGGCGGCGTTGACGGATTTTTCGATGACCTTTTTGGCGAGGCTGGGGTTCTCATCGAAGTATTGCATGATGCCCTCGTAAACAATTGAGGAAACGACGCCTTCGATCTCGGTGTTGACGAGTTTGTCCTTGGTCTGTGAGCTGAAGCGGGGGTTGGGCATCTTGACCGAGATCACGCAGACGAGGCCTTCGCGGACGTCGTCGCCCGACAGGGCCGGATCCTTGTCCTTGAGGATTTTGTTGACCTTGGCGTACTGGTTGATGGCGCGGGTGAGCGCGGTGCGGAAGCCGGTGAGGTGGGTGCCGCCGTCGCCGTTAGGAATCGAGTTCGCGAAGCAGAGGATGTTGTCGTTGTAGGAATCGTTGTATTGGAACACCACGTCGGCGAAAACATCGTCGGTGGTCTGTTTGCCGTCGTAATCGAGTTCGATCTGGCGCTTGCCGTTGAGGATGACGGGGGTGTCATGGATGACGGTCTTGTTTTCCCCGAGTTGGATGACGAACTCCTCGATGCCCTTGGCATAGTAGAACGATTCCTTCTTTGCGGATTCCGGGCGCTCGTCGTCAAGGTCGATGATCAGGCCGGGGTTGAGGAAGGCAAGCTCGCGCAGGCGGGTTGCGAGGCGGTCAAACTTGAACTCGATGGTATCGACGAAGATCGTGGCGTCCGGGAAGAAGGTGATGGTGGTTCCGGTCTTGCCGGGATCCACCTCGCCGACGACGTGCAGCGGCTCGGTGGTTTTGCCGCGTTGGAAGCCGATGCGGTGGACCTTGCCATTGCGCATGATGTCGGCGCGGAACCAGTCGGCGAGCGCGTTGACGCACTTGGCGCCGACGCCGTGAAGACCACCGGAGTATTTGTAGGCGCCCTGGCCGAACTTGCCGCCGGCATGCAGATTGGTTAGAACGAGTTCGACGGCCGGCATGCCGAACTTCGGGTGCATATCCACCGGAATGCCTCGGCCGTTGTCGGCGATGGAAACGGAGCCATCGACATGGATGGCGATCTTGATGCGCGAGCAGTATCCGGCAAGGTGTTCGTCGATCGAGTTGTCGAGCACCTCGAACACGCAGTGGTGGAGGCCGCGTTCGTCGGGATCGCCGATATACATCCCGGGGCGCTTGCGGACCGCCTCAAGACCTTCGAGTTTGTCGATCTGTGCGGCGTCGTAAAGCTGCTCGGAAGCGACCTTGGTTGGGGCTTGTTGGGGCTCGTTTGGAGACTCGGACATAAGGCGAGGAAAGGGTCCGCAATCCCGGGCTTGGAAACAAGGAACTTCTTTGGGAATCAACGGCTTTTTCGGAGTTGGTTTGAGACCTTTCAAACCATTGGAAACAAGCGGGTTGCAAATCGATAGGTGTGGCTCCCGCGGTGGCGAAATCGATCCTGTCGCGCGGCTGGCGCGGCCGGTGAAACGAAACCGTGAAAGCGATGTCGCGGTTCTGATGGAGCGAGGGGTCAATCCGTCAGCCCGAGGCACTCGCGCTGCCACTTGAGAAGCACGTCGGATGGTTTGGCGTCGTCGTCGGCCAGGGATTCCAAGACTGCCCGTGGCGCGATCAACGAACCTTCGATATCCAGTTTGGCGGCCGCTTGTTCGCGGGCTGCAATCAAGGCATCCACTCTCCGTTCGAAGTCCCGGTCGCGTTTCTTGCGTTTGCCAAAGGGGCGTTCCGGCCAATCCGCCTCAGGAAGGGTTTCGATTCCGGCGACTGCGGCGCGGAAGCGCTTCACCCGGTCCGGACGGAAGTGGTGGGGAAGGGAAACGTTTTTTCCGGTGGACAGATCCGTGCTCCAGTCGAGCAGTTGGCTGTTGGTGGTCACCATGAACGAGGGGCGGTCCCACGCTTTGGCTTCGGCATCCCTCCACTGCCAGAGCGTGCGGAGGCACGCCAATCCAAACCGCTGAAGTTTACCCGAGCCTTGGACGCGCCAGTTTTCCTGCTTCGAGTCATCCCTTTCCATCACCCGCTGGCGGGCGGCGGTGCAGCTTTCCTCGAACCAATCGTAACGTCCAAGATCCTTCAGGCCCGCGACAATGATACCGCCCATTTCCAGCAGGTAATGCACGTCGTTGAGCGCGTATTCGACCATTTTCGGGGACAGCGGGCGTCTTCCCCAATCCGCCTTTTGCGAGGTCTTCGAGAGCTCGACGCCGAAATACTTGTTGACCAGATCACCCAGACCAAAGCGGCGCACCCCGAGCAATCGCGCGCCAATCTGGGTATCGTAAACCACGGCAGGGAGTTCGCCGAACTGCCGTTTGAACATCGTCATGTCGTAATCCGCGCCATGCATCCACACGGTGGCGAGGGAAAGGTAGCTGCCCAAGGCCGAGAGATCCTCGATCGCCAGCGGATCGATCAGCACGGACTCCCCCCGGACGGCGAACTGGATCAGACAGAGTGACTCGCGGTAGCGATGCAGACTGTCCGCCTCGGTGTCGATCGCGCACAAAGGCGTTGCGGAGCCCTGTTTGCTTTGCTCAAGATGCCGGATCAGCCGCTCGGTGGTGTCGATCATGTTCTGGCACATCAAGCGGCTAACGGGTGGGCGGCGATTACCGGGTTCGAGTCGTCAAATGGCACCCGTTGTGAACAGCATGGGTTAGCGGAGTGTCACCTTGATGCGATAGATATCGGCTTCCGTGCCCGGAGGCTGGATCGGGGTACGGGAAATGAAGCCACCAATTTCGATGAGTTCGAAGATTTTGCTTTTGACAGTGATTGCGTCCTCAGTGTAGCGAACCCGCCAGTTTTCATCCGTTAGCATTTTCGACCAGGTCTTGCCGTTGTCGGTGCTGCGTTCAACTATCAAATCGACAGCTGGAAAGCGCCCTTTCAGTTGTTTCACGACAAAACCGAACGAGTCGAAGAACGTGTTCGGATCGGTTGAGTAGAACGGGACCGGTGTCCGGGGAATGCTGGATTTCTGGTTGGCGTTGCTGCGCAAGGCCCACTCCGTCAGATTGTTGTATCCGTCGTTATCGAAATCCTGGAGGATGCCGATTTTTTTCGTTTGGTTTCCGAAGGCAACCGGCGCGAACTTGTTGTAGTAATCGACGAAGAATACGGGGAGCTGGAATTTGCGGTGGGAGTTGTCATAGGCGATCCTGTTGGTCGAAATGCTTCGGACCAGTTCGAGTTCGATCACCGCCTTGGTGCCCGTTTCGATGAAGGGGGGAAGCGTATAACTTGAGATGAGCGGACTTGCCAGCAGGACCCGCGGATCCGCGCCGGACGCGAGGTTGGGAAAAATAGATTGGGGCAAGCCGCCGTCGCCTAAATAATCGGTGTCACTTTTCGGCTTGTCGGGATTGACCAAATTCCTCACTGAAAAATAGAGGCTGTCAAAACCCTGCCGGATCAGGTTCGAGGACATGCCTTCCCACCTGATGGTAGGGATGCTGTTCCTGTCGAGTTGGGTGTAGCCATTGGCATCGAACTGATTGGGACTGGTGAAGCGGACGCCCTGGGTCACACCGGTGCCATGTATTTCGCCATATCCTTCGGGAATCGGATTATAGACCGAGGGCACCGCGACTTTGAAAATCGGGTTCCCCAGACGGGGGAAGGCGAAATTGTATGTCCCGGGGACGATTTCGCGATCCATCTCGGAACCGCCCTCGATTCCTTGGTATTCCCGGTGATACCCGTAACGAGTGACGATGTATTCCTGGATTTCGATGGAGGCAGGGCTGATGTCGTAATAGACCGAATAGCTGGTGTCCTTGAAACCCGGAGTGGGCCGGGACAAGGTTGAGTATGGGGCGGAGGTCAGGAGGCATAGATCCTCACGGCGCGGCTCGATCGATTGGGCTGCGGTCACCCCGGTGACCATGTAATAGGTGTAGGGCTCCTGCGCATAAGGATCCAGATTGCCGAAGCCAAGGAATCCGGTCGATCCCTGCGTGCAGTAGGGACCAGGAGGGAAGTAACTGAAGTCGTAACAGCCGGCGAGATAGGTGGCGATGCCGTCGGCAAGGGTGATGTCGAATGTCCCGTCACGAAAAACCACGTTGGTGGCGGAATGCTGCCGGTAGGTTTTAGCGGTTTCGAGAACCAGGGTGAACGCTCCCCAAGCCTTCGAAGCGGGCAAAGCGGCTGACGCAAGCACCGCCGAGAAAAGGGGCCATGAGAGGGTTTTGATCCGTGTCATGGTGAGAGCCTAAAATGGGGGGCAGGGGGTGACAAGTGGAATTTCGGCGAGGCTTTTAAAAAATGACGTTGTAAACACTGAGTAATCAAGCAACGCGGAATGTTTCCGCCTGTTCCCGCGTCAGCTCGACAACGTGCCACGGCAGGCCATGGGCGTTGAGGTCGGCCATGAAGGCGTCGGGATCGTGTTGTTCCATGTTCCAGACGCCGGGTTTGCGCCAGGAGCCGGCCAGCAGTTGTTTGGCGCCGATCATCGCTGGCACGCCGGTGGTGTAGGAAATCGCCTGCGAGCCGACTTCCGCGAAGCAGGCCTCGTGGTCACAGATGTTGAACACGTAGATGGCCTTGAAATGCCCGTCCTTGAGGCCGGTGATGACGTTGCCGATGCAGGTGCGGCCGGTGGTGGATTTGCCGAGATCCCCGGGATCGGGCAGGACCGCTTTGAGGAATTGCAGCGGGACGATTTCCACGCCGTTGAAGAGCACCGGGTCGATGCGGGTCATGCCGACGTTTCCGAGCACTTCGAGATGTTTCAAGTAATTGGGTGAGAACGACATCCAGAACTGGGCCCGGCGGATGGTGGGGATGTGTTTGACCAGCGATTCGAGCTCCTCGTGATACATCCGGTAGATCTCGAAGGTGCCGACGTTTTCCGGGCAGGTGAACGCTTGGTGAAGCGACATCGGCGGGGTTTCGACGAAGGACCCGTTTTCATAGTGACGGCACTCGGCGGTGACTTCGCGGATGTTGATTTCCGGGTTGAAATTGGTGGCGAAGGCCTTGCCGTGTTGGCCGCCATTCACGTCGATGATGTCGAGCGTGTGGATTTCGTCGAAATGGTGTTTGAGCGCCCAGGCGGTGAACACATTGGTCACGCCGGGGTCAAAACCCGAGCCGAGCAGGGCCGAGAGTCCGGCCTTTTCGAAACGCTCCTGATAGTCCCACTGCCAGGAATACTCGAACTTCGCGACCTCCTTCGGTTCGTAATTCGCGGTGTCCATGTAGTCGCAACCCGCCAAGAGACAAGCGTCCATCAGGTGGAGGTCCTGATAGGGCAGGGCCACGTTGATCAGCAGTTTGGCGCCGGTCCTGCGGATCAGCTCGGCGGTTTCCCCGGCGTTGTCGGCGTCCACCTTGGCGGTGGCGATGGTGCGTCCGGTCCGCTGTTTCACCTCGGCGGCGATCGCGTCGCACTTCGAGAGGGTTCGCGAGGCGAGGGTGATTTCCCCGAAGATTTCGGGGACCATGGCGCACTTGTGGGCGACGACGTTGCCGACTCCGCCGGCTCCGATGATAAGGATTTGGTTCATGATCGTGGCAGGCACAAGGGGTGGGGGAAACCGGCGGCGCTGGCAAGCCGGAAGCATTCAGCCAGCGGCCATGAGGTGTTCCGTGTCTCCGACGCTCCTGCCAATTTTCCCGACAACTTTTGCATCGCACGGCGTTTTCTTCCCTGCGAGGCTGTCGCCGCCGCAAAACCAAGAAGCTTCATGAGAATTCACCCATTATCCGTCCAGATCCGCCGCAATTCCGGTTTCACCCTGCTTGAAATGGTCATCGTGCTTGGCATCATCGCCATGATTCTCGGTGGCGCGATTTTCGCCATGCGCGGCATCGGTGATGCGGCGAAACTCCGGCAGGTGGAATCCGACTTCAAGAGTTTCCAGAGTGCCTTTGCGATGTACAAGCTCAACGCGGGGACCTACCCGACCACGCAGCAGGGATTCCGGGCCTTGGTGGAAAAGCCGTCGAGCACGCCGGTGCCCCGCCGGTGGGTGCAAGTGATGAGCAAGGTCCCGCTGGATCCGTGGGACAGCGACTATATTTACCGCTTCCCCGGCAAAAAGCGGGCCAACGAATTTGAAATGATCAGCAAAGGCCCGGATGGCATGGAAAACTCGGCAGATGATCTCAGCAGTCAAGACGACTAAATCCCCGCGGGGCTTCACGCTCATCGAGATCGTGATGGTCCTCGCCATCGCGGCCATCATCATGGGCGGTGCAGTAGGAATGATGGTCTTTTCATCCGACGAACATGCGTTGCGCAACGCCTCGGGAGAGATCGAAGTGCTCGCCAAGCGCGCCCGCACGATCGCCATGCTTCACCAGACGCCTTACGCGCTTGAATTCCGCGAAGGAGTGGTGCGCCTGCTGCCGCTGGCTCAGGCGGGAAATATCGAGCGGCGCACCGCGGGTGGCCGCCGCGTTGGCGGTGAACCCGTTGAACAGGCCGGAGAACATCAACAATATGTCTTGAAGGGCGGCACGAACGTGCTAGTCCGTCGCTGGGATTCCCTGGAATGGCTGCCGGCGGTCAAAGATTCGATCCACGTCTGGCGTTTCGATCCGACCGGGCTTTGCGAACCGATCTCGGTGCGCCTCGTGCTCGACAAGAGCTGGTCGGAGGACACCTATCACCCGCTCACCGCGAGCGTCCGCAACAGCCAGCTTGAAGCCCGATGACTTGCATCGTCCAGCACCGTCGCCGCGGATTCCTTCTCCTTGAGATGGTCCTCGCACTGGCGGTGTTTGGCATCGCCGCCACCGGTTTTGCGGTGGCCCTTCACCGGATGGCGGCCGTGGCCGCACTGGCCCAGAGCGAATTGCGGATCACCCGCATCCTCGACAGCGCGCTCGACGAAACCATTTCCCTGCCGGTGTTGGAGGAAGGCTCGACCAACTCCACCGTCGGCGAAACCGGCATCGAGCTCGACACGACCATCGAACTGCTGGACGAGATGGAAAACGAGGACGGCCAGCTTTTGCAGGAAATGTACCGCATCGAAATCAAGGCACGGTGGTTCGAGAACAGCGAATGGCAGGAGCGCATCGTGGAAACCTGGCGGTATGGCCGCATGTATCAACCATGAGTCCCTCACCCGTCAGACCCCGCCATTCCGGCTTCACGCTGCTCGAGCTCGTGCTCGCGATGGGCTTGCTCGCGATCATTGTGGGCATGGTGTTTGGCACGGCCCGCACCTCGCTGGCACTGGGCAACTCGATCGTGGAATCCCAGAATGAGGAAATGCTGCACCAGGCGTTTTTCGAGCTGCTCGGCCAGCGTTTTTCCGCGTTGCCGGGCAACACCCGCTTCGATTTGAAAGTGGACGATTCCGGCTCCCATTACATTTCCGACATCACCCTGCAAAACGTCCCAATGGGCTTCACCTGGGGCGGCCAGGAA
Organism: Prosthecobacter debontii; assembly: GCA_945869465.1. Lineage (GTDB taxonomy): Bacteria > Verrucomicrobiota > Verrucomicrobiia > Verrucomicrobiales > Akkermansiaceae > Luteolibacter. The sequence goes on from CAMBPB010000008.1 coordinate 59,757, forward strand.
CGCATCGCCAAGGCGGTGCAGATTTCCACGGTGAAACGCCGCAGCGGCTATCTGGACATCGTGCTGAAGTTTTACGAAAACGAAATCCTGGAGGGCGCCGAGTCCACTTTTGGCAGCTCGCTCGACAAAGGACCGTTCGCCGAAATCGTGTTGCTCGAAGACGTCGCGTTTTTCGAGTGGCGGGTCTTGGACGGCCGCTCGATGGAGTGGCAATACGATTGGGAAATCGCCGGGCGTCTGCCGCTGCAAATCGAACTGACGATGGCCATCGGCGCCAAGGGCGAGGAAATCCGGCAGATCTTTTGGCTGCCGCCCAAACAGAACCCGGAAGTATTGATGCGCCAATTGCTGCAAGGCGGGGCTGCCGGCGGGGTGGGTGGTGCCGGCGGGGTGGGTGGTGCTGGCGGAACCGGTGGAAACCCTGTGGTCATTCCCGGCGGTGGAGTCGGCGGCGTGACGATTCCCGGTGCCGGCGGTGGAGGTGAGAAGTAGAGCAAGCCATGAGTTTCCGCATCTCCCACACCCGAACATCCCGTCGTGGCGCCGCGCTCATGGCGGTGCTGTGGCTGATCGCGATTCTGGCAATGGCCTGTATTGCGGCGCTGCGGGTGATTTCTTTCGATATGGAAATCGCCAGCTCGAAGATCCACGGCTCCCGAGCCTGGCAGATCGCCGAGATGGGCATTGCGGTCGGCTCCAATCCCGCCGTGAAACGCGCCGACCCGATCCTGCGGCAGTTGAACCGCGACACCGGCGAAGGCTTCGAGGTCCGGCTCACCACCGAGGGCGCGCGCTTCAACCTCAACGCCATCCTCCTGCAAGATGACAAAGCCCTGCTCCGCGAGATTTTTTCCTTATGGGGACTCGAACTCGAAGACGCGCAAGCCGTCGCCGATGCCCTGGGTGATTGGGTGGACGCGGATGACGAGGTGGCCCTCAACGGCGCGGAAAAAGAGGACTACGAAAAAGCCGGGCGCGTGAATCAGCCGTTCAACCGCCCGTTTTACGACATCAGCGAAGCCCGTCTGGTCCGCGGCATGAACCTCGTCGAGGCGGTGCGTCCCGATTGGCGGGAGTGGTTCACCGTCTGGAGCGGCGGGGCGCTCGACCTCAACGAAGCGAACGCCGAAATGATCGCCGCGGCGGCGGAATGCCAACTCGAGCAAGCCGATCTCATCCCGGAAACCGTCCGTGGTGCCGACGGCCAGCGCGATACCGAAGACGACGCGCCTTTTCAAAATGCCGCCGCCGCGCTTGATCTTTTGGGAATTGATACGGAAGGTCGTCCCGATCTCGCCCGGCGCTTCACGGTGAACGATGCGACCACCCGCATCGAAAGCATCGGCTACGCGGCGGGAGCCAAACGCAAAATCAACGTCATCGTCCGCAACCGCACCGGCAAACCGGCCCTCCTAGAACGCACTGAAGAAATCATCCCGTGAGCAAACATATTGAAAACGTGCTTCTCGTCCCGGGTGAAACCGGTTGGGAAATCTGGACCGAACGGAGCGAAGGTGGCTTCACCCTCCGCAATGCGACCGGGATCGCGCGCGCCGGCGATCTCACGGGAATCCCGGCGGGCGATCTTTCCATGCTGTTTTCGGTGGTGTCCCTCACCGCCGTGCCGATGCGGGTGACCAGCGAGGATGACGCGCTGTTTCCCGATCTGGCCGCCCTTCATGCCGAGCGCCTCGGCCTCCGGCCCGATCCGCTGGCCGGCCAGCTCACCGATGTGTTTGTCATCGCCCGCGAGCCGGAAAACACCGCCTTGCTCGCGGTGTTCCTGCGCTCTCCGGCCGATGGCGACTTGCCGCCCCGCGGCCCCAAGAGTTTCGATATCTCCGCCCGCGCCTATCCGGTGACCGGCAGTCCCCTGGCCATCTGGCGGGAATTCGGCCGCTGGGTGTTCGCCGTCTTTCATCAGGGGAAACTGGTTTACTGCCAGGCAACCTCCGTCGATGCCACCCAACCCGACGAATCGCTGGCCCGGGAAATCCGCATGTCGCTCATCCAGTTGGCTATGCAGGGGCTGGAGGTCGAACCCTCGCGAGTCCTGGTCTGGACCAGCAACCCCGACATCAATCCGTCCGCTTTTTTCGCGACGTTCAAGGCCCCGGTGGAGGTCCATCCTCGGCCGACGCCCGTTCTGCCCGCTCCGCTGAGCAAATTGTTGCCCGCGGACGTCCGTGCCGCCCGGCGGGTCGCGCTTCGCCGCCGCAACATCACTCTTGGCGTGGCTGCGGCTGCCGTCATTTATCTGGGCCTCAGCGGGTGGTTTGGATACGGCCTGTGGCAAAGCACCCAGGAAACTCAGAAACTCCTCAAACAAGCCGAGGCCGCCGCTCCCCAAGGCGAAGAGTATGCCGCTCACATCGCCAAG
>CAMBPB010000009.1 GCA_945869465.1 Prosthecobacter debontii
CCGGGGCGGGCGCGGCGAACTCCATCGCATCAAACAGCGACACCTGGCCCGAGGCTTTGTCGCGCTGGGAGGAGGAAGCGGAGGCGACTACCTGTTCGAGACGGGCGAACATGCCGGCGCGGGTTTCGCCGGCCCAATCGAGCGCGCCGGCTTTGACGAGGTTTTCGAGGATGCGCTTGTTGACAACCTTGGAATCGAGCCGCGTGGAAAAGTCCTCGAGCGAGGCGAATTTCCCCTTGGTGTCGCGCTCGGCAATGGCGGCGGCCATCGCTCCCTCACCGCAGTTTTTGATGGCGGCGAGCCCGTAGCGCACGCCCTGGGAACCGTTGCGCGTGGCCTCCGGGGAAAACCGGAGCTGCGAGGCGTTGAGATCCGGCGGCAGGATTTCCAGGCCCATCCGGTGGCACTCGGAAACGAACACGCTGATCTTGTCGGTGTTGTGAATTTCGTTAGATAGCAGGGCGGCCATGAACTCGACCGGATGGTTCGCCTTCAACCAGGCGGTCCAATACGAGATGTGGCCATAACAGGCGGAGTGGGACTTGTTGAAACCGTAACCGGCGAACATCTCGATCTTTTCGAAGATCTGGTTGGCGAGCGCCGCGCCGATGCCGTTGGTTCTGGCCGCGCCCTCGACGAACTTGCCGCGTTCCTCGGCCATTTTCTTCGGGTCCTTCTTGCCCATGGCGCGGCGCAGCAAGTCGGCGCCGCCGAGCGTGTATCCGGCGAGCAGCTTGGCCGCGTTCTGCACCTGCTCCTGATAGATCATGACGCCGTAGGTGTTGCCGCAAACCTGCTCCAGCAGCGGATGTTCGAACATCGCCTTCTTGCGGCCCTTCTTCACCTCGATCATCTGGTCGATGAACTGCATCGCGCCCGGCCGATAGAGCGCGAGCAGGTCGATGATGTCGTCGATTTTGTCGATCTGGTATTTCCGGCAGGTTTCGACCATGCCGCCGGATTCCAACTGGAACACGCCCATCGTCTCGCCGCGGTTGAGCAGATCGAAGGTGAGCTTGTCATCGAGCGGGACTTTTTCGATCTCGAAGCCGGGCTTGTGTTTCCGGATGTGGCCGACGGCCTCGTGGATGACCGTTAGGTTCTTCAACCCGAGGAAGTCCATCTTGAGCAGGCCGACCTCGGTGATGGCGCCCATGTCATACTGGGTGACGACCTCGCCCTCGTTGCCTCTCGTTAGAGGAACGTGCTCGTCGAGCGAGCGGTCGCCGATGACCACCCCGGCGGCGTGGATGCCGACGTTGCGGTTGATGCCTTCGAGTTTGAGCGCGTAGTTCCAGAGTTCCTGATAAGTGGACGAGGCCTCGATGAGCTCGCGGAGTTCCGCCTTGGAATCCCACTCGCTTTTGAGCGTCACGCCGGGTTTCGCCTCGATCATCTTGGCGATCCGGTCCGCGTCTCCATAGGAAACGCCCATCACCCGCGCCACATCCCGGATGACGCTTTTCGCACCCATGGTGCCGTAGGTGATGATGTGCGAAACACTGCGCTCACCGTATTTCTTTCTAACGTAACCGATCACTTCGGAGCGGCGGGACTGGCAGAAGTCGATATCCACGTCGGGCGGGCTGACACGCTCCGGGTTGAGGAACCGTTCAAACAACAGGCCGAACTGGAGCGGGCAGATATCGGTGATGCCCATGGCGTAGGCGACGAGCGAGCCCGCCGCCGAGCCGCGGCCGGGACCGACGGGGATGTCCTGATCGCGCGCCCACTGGATGAAATCCGCGGTGATCAGGAAGTAGGATGCAAAACCTAACTGATTAATAGTATCCACCTCATATTTGAGCCGTTCCTGGATTTCCGGGTCGGCGGACTTTTCCGCGCCGTAGCGTTTCACGAGTCCCTCCTGGCAGAGGCGCATCAGGTATTCCTCGCGCGGGCTGCCATCGGGCGTACCGAACTGCGGGTATTTTTCGGACGAGGCGGCATCGAGCTTCATCTCGACGTTGCAGCGTTGGGCGATCTCCAAGGTGGCATCGCAGGCCCCGGGAATCTCGGCGAAAATCGCGCGCATTTCTGCGGCGGTCTTGAAATAGACCTCCGGAGTGTAGCGCATGCGGTTTTCATCGATGACCAGGTGGCCGGTGCCGATGCAGATCATCACGTCGTGCGCCTCGTGGTCGCCGCGATCGAGGAAATGCACGTCGTTGGCGGCCACCGGCTTGAGGCCGAATTCGTTAGCGAGTTTCAGCAAGCCGGGGGTGACGCGGCGCTGCGGTTCCAAGCCATGGTTATGGATTTCCACGTAGGTGTTTTCCCGGCCGTAAATGTCCACCAGCTCGGCCAGCGTTTCGCGGGCTTTATCTTCGTCGCCGGCGAGCAGCCACTCGTTCACCGGTCCGGAGATGCAACCGGTCAGGCAGATGACGCCCTTGGAAAACTGCCGCAACGCGTCGCGATCAACACGGGGTTTGCCATGATACAGGCCTTCGAGGTGGCCCTTGGTGACCAGCTTGGAAAGGTTGTTCCAGCCCTCGTTGGTCTCCGCGAGCAAGGTCATGTGGGTCGAGCGCTTGTGGCCGACCAGATCCTTTTTGTCCTCCATCGATTGCGGCGCGAGGTAGATTTCGCAGCCAAAAATCGGTTTCACCCCGGCCTTTTTGCAGTTCTGGTAAAATTCGATGGTGCCGTAAAGGTTGCCGTGGTCGGTCATCGCCACGGCCGGCATCCCGAGCTGCGCCGCGCGATTGGCCAGATCCTTGGTGCGGATCATGCCGTCGAGCAGGGAAAATTCGGTGTGCTGGTGAAGGTGGACGAAGGAGTCGGACATCGGGTCCCGCGACGGTAGCCGCGTGACGGCGGAGGGCAAGCGATGGTGTGTGGAAAGCCGGGATCCACGACTTTATCGACCCGCCAGCAGCGGAGTCTTGGTGCCGGGCTGGTCCTCAAACGCGCGGCGGCCATATTGCATCCAGCGGTAGGCGGCCAACCAACTCAGCCAGGCAACCGGACCGGCGAAAATCAAGCCGACCCCGCAGGCGATCAAACCCGCCAAGACGACCACAAAGCACAGCAGCGCCAGAAGGAAAAGCGGCAGCTTGTTATTTGTGGTGATCGAAGAACTGTAGGCAAACGAATCCATCACTCCCAAGTCGCGGTCCACGATGGCGTTCATGAATTGGCCATACCTCAGGGCGAGATAGATTCCGGGAACCACCAGCAGCAATGCCCCCACCATCACCATGAGTCCGAAAAGAATCGAAGCGCCGATGACTCGCAGCAGTTTGTGGCCCTCGCCGAAGAGCATGCCCACCGAGAATTCCTTGCCGGATATCAGATTCAGTCCGATTCTCGCCAAGCCCAGTCCGAGGAAAATGGAGACAACCTGAGTTACGATCTGACCCACCAAGGCTGCTCCGAGGGCAAGGTTGTTCACCGCTTCACCCGCAGTCGAACTGCGCATCGAAACCGCGCCGACAATACCCTGAACGAGTCCGACCACGAACGAGATTCCCATGAAGATGGCAAAATAGACCAAACCGACGAGCAGGATGTTTCCAAAGTGGCGCTTCGTCAGTTCAAATCCACGCTTCACACACTCCACGGGGTCGATCGGTTCACTGCCCGGAACGATTTCCGCCAGTGCGGTAGTCGAGGAACTGAGCGGCTCGGTCCACCCGCTTTGAGGCGCTGCGTACGGATTGGATGGGGCCGCAGGTGGAGCGGGCGAAACCACCGGACTTTGAGCCGCGGACGCAATGAAAAGCCCATTCACCTCACCAGCGGGAACCCAGTCCTTCATCGACGAAGTCCAGACCAGATCCTTCACCGAATCAAGAGCCCCGCTCCGCGCCAGTTCGCCTAGTTGTTCCCAAGTGACTGGACCGCTCTGCTGGCCCCCTCGTGCGTAAAACCATTCGTTCATCGGACTGAATAGCTATCGTCCGCAGCGGACGGTGGCAAGCAATCTTGATCGCCAGCCTCGCCTTCGCCAGGGAGCACCAGATCCAACGCTCGCGCAAAGAAGACCATCTCTCATTCACCTTCACCAACAACATCGTGCGGTGGGATTGCGCAAAACTGTTGGACGGCCAGTGGCAGGACAAAAACGTGGTCATGAACCGGAACCTCTATTGGCGCACGGACGGCGGGCCTTTGGATTTCGCCGGCCGCTCGTTCGACGCTTGGAAGAAATCCGGCCAAGATGAAGGCTCTGTTATTGCCGATCCGAAATTCGCCGATGCGGGCAAACGTGATTTCCACCTGCACCGCGACAATCCGGCCTTGCCGCGGAGCGGCTTCAAACCCTTCAATTTCTAGCAGGCCGGCGTTTACGGCAACGCAACCTGGAAACAATTGGCGGCGGCCAACCAACTCCGCCAGTGGAACCCCCGCCCGCCGCGCCCCACCCCTGACTCACGTCACCGCCCCTTCATTGCGAGGCGCTGTGAATCCAGCGGCGCACCGCCTCCAGCGCGGCCTGGCTCACGGCAAGTTTGAAATCCAGCCGGTTGCGCGGATGATAGACACGGAAGGCGGTGGCTCCGGCCGCTTCCGTGGCCAGACCGATCCACGCGGTGCCCACCGGTTTTTCGGGGCTTCCACCGTCAGGACCGGCGATGCCGGTGACCGCCACCGCAATGTCCGCGCCGCTGACGCGCAGGGCACCGGCGGCCATCTGGCAGGCCACCGTTTCGCTCACTGCGCCGTGGATTTCGATGTCATCCGCCGACACACCTAACATCTTGATCTTCGCGGCATTCGCATAGGTCACCAAGCCATGGGTGAAAACCGCGCTGGCTCCCGCAACATCCGTGATGCGGTTGGAAATCAAACCGCCCGTGCAACTCTCCGCCACCGCCAGAGTCAGCCGTCTCTCCGTGAGGAGTCGCACGACCGTGGCTTCCATCGACGCGCCATCGTCGCTGATCAGGAACTCTTTAAAATGCTCCAGTGCAATCGCACGTCCCTGCTCCAGCGCATGCGGCTGGCCGATCAGCCGCAGGTCCACCTCGCCGATATGCGCGCAATAACCGAATTCCAGATCGGGAACCCGCGCCAATGCGGCATCGATGCCTTGATGGAAATCGCTCTCGCCGATGCCGGTGAACTTGAGTTCCAGCGCCTGACTCACGGTTTTCACTCCGGCCAGCGCGCGCAGCCGCGGCACGACGTCCGCGTGAAACATCGGATAGAGCTCGCGCGGCGGTCCCGGAAGTAGGAACACCGCACAGTTCGAGCGGCCATTCAAACGCGGCGGCACATAGACGCCCGGCGCGGTGCCATGCGGATTGGGCAACACGTCCGAACCCACCGGCGTCAGCGCCTGCTTGAGGTTGGCTTCCACCATTGGCCGCCCCCGCAGGGCGAAGAAGGCCTCAATCGAACGCAACGCCGCCTCATCGGTGATCATCTCCAATCCGAGAACCTCTGCGGTGGTCTCTCTTGTCAGGTCGTCGCTGGTCGGGCCCAGGCCGCCGGTCACGATCAATGCGTCCGCCCGGCCGATCGACTCGGCGATGGCATCGCGGATCGCATCGCCATCCGGCACGGTCGTCTGGCGGGCGATCCGCAAGCCAAGTTTGAACAACTCGCGCCCGAACCAGGCGGCGTGAGTGTTCACGGTGTTTCCAAGCAGGAGTTCGGTGCCGGTGTTGAGAATCTCGATGCGCATGGGCGGAGCTTCCGGTGGCGGCGGATGAGACTCAAGCGAAACCACCAAGCGCCGCTGCTTGCGAAGAGCGGCATTTATGACTTCAAGAAGCCCGGCCAACGGTTCTGCACCAAAGTGGAACATTCTCTACGCTCCCGGCGCTGCCGATCCCGACGCGTGCGGGGTTTCACTCACCGGCAAACACATCCCCGCACCCCCCCAACGCATCCTCGAATGGAGCACCAACCGCCACGCCGTTCCCGATCCTTCAATGCTTGGTAGTTGGGACTGTGGTTCCGCAATCTCAATCGCCGCCAACGTATGTTCAAGTCGAATTCATCGCCCAAATGCACGTTATTCCAGTGATCGACCGCGCCGTTCACATCGTCACCCCGTGCGCACTCGAAAGCGGGTTCCATATACAACTGTTTCAAGTCGGTCCGGAACGGCCCTCCACCACTTGCTCGATAGGATTTATCTATCAACGCAAAGCCCCACATCAGACACCCAAGGCACACTTCCAAAGTGTTGCCAGCCCATAAGTTGGATGAATTTTCGGGCAGTGGTCGCTGGCTGCCGGTTGCTGACTGATTCGCCGCCGCACCGGGATCGGAGTCGTCGTCGCCGGGGTCTCGGGAAGCCAAATCGGGCGGCAAGCTAGGCCTGAGCGGGAGAATCGATCGTGATATTCGGGCCGCCGGGAAACGTAACGACCCGCGCGGAAATGCCAGTGGCCATCGGTCCCTGCCGCAATGCAGTCATAAGCCGTTGACAAAGAGTCTTGTTTGCAAGGTAATGTTGGGGCATCTTGGGGCATGCCATCGGAAGAAACATCCCCTTCGCTGGCCCGCTGGACGGTGGATGGCGGGCGGGTGGTGTTGGAGATTTCCGGCGAGTGGCGGCGCGACGGCGTGGTTCCTGAAATTCACGGTGAACCACCGGATGAGGCGCCGGCGAGATATGTCACCGACCGACTCTGCAGGTTTGATTCCACCTTGCCCGCCTTCATTCTCTCTCACCTCCGCAGCGTGGCAAAACCACCGGACGGAGCGGAGCCGCCGAAACCACCGCTCGAAGGTCTGCCGCCCGACCTTCGCGGCCTGATGGAGCTGGCGCTGGCCGTCCCGGAGGAAAGTGACGCCCGCCAGAAGTCCGCGGGCCCTTCCGAACTCACCAAGTTGGGAAAACTTTCGATCCATGTGTGGGCCGGTGTTCTATCCATCGCCGAATTCACCGGTCAGTCGATGCTTGCGCTTGGACGCTTCGCCACCGGCAGGGCGCGCTTCCGAGCCCGCGATTTTTGGATGGTCGTCCAGGAATGCGGCGTGCAGGCCCTGCCGATTGTCTCACTCATCAGTTTCCTCATCGGGCTGATTCTCGCGTTTGTTGGCAACGCCCAGCTCGTCAGCTTCGGAGCCGGTCTTTACGTTGCGGATCTGGTGGGCATCGCGATGGTTCGCGAGATGGGCGTGGTGATGACCGCCATCATCATGAGCGGCCGGACGGGGGCCGCGTTTGCCGCCCACCTTGGCAGCATGAAGGCCAACGAGGAAATCGACGCCCTGCGCACTTTTGGATTCGATCCCTTCGATTTTCTCGTGCTTCCCCGCCTGTTGGCACTGGTCCTGATGATGCCGCTGCTCACGCTCTACGCGAACTTTGTCGGGATCCTCGGCGGCATGCTGGTCGGCGCGGCGGTGGGAATTCCTCCCATTCTCTATTGGAACGAAACCGTCGCCTCCATCGATCTAACCACGGCTTCCCTCGGGGTTTTCAAGAGTGTTTTCTTCGGTGCGGTCATTGCCATGAGCGGCTGCCTGCAGGGCATGCATGCGGGAAATTCCTCCGCCGCCGTCGGCGAGGCAACGACCCGCGCGGTGGTCGCCTCCATCACCGCCATCATCATTCTCGATTCCGGATTCGCCGCCATTTTCACCGTGCTCGATATCTAAAACATGCCTGTTTCTCCGCCCCCCCCCCCGGCCAAGGCCAAGATCACCGTCCGCGATCTAACGATGGCGTATGGCTCGTTCGTGGTGATGCGGGATCTCAATTTCGAAGTCGCGGAAAAGGACATTTTCGTCATCATGGGTGGCAGCGGCTGCGGCAAGAGCACGCTCCTGCGCCACCTCATCGGCCTGCGGGAACCCGCCCGGGGCAGCGTCCTCTACGAAGGCGAGGACTTCACCGCCGCCGGCCCGGAGGGACGCGGCAAATTCATCCGGCGCTTCGGCGTGATGTATCAATCCGGCGCGCTGTGGTCGTCCCTGACCCTTGCCGAAAACATCGCCCTGCCACTCGAGGAGAACAGCCATCTTGCGCCCATGGCCATCCGTGACCTTGTCTCCTACAAACTTTCCCTCGTCGGCCTGGCGGGCTATGAGGATTACTATCCGGCACAGATCAGCGGCGGCATGAACAAACGCGCCGGCATCGCCCGCGCCATGGCTCTGGATCCTGACATCCTGTTTCTGGACGAACCCGGCGCCGGCCTCGATCCACTCAGTTCGCGCCGCCTGGATGATCTCATTGTCCGCCTGCGCGACAGCCTCGGCTCCACCGTCGTCATCGTCACCCACGAGCTGGCCAGCATTTTTGCGATAGCGAACCACTCGATCTTCCTCGATACTGCCACGCGCACCCAAGGGGCCACCGGCAATCCCAGCGAACTTCGCGACCACTCCGAGAACCCCGCCGTCCGTCTTTTCCTGCGACGCGGCGGGGAAACGGATCCATCCTCCCAATCCAAGTCATGAGCAAAAAAGCCAGCCCCACGGCCATCGGCGTTTTCACCCTCATCGGCCTCATCATCGCCGGAGCCACCATCGTGCTGTTGGGTGCGGGCCGGTTTTTCAACGACACCCACGAGCTGCTCGTGTATTTTGACAAGAGCGTTTACGGCCTGCAGGTCGGCTCGGACGTGCGCTTCGGCGGCGTGCGCATCGGCAGGGTCAAGTCCATCAGCGTGCTCGTGGACCGCAAGGAGAACCGCAAGATCATCCCGGTCGTCGTCGAGCTTGGCGACAAGGAACTCCGCCTGATCGGCACCGAAGAAGGGGGTGACATCGATCTATACTCCTTCGCCGGTGTGGCGAAGGCCGTCAGCCAGGGCCTGCGGGCCGGGATGAAACAACAGAGCCTGCTAACGGGACAACTCTACCTCGAGTTCGACATCGTGCCCGGCGAGCCTGGGTTTATCTATAAGTCCGACGGTGGCCACAACCTTCCGGTCGTGCCCACGATCGGCACGGAGATTGACGAACTCATCGCAGGCATCGCCGACGGGTTGAAAAAATTCAACGCGCTCGATCTGGACGGAGTGATGACCGATCTCCGGCAAACCTTGGTCAACGCCAAGGATCAGATCGCCGCTTTGAACATGAAGGAAATCAACGACAACGTCATCGCCATCAGCAAGGACGTACGCAAGATCACCAGCAACGAGAAGCTTGCCAACGCCGTGGAACACCTCGACGACGCGCTGGTCCAAATCGACAAATTCGCCACCCGCGCCAACGCCGAGTTCGATCCCCTGCTCGAAGATCTCAACGCCATCATCGCCAAGACCGATACCGGACTCGCGCGGATCGACCAGGCAGCGAAGGAGATCTCTAATTTCTCCAACGCCCGCGCGCCTGTCATGATGCGCCTGCAGCATGTGCTCCAGGAAACCGAACGCGCCTCGCGAGCGCTCAAGGAACTATCCAACGACCTGAAACGCGATCCCGACACCCTGCTCCGCGGCAAAGCCACACCCGAATGAAACCCCTCCTCCTCGCACTAGCAGCACCGTTCATGTTAGCCGGCTGCGGCACCCTGAAACCCGTCAAGGACACCTCGGTGAATCACTTGTTGGATCCGCTGATTCCGGAGCGCCCGATCACCGGAGGCAGTCCGGCCATCGCCATTTCGCGGCCCTCGCTGCCGAGCTATCTCGACCGCCAGCAATTGGTCAGCCGCAGTGGCGGCGGCGACGGCCAGCTCCAGATGAACAGCTACCATCTGTGGGCCGAGCCGCTAGACGCGGCTATTTCACGTGTCACCGCCGTCAACCTCGGGCGGCTGATGAATTCGCTCAATATCCAGCCGGTCGAAACCTTCGTCACGCTCGATTACCAGTCCCTGTTGGAAATCCGCGTGTCGCGCTTCGAGCCGGATTCGGCCAACGTTCTGGTGCTTGAATGCACCTGGAAACTTCAGCCCGTGGCCGGTCGCGTGGCGAATACCCGCCCGTTCCGCACCCGCGTGGCGATTGCGCCCGCCGACTCCCCGCAGGATCTATCAGACAGAGCCGCCGCCATGAACGAAGCCCTGGCCCGTCTCGCCCGGGAAATCGCCCGCGCGCTGTGAATCATTCGCTTGCAATGCCGCCTCACGGGAGATTCCGATCGACTCCGCTTCCCGCGCATTCCAGCGCCTCGTGCAAGGTGGCGAAAAAACCGTTCACTTTGATGGGTTTGGTGAGGTAGCGCTGGAAGCCGGCTTCAAGACCTTTTTCTGTGCGGTCAGCAGGCGCATGTCGGGACGCCGGGTAATGAGTGGCTCGACGAGCTTCAGGCTGGTTAGATTGATGGTTTCGGAGCGATTTTCCTGGCGCGTTTTGTTCCGGGTGGAATTTCACCCCGCACGGTGGTGGCCTGGCCCGGGACGGATTCCACGCTGAATGTGCCTCCCGCCATCTCGGCCCGTTCCCGCATGCCGAGATGCCCCAGCCGGCTGTGCTTCGCCGAGCTCGACTTTCCGGCGACTTGAAAGCCGTTTCCGTTGTCCGTGATTTCCATGCGGATGGTTCCGTTGGGTTGTTGGATGTTCACCTCCACCTGACTGGCCTTGGCGTGGCGGGCCACATTGGTTAGGTCCTCCTGGGCCACCCGATAGAGCATCGTGTGCGCCGTGATGTCCACCATCAGGGCGCCGCATTCCAGTTTGTTAGGCGAGCGCCGGGCTTCGATGTGGACGAGGCGCGGAAGCCGATCCCTGGCCACCAGTTCGAAATCCCCGGATTGTTTGTCTTTGTGCGCAATGATCAGTTTGAGAAAAATCCGGAACGCCGCGCGATCCTGCGGGGAAACCACCATGCCGAAAGGCTGACCCGTCAATTCCGAGCGCCCGACGCCAACCATGGCCCTGCGCGGGCTCACAGATTCCTTATCACATCTGGCAAGCGCCCGAATCCGCTGCCGGCAAGCGGGAACTTGACTGGGCCTTGATCGCTGGTATTTGAAAGGCATGACTGCGGCCAATATCGCCATTTCGATCGACCAGGAATATGAGATCGCCGGGAAACATTGAGTCGATCCAATACTTCGCCCCATGGACCCCGTCACCATCCGCCCGCTCGCCGACTCCGATCTTGCGGAGGCGGCGCGATTGCTCGCCACCCTCAATCCCGACACGCCCCCCGCGGTGGTGCGTGAGCGTCTCGATACGATCCTGTCCGAACACCCGCACTATCAGATCGTCGGCGCTTTTGCCGGGAGCCGTCTCGTCGGCGTCTGCGGGGCATGGATCGCCACCAAGATCTGGTGCGGGCGCTATCTGGAAATCGACAACCTGGTGGTCGATCCCGCGCACCGCTCCGGCGGCGTGGGGTCGGGTTTGATCTCACACTTTGAAGCCCGCGGCCGCGAGTTGGACTGCAAACTCCTCACGCTCGATAGCTACACCGCCAATCATCCTTCACACCGTCTCTATCACCGGCTCGGTTTTGAAATCTGGGGCTTTCATTTCATCAAGCCGATCGGAAACTGGTCGGGCAGGGACGAGGCATGACTGTCGCCATCGTCCACTATCATCTCGGCCCGGGCGGCGTCTCGCAAGTCATCGCCGCCGCATCCCGCACGCTGACGGCTGCCGGGGTTTGCCACGTGATTCTTGTCGGCTCGCGGCCCGATGCTGACGGGAATGATCTGCCGGTCCGTGTTGTTCCGGGACTGGGTTATCGCCGTGATCCTGGAAATCCCACGGCCGGAGAACTCGCCGGCGCCCTGCGTGCCGCAGCGCGTGAAACCCTTGGAAGCACCCCCGCCATCTGGCACTTCCACAACCACTCGCTGGGAAAAAACCCGCTCGTCCCAGAGGTGGTCGCTGCTCTGGCAGAAGCGGGCGAACGAATCGTCCTGCAAATTCACGATCTCGCGGAAGAGGGCAGGCCCGGAAACTATCATGTCATCGCCGGTTGCCGGAAACTCTATCCGGTTTCGTCGCGGATTCATTACGTGTTTCTCAATTCGCGTGATCTTGGGGTTTTCACAAAGGCTGGGTTGCCGCCGGGAAATGCCGGTATTCTCCCGAACCCGGTGGTCGTGCCGGCTGCCGCGCGGCGGAATGAATTGCGGGCACCATGTCCGCTGCTTTTCGCTCCGGTCCGTGGTATCCGCCGCAAGAATCTCGGAGAGCTTGTCTTTCTATCCGCACTCGCTCCTGCCGGCACCCGTTTTGCCGTCAGCCGAGCGCCGATGAACCCCGATGCCCTCCCCATGCACGAATCCTGGCGGAAATTTGTCGAACGCCACCGGCTTCCCATCGAGTTCGATGTCGTGGATCGTCTCGCACCCGACGCCGGGGCCGGCACCAACTTCGAATCCTGGCTCGCCCACGCGTCGCACATCGTGAGCACCTCCGTTGCCGAAGGCTTCGGACTGCCGTTTTTGGAGGCCATTGCCCTCGGGAAACCGCTCCTCGGCAGAAATCTCCCGCACCTCACCGCGGAACACGCCCGCCACGGCATCCGCTGTGGAAACCTCTACGAGCGGCTGCTCATTCCTGTTGAATGGGTCGATCTCGTGATTCTCCGCGCCTATCTAACGACAACACTCGGGCGGAATTACCGCGCTTACCGGCGGCCACTTACTAACGAAACTGTCGCCGCAACTCTTGACGCGCTCGATCACGACGGTTGGGTCGATTTTGGCAATCTCCCGGAACCGCTGCAGCAGGGTGCCATCCAGCGCATGGCGGATCCCGGCTGCCGGATGGTCCCGCGGGTGCGAATCGCCGATGAATCCCTGGCCGCGGATGAATGGCTGGCCGCCTCCATTGAGAATCTCACGCCCGCCGCCACTCCCGCGCAGCTCGCTCCCTATTCCCCGGAGATCTATCAAAAGAACGTCACCACCCTATACGCCCGTCTCGCGGATCAGCCCGATACGCCGGTTCGTTTCCTTCCCGCCGATGCCATTCTAACCGCCAATCTCGCGCCGCACTCGTTTCATTTTCTGCTCTCATCGTTGCCGTCCAACTCCGCTCCGTCAAAACCCTATCGCGCGATCGTGTTCGACATCTACGGCACGCTGCTCATCGCGCCGCCAGGTGGTGTGAAACCAGATCCCGCCGCCGATCCGCTGCTGCGCGAAATCCTGGAACGCTTCGGCCATCAGCCGCCGCAATCCCCGAGCACGGCGCTGCACGCCGCAATGCTCCGCCACCACGCCGCAGCCGTAGTTCCCTATCCGGAAATTGATCTCAGGGTGCTTTGGCGGGAAGTCCTGTCCCTCGAAGCAGGCACCGACACCGCGCCGCTTGTCGAATCGCTCGAATCTGCATGGCACCCCACCCGCGCGATGCCGGGCGCGGAACCATTCATCCGCCAGCTCTCGCGCTCCGGACTTTCGTTAGGGATTCTATCCAACGCCCAGTTTAACACCCTCTCGTCACTTGGCGGCGTCGCGGACCTGTTCGCACCCGAGTTGGTCATCCTTTCCCATCACCACGGCATCGCCAAGCCCGACCCGGGATTGTTTCAAATGCTAACCGACCGCCTCGCCGGCCGCGGCATCACTCCCGGAGAAACCCTGTTCATCGGCAACGATCCGCTGCACGACATCGTCCCCGCCGCCGCCGCAGGATTCCAGACCGCCCTCTTCACCGGTCACCCGGACTCACTCCGACCCGGCGAATGCTCACCGGATTTCACGTTTCAACAATGGGCCGAACTCGTCGTTTGAACCGGAATGAGGCAGGATATATTCCCCGGTGCCGAATGAGCCGGGACATTGCCGTTGACCCCGGGAGCGGGGGCGGCGACTCTGCCGCCATGTTTATTGATCACATCCGAATATTCGCCAAGGCGGGCGACGGCGGCGACGGCGTCGTTTCATGGCGGCGGGAGAAATACGTGCCGCAGGGCGGTCCCGACGGAGGCGACGGTGGTGGAGGCGGCGATGTGATATTGATCGTGGATCCTTCGACGGACAATCTCCGCCAATATCACTACGATCCCAAGCTGGTGGCCGAGGATGGCAAAAACGGCGCGGGCGGGCGTAAAACCGGCAAGAGCGGCAAGCGCGTGATCGGCCGGGTGCCGCCGGGCACCGTCGTTTACCGCGCCAATGCCGCGACGGTGCAAGAGGCGGTTGAGATGGAACGCAGCACCGAGGGCATCGACATGGACCCGATCACCGACCTCACTGAGATCGGGCAGGAATTCGTGCTGTGCAAGGGTGGCGAGGCTGGCGAGGGGAACTGGAACTTCAAGACCCCGACCAATCGAACGCCGGTGGAACACACGCTCGGGACACCCGGCGAACTCGGGGTTTTCTATCTGGAATTGCGCCGCATCGCCGATGTGGGTTTGGTAGGGTTCCCGAACGCCGGGAAATCTACTCTGTTAGGAAAACTTTCCGCCGCGAAACCCAAGGTGGCATCGTATCCTTTCACCACGCTGCAACCGGTGGTCGGAGTGGTTGAATTCCCGGGGTTCCGGCGATGCACGATTGCGGACATCCCCGGCCTGATTGAAGGCGCCCACGAAAACCGCGGCCTTGGCCATGAATTCCTGCGCCACATCACCCGCTGCCGGGTGTTGTTGTTCGTTCTCGACATGGCCGGCAGCGAAGGTCGCGATCCGGTTTCCGATCTGGAAATCCTCCGGCGCGAGGTCAAGGAGTATGATGAGGACCTCGCGCGCTTTCCGTGGAAGGTCATCGCTAACAAAATGGACATCGAAGGTGCCGCCGAACACCTGGAACATTTCCGCCAGCGCTTTCCGAAAGTGGAGGTCATTCCGATTTCCGCGGAAGCCGGACAGGGGATGGACGATCTCAAACAGATGCTCGATAATGAAGTCGGCCATCGGCCCAAACATTGAGCTCCGGTTGGGGAATGGCGACCTCCACCGAACGGGTGTTTGTCTATGGCACACTTCGCAGCGGGGGCACCCAGCATGGTCGCATGGCTGGAGCGGAGTTCATCACTTACGGCACTGTCCGTGGCCGGCTCTATCGAATCGATTGGTATGGGTTTCGAATATTCGTCTGCAGATCCCGCGCGCTCCACAATATCCCTCCCGCTGCCGTTGCATTGCCGCGCAGTTTCCGCGCGCCATCTTTGCGTTTGGACCCGAACCGGTCCCTCGCGTTTTCGAACGTCTGGTCCACAAATTGCCTGCTCCCGATGACCGCGCCATCGGTGAAATACCTCACCCGGCATCGCAACATCCTGCCAAACGGGATCTCTGCCATTCTCTTTTCCTCCGCTTCACGCAGACGCTTTAGTTCCTCATGAAGCTCCGTCGCACTCATGCCTTTGCGCGTTTTGATCGTCCGCATCCTCCCCGTCTGATTCACCCGTTCCGCCACTTTCTCACCTGCTCCGGCCAGCAGCATTCTTCGATATTCCAAAGCCACGTCGTCTTTCCAAAACGCCACATCCGCCGCCACGCACTTGTGCGCCCTCATCGCCCTAACCAATCCGGCCCGCGCTTTTTTTCCGTTCCCCTTCGCCCCGCCTCCGATCGCCTCGCCATAACTGCTCCAGCGGTAGTCCTCCGGCTTTTTGACGAGCCCCGCTCTAACCGGATTCAAGTCGATATACGCCGCCATGGTTTTCGCCGCCGCCCCATCCTCCACGATCACGCTCTTGAAACGGTCTTCCCACAAATGCCCGGAACGCTTGTGAGCCCGGTTGTGCCATTGCGTGTAGCGCTGCATCACGCCTTTCATGAACTGGCTCAAATCGTGCATCCGGTAGGTGAAGCGCTCGTGAATCCGCGCCACCACCACCGATTCCTCCGCCCGGCCCTCCTTCGCCAACCGCCGTGCCTCGGCCAGTTCCCCGGCCACCTGCGCCACCTGGGTCTCGTGGTAAATCGCCCCCAACCGCCTCAGCAATTCCTCGTCCGACAGTCCACCCTCCGGCATCCGTGTCACCTCCAGTAATAGGTGGACGTGGTTGCACATGAAACAATAGGCCAGCACCCGGCAGCCCGAGAAATTCTCCTGCATCCGCATGAAAGTCCGGAGCTTCTCCTTCTCAGCCGCCTGAAACGCAAAGCGCCGGTCCACCACCCGCGAAATGCAGTGATAGATCATCGGCCGTGTCGATCCATGATGGTGTGGCAATACCCAGCGCGCCCGTCTCATGGATCGAATCCTGAGAAAAATCGGGGCCATGGCAAGAAAAATCTTATAAAAGGACAGTCCCTTTATAAATCTCAGTCCCTTTAAGCCGTCTCCGGAGGCTGTTGAAGCTTCCCTTGGAGCGGTGAAAAACGAGACGTTTGCGGATGATTTTCGAGTTTCCACAACGGCCGGTGATTTTTGCCTTTCCAAATTGGCGGGCTTCAAGCAATTCTGCCGCTCGCCGATTCAATGGTGGTCGTAGTTCAATGGTAGAGCCCCAGATTGTGATTCTGGTTGTTGCGGGTTCGAGTCCCGTCGATCACCCCATCTTTCCCATTGGGGTTTCAAGTGAGACCCGAGCGGGGAGGAAGGAACCTTAGCCACCTGACCGATGCAGCCGCTGGAAAGCCGGATCCACTACAAATTTCGCAATTCCCTGCTGTTGGCAGAGGCGTTGACTCATCCGAGTCTCGCTTATGAATCGCACAAGCCACACTTCGATAACCAGCGACTGGAGTTTCTCGGCGATGCCGTGCTGCAACTCATCGTGACCGAGGAATTGTTCAGAATGTTTCCGGACTTTCCCGAGGGCCGGCTCACCAAGCTGCGCTCGCGCGTGGTTTCCCGCAGGGCGCTCGCGCGTTTCGCCATGGCGATCCATTTGGGCGATTACGTGCTGCTGGGCAAAGGCGAGGAGGCCACCGGCGGCCGGCGCCGTCTATCCACCCTGGCGGACGCTTTCGAGGCGCTGATCGGCGCGGTGTATCTCGACTCCGGTCCGGTGCCGGCGCGCGAATTGGTGCTGCGGCTGTTCGAATCCGAGATCGGCAGCATGATTTCCAGCCCGGAGGAACGGAATCCGAAAGGTGAGTTGCAGGAGCACCTGCAATCCATCCATCCCCAGGCTCCGGTCTATCGGATCGTCAACGAGAGCGGACCGGACCACCGCCGCGTGTTTCAGGCCGAGGTCTCATGGAAAATGTTGATCCTCGCCACCGGCAAGGGCAAGAGCAAGAAAGAGGCCGAGGCCCGCGCCGCCGCCGAAGCCCTGCGCTCGCGCTTGTGGGAATAGGCTGCTAGTTGATAGAAATCGCCCATCCGCATATGGTTTTTCCAATCTACAGCCCACCCATCGCCGGAGCGGTGTAAACGAGGCCGTGGGCTTCGGCTACGGGGCGGCAGGTGAGTTTTCCGCCGCGGGTATTGATGCGGCCTAGCAGTTCCTCGCAGACTGAGCAGGCGCCGGCCACTCCCCTGTTGAGGCGGGTGATGGGTTCCGGCGCCTTTGCCCCGTGAACGAGGACGGCTCCGATCCCTGCCGGCCATTCATCACGCTTCAAGCAGCAGGCCGTCCATGCGGGTGAGGTGGGAATCATCAAAGCCGATGGCGCGCTTCAGGAATACATCGCGTTCCAAAACGTTGGGTTGTCGAGCGGACTCCCGCCAGGTTTTACGATCGACCAAGCCCATGCGCCACGGGCCGAAGCCACTCACCGCGATTGGGAAATCGCTGCCATGGATGATCCGGCCCCTAACAGGTTCCGGCAGGATTTTCGGCAGCGTCCGGCAACGGATCGGACTGCAAAGCGCGGAATTATCGCCAAACAGGCGGGGCCACGTTGCGAACATTTCCAGCAGGTGGTCGGTGTAATCGGCATCCCACAGGCCGGAGCGCCCGGCGCAGTGGGCGGCGATGACCGTGACACCGCACTCAAGCGGGAAGCGCAGCAACCGGGGATCCGCGAACCGATGGCAAACGACGGGCAGCGACAACTCGCCACCTGTGTGCGAGAGCAGAATCATCCTGGCCGCCGCCATTTTTTCCCAAAACGGGCGGAGCCGCGGGTTCGAGTAGTCCACGTTGAGGCAGTTGGGCAGCAGCTTGAGCACCCGGGCACCCGCCTGAATGCAGCGGTCCAGTTCCTCCATCGCATCGCGCCGCATCGGGTGGATGGAAACCGCCGGAATGAATTGTCCGGGATGCCGCGCGCAAACTTCCAGGAGATATTCGTTAGGCACATAAAACGCGCCCTTTTCCGGCATCGCCGTGCCATCGTCGCGGTGCGGCAGATCCTGGGCCAGCAGGACCACGGCATCCAGCGACGAGTCGCGGACTTGATCGATGAGCCGGCTCACGAGTGCCGCGTCGAGTCCGTCGCGTAACGCCGACGAGGGCATGCCGGCCTCATGCACGATGATGCGCGCCATCAACCGGTGGGCCATCGATCTGAGGCGCAGCCAGCAGCCGCTGCCGGAGCTGCCATCGCCGAGAAGGTGGACATGGCAGTCGATTTTACGCGGCGCGGTGGCGGGCATGAGCAAGAATTAACAAGAATCCGAGTGGGGTCGATAGCCTTTTGAGTGATTGTTTGGTGGCTGTTCGAGACGGTTGCCAACGTCCGGCTGGACTTGCCGGATGTGCAGACGGGAAACCACGTGGATTTGCTCGATCCGGAATTCTACGCTTGGAGCGCCCTCTTTCCGAGTGCACTGCGCTCAAGAATCTCCGCTGATAGGGCCGGTGCGCACGATGCGGTTGGTCGCGTCAAGCAGTTGGATTCGCGGATTCACCGGAGTCTCGGACAAGGCGAAAGACATGATGGTGACGCGTTCGCCAGCCTTGATCAGGTGGGCGGCACCCCCGTTGATCAGGATTTTTCCGGTGCCGGTTTTCCCTTCGAGCACGTAGGTTTCCAGGCGCGCTCCGGTGGTGATGGAGGCCACCAGCACCTTCTCGCCCGCCCATAGGTCGGCGGATGCCATCAAATCCAAGGGGATCTCGATGCTGCCTTCGTAATCGACATCCGCGTCCGTAATCATGGCACGGTGGAGTTTGGACTTCAGAACCTCGCGGAACATGCGCGGGAATGAAAACCCGCCAGCCTCCAGCGTCAAGCGGCAACCATCCCCCGGCCAACAATCCTCAGCGTTTCGCCGCGGTGCTCAAATCTTCTGCAATTCCTCTGATTTCCGCGATTCCCCTTGTCTTCGGCTGGCTTTGTCCTTACCCACCCGACCGTCGGCGAAATCCGACTCTCTTCAGGACGCCCCTCGCAGGGGCAGGAAATTGATGGGGAAGCCGGTGAGATTCCGGCGCGGTATCGCCACTGTGATTCCGGACCGCGCGAGCGGGACGGACAGCCAGATCACCAGCCTGAGGGGGTTTTCAGACGTCTGCGACTTACAGACATCGAGACAGAAACCATGCTACATCAACCAACGCCTCTCAGAGGCTCCCACCGGAGTGCCATCGCACTGCTCGCCCTGCTTGCCCATTCTTCCACCCTTGCGGAGGAACCGGCCGATCCACTCGAAGAGCTGATCGTGTCCGCCCTGCGGGTCCCGCGTCCGGCATCCACTGTCACCTCCGCAGTGACCGTGCTCGATCCCGAAGCCTTGCAAAACCAAGGCATCCTCCAGCTCCGCGACGCGCTCAACGCCGCGCCCGGAGTCATTTCCACCTCCACCGGCGGGCAAACGGGAGCGCTCAGCTCGCTGTTCATCCGCGGCACGAAAACCGCCGACTCCCAAGTCGTCATCGATGGCATGCGCCTGAGTGATTCCAGCACGCCGCTCGGCAATATCCTCTCCGGAGGCCGGGTGAGCGACGTGGGAAGCATCGAAGTCCTGCGCGGTCCGCAAGGCGCCATCTACGGCGGCGAATCCATCGGCGGCGTGCTCTGGATGGAGACGCCGCGCGGCACCGGCGATCCGCGCGGCGCGGCCACCTTTGAAGCGGGCTCGTTCCAATCGATCGCCGCGAATGCCATGTTCCAGGGGGAAACGGGGAAACTCTCCTATTTCCTCTCCGGCGGTTACGAGGAAACCGAAAACGACGGGCCTGACGAAGATTTCCACCAAGGCAGCACCGCCCTCCGCGTGGAAGGCAGGATCGACTCGGTCTGGACCGTAGGCACCACTTTCCGCGCGTTCGATAGTTTCTACGACGACCACGGCGCTTCCGAGAACCGCGTGGATTCCAGCCTCGCCACCCTTTACGCCACCGGCGTGATTTCCGACCGCTGGACCGCCCGCCTCCTCGCAGGCTACCAACAGGAATTTTACGACAACGACTCCGCTTACGGAAACTACGGCACCGACACGCGCGCCGGCAGCATTTCCACTGACCACGAAATCACCCTCGCCGAAAACCTCCGCCTGCTTGCCG
Source organism: Prosthecobacter debontii (assembly GCA_945869465.1). GTDB lineage: Bacteria > Verrucomicrobiota > Verrucomicrobiia > Verrucomicrobiales > Akkermansiaceae > Luteolibacter. The sequence goes on from CAMBPB010000009.1 coordinate 20,123, forward strand.
GCGGCTTTTTCCATCACGATTCGTTCCAAGTCACCGATGGCGTCGATGAAGGCGGCGACCGCTACGGCATCCACTCCGCCCTCGAGTGGGAGCCCGTCGAAAGCCTGACTACCACCGCGGCATTCCGCTGGGAGAATTACGACTCCTACGGTGACGAATTCACCTGGCGTCTCGGCTCGATCTATCAATTGGAGAAATCCGGTACCTCGTTCCGCGCCGGACTCGGACGCTCGTTCCGCGCCCCGAGTTACAACGATCTGTTTTACAACACCGACCTCGGCTATTTCAAATATGTCGCAAATCCTGAGCTCGAAGCCCAGACATCGATCGGCTGGGACATCGGCATCGAACAGAAAATCGGCGATCACCACACACTCGAAGCCACCTGGTTTTCCAACCGCATCGAGGACGCCATCGAATCCTACGCGAATCCCTCCGGCGACTTCACGACCTACACCGCCGCCAACCTCCCCGGAACCACCACCACCGACGGCCTCGAGCTCGGCATCCGCGGCAGCTGGCTGGAAAACACCCTCAGCTACCGCCTCGCCTGGACCTATCTCCACGAGAGTCTCAGCGACCAACCCAAGAACGCCGCCAGCGCCTCGCTCGACTGGAAACCGTCCGCTAAATCGCTCATCGGCATCGGCGCCACTCATCTATCCGATCACTCGTGGGGCGGCGATCCGCTGGCGTCCCACACCGTCGCCAGGATCTATGGTTTCTATCAGGTAACCGACAAGGTCAAGCTCCACGCCCGACTCGAAAACGCCTTCGACGAGAGCTACGAATTGTCGAGTTTCTACGGCACCACCATTCAGGGATCGGGCAGTGGCCTCTACGCGGGCATCACCGTGGATTGGTGACGGCTCCCGGGGCCTCGGGAATCCGGGTGTCGGGAAATTTAGGCTGACAGAGGCGGCTCCGAAGCATCATTCTGAGCCGTCATGACCCCCTCCGTGCTGATCCTCTCCGCCACGTTGGCAGCCCTGGTTGCCGCCGCGCCTTCGAAGCCGAACATCGTGCTGATTTATGCCGACGATCTCGGCTACGGCGATCTGTCCTGCAACGGTGCCACGGCGCTCCAGACTCCGCACTCCGACCGCCTCGCCAAGGAGGGACTCAACTTCAGCAGCGGTTATTCGGCAGCCACCACCTGCACGCCGTCGCGTTATTCGATGCTCACCGGCGAATATGCATTCCGTCAGAAGGGCACCGGCATCCTGCCCGGCGACGCGAATCTGATCATCGAACCGGGCCGCGCGACACTTGCCTCCGCGCTCAAGGGCGCGGGCTACAAGACCGGCGTCGTCGGCAAATGGCACCTCGGACTCGGTGCCGGCGTCATTGATTGGAACGGCGAAATCAAACCCGGCCCTAACGAAGTCGGTTTCGACGAGTCGTTCATCATGGCCGCCACCGGCGACCGCGTGCCCTGCGTGTTTCTCCGCAACCACGGAATTGAGAACCTCGACCCCGCCGACCCGATCCAGGTGAGTTATAAAAACCCGTTTCCCGGCGAGGCGGACGGCGTGCGCGACCGCGGCTCCCTTAAGATGGATTGGAGCCACGGCCACAACCAGGCCGTCATTAATGGCGTCGGCCGCATCGGATACATGACCGGCGGCAGCAAGGCGCGGTGGACGGATGAAACGATGGCCGAAACCTTCGCCAAGGAGGCCGTCTCGTTCATCGAGAGATCGAAGGACCAAGCGTTTTTCCTCTACTTCGCCACCCATGGCGTGCATGTCCCGCGCATCGTCAATCCGCGATTCGCCGGCAAAACGCCCATGGGACCGCGCGGCGATGCGATCGCCGAGTTCGACTGGCAGGTCGGCCAGGTACTCGACGCCATCGACCGTCTCGGACTTGCGGATGAAACGCTGGTGATACTAACAAGCGACAACGGCCCGGTGCTCGACGACGGCTACAAGGACCAGGCGGTGGAGAAGCTCGGCTCGCACAAACCGGCCGGCCCGTTCCGCGGCGGCAAGTCGTCGATCCATGAAGGCGGCTCGCGGGTGCCGTTGCTCGCACGCTGGCCCGGCCGGGTCAAACCTGGCGGCACCAGCGGAGCGATCATCTCGCAGGTCGATTTTCCCGCCACCTTCGCCACGCTCGCGGGGGCATCGTTTCCGAAGGACCGCGCGCCGGACACCCGCAACGTGCTGCCGGCATTGTTAGGCGAATCGCCAACCGGCCGCGAGCACGTGCTGCAATACTCCGGAATCGTCGCCGTGCGCGCGGGCGACTGGAAACTGATCCCGACCAAGGCGGCGAAGGGCGCCAAAAAAGCCAAGCTGGAATTCCAACTCTACAATCTCGCCAAGGACCCGGGCGAAACCACCGACGTGGTCGCTGAAAACCCCGAAAAGGCCGCGGCACTGCGCAAGTTGCTGGCGAGCGGGACGGATTCCCCACCGACCGGCGGGTGATTTGTTAGCCCAACGGAGGTTCTCACCCCGGATATTCACCGGAAATGTAGCCCTGCAACTGCAGGATGGTGTGGCGCTGGGATTGCATCACCCAGCTCACCAGATCGCCGATCGAAATCAGACCGACGAGCCGACCGTCCTCGACAACCGGCAGATGCCGGATGCGTTGCGAGGTCATCAGTTGCATGCACTTTTCGATCGGGTCCTTGCGCCGCACCGTGACCGCGGGACGGGTGAGGATTTCGCCCACCAAGGTATCCCGCGAGGTGCGGCCTTGCAGTACGACTTTGCGACTGTAGTCCCGCTCCGAGAGAATTCCAACGACCTCCCCCTCGTCGAGGGCGACGAGCGCGCCGACGTTCTTTTCGCCCATCAGGCCGATGGCCTCATAGACCGTGGTCTGGAGACTGGTGGTCCAGACCTCGCCGCTCTTGTTTTGCAAGATGTCCCGCACTGTTCCGTGAATTTCCATGGTTTTTCTCCTTTTGAGATTTGTATACCCTGCGCATTTCCCGGCGATCCGTCAAGGTCCGAGGTGGAGCCGTTGCAAAGAAATGCGGATTCATCCTTCGTTCTTGCCGCGAGGGGCCGCTGCATGGCTAGATTCGCACTATGAAAACATACCTCGACTTGATGCGCGACGTGCTGGCGAATGGCGAGCGGCGCGCCGACCGCACGGGCACGGGAACCATCTCGGTGTTCGGCAGGCAGACCCGGTATAATTTGCGCGAGGGATTCCCGTGCGTGACCACCAAGAAGCTGCACATGCGCTCGATCATCCATGAGTTGTTGTGGTTTCTCCGCGGCGACACCAACACGCGTTACCTCACGGAAAACGCCGTGACCATCTGGGACGAGTGGGCCGATGAGGAAGGCGAGCTCGGTCCCGTTTACGGCAAACAATGGCGCGCCTGGCCAACCCCCGAAGGCCGCTCGATCGACCAGATCCACTTGTTGATCGACGGTTTGCTGGGAAACCCGACATCGAGGCGGCATATCGTTTCCGCATGGAACGTCGGCCAGATCCATCAGATGGCGTTGCCGCCCTGCCACCTGTTATTCCAATTCTACGTGCATGATGCCGGGGCCGGCGGCCGGCCGGGCTTGTCGTGCCAACTCTATCAACGAAGCGCTGATTTATTCCTCGGTGTGCCCTTCAACATTGCCTCGTATGCCTTGCTGACCGAGTTGGTCGCCCATGTTTGCAACTACGAGCCGCGCGACTTCGTCCACACCTTCGGCGACGTGCACCTCTACACCAACCACCTCGAACAAACGGAAGCCCAGCTCACCCGTGAGCCCAAAGCGCTGCCGAAACTCTGGCTGAACCCGCTCGTTAGGGACATCGATGCGTTCACCATCGATGACATCCGCTTGGACGGTTACGATCCCCATCCGCACATCAAGGCCCCGGTGGCGGTTTGAACCCGTTGCACTGCCATTTGACGTTTCCTGCTTCCCCCCGTTGACTGTCACGACGCCTACGATGAGCCTGAAAATCCGCACCAAGACCTTCATCCTTTTGGCTCTGGCGCTGGGTGCCGCCGCCGCCATCGTCTTGGCGATCCGCCATTTCCAGCCTGCCCCCGCTCAAAAGGAGTCTGGCAAGACACCCGCGCCACCGTCCGTAGGGCTCGCTCCGGACGACGAAGTCCATGCGGGTTATGCCGGTTCCGCCTCCTGCAAGGAGTGCCACGAGACGGCCTATGCCGGTTGGCTGGACTCGAATCACGGGCTCGCCGAACGCGAAATCCGTAAGGACATGGATGAGAAGGCCTTCTCCCCCAAACAAACCCTCGTCCACGGCAAGAAAACCTCCGAGACCTTTCTCGACGCCGACGGCTTGGCAAAAATCCTCACACTCGGCCTCGGCAACCAACGCCGCATCTATCCGGTCGTCCGCATCATCGGCAACAACCCGCTGCGCCAGTTCCTCGTGCCCGCCCCCGGCGGCCGTCTCCAGACCTGCGATGTCAGCTACGATCCGCACAAAAACGAGCTGTTCGATGTCTATGGCGAGGAGCAGCGCAACCCCGGCGATTGGGGCCACTGGACCGGTCAGGGCATGAACTGGAACGCCATGTGCGCCGCCTGCCACAATACCCGCCTGCGGAAAAACTACGACCCGCAAACCAACAGCTATCACACCAAGATGGCCGAAATGAGCGTCGGCTGCGAAGCCTGCCACGGCCCGATGAAAGACCATGTGCACTGGCAGAAAAAGAAACCCCCCGTCGATCCGACCAAGGACCCCACCATCCGCAAGCTTTCTCGCGACCAGATGCTCGATACCTGCGGTGCCTGCCACGCCCGCCGTTCCGAAATCACCGGCGATCTCGTCCCCGGCGAATCGTTTTTCGACCACTTCAGCCTCACCGTCACCGACGAGACCGACATCTATCATCCGGACGGCCAGGTCCGCGATGAAGACTACGAATTCACCTCATTCCTCAGCAGCCGCATGCATCACGTCGGCATCCGCTGTGTCGATTGCCATGAGCCGCACTCGGGCAAGCGGCTGCTTCCCGGAAACCAGCTGTGCATGCGTTGCCATGGTGGCGGCACCGAGCCACCGGCACCGATCATCGACCCCACCGCCCACAGCCATCACAAGGAGGGCGGCACCGGCAATGACTGCACCAGCTGCCACATGCCGACCACCCACTACATGCAGCGCCACCCGCGCCACGACCATGGTTTCACGATCCCGGATCCGCTGCTCACCAAGGAATTCGGCGTGCCTAACGCCTGCAACCGCTGCCACACCGACAAAGACACCGACTGGGCTCTCAAGGCCGCCAACGAGTGGTATGGCGAAAAACTCAATCGTCCCTCGCGCAGCCGCGCCCAACTCATTGCCCGCGCCCGCCGGGGTGAGCCATCCGCCCGCGAGGGCTTGATCCAGTTCCTCAAAACCGAGGAAATCCCGGCGTGGAAAGCCACCGCCTGCCACCTGCTGGAACGCTGGGTTTCCGACCCGGAAACCACCCGCGCGCTGCTCGACCAGCTTCCCCACCCCAGCCCGTTGGTCCGGGAGGCCGCCGTCCGCTCGCTCGTCCATCTGCTCCGCCAGAACACACCCAACGAGACCGTCCGCACCGCCCTGCAGCCTTTGCTGAAAGACCCGGTTCGCTCGGTCCGGGTCGCCGCCGCATGGGCGCTCTGCGCCACCCTGGATCTCAACTCCCAAGCCGGCCGCGAACTCTGCCACATGCTCGATCTCAACGCCGATCAACCCACCGGGCGGATGCAACTCAGCCAGTTCGCCTTCCTCCGCGGAGATACCACCGCAGCCGTCCGGCAGATGCGCAAAGCCATCGAGTGGGACCCGAACTCACCGCCCTTCCACCACGATCTCGCCATCCTGCTGAGCACCACCGGAAACTCCCAGGGCGCCATCTCGGCCCTCAAGGAAGCCATCCGCCTCGCTCCTGACGAAGCGGAATACCACTACAAACTCGCGCTCGCCTGGAACGAGATCGGCGATGTCGATAAATCCACCGCGGAACTCACCATCGCCGTCCGCCTCGATCCCTCTAACGCCCGCGCCTGGTACAATCTCGGTCTCGCTCTCAACGGTACGAACCAACCGCAGGAAGCGATCACCGCATTGCTCAAAGGCGAAGCCGCCGATCCCTCGGACGCCTCGATCCCCTATGCCCTGGCCACCATTCTCGCCCGCTTGGGCCGCCGCGAGGAAGCCGCCGCCGCCGCCACCCGGGCCCTCCAAATCCGCCAGGATTTCCCCGAGGCCATCCAACTCATCCGCAGCCTCTGCAGATAGCCTAAGGAGCAGGGACGTCTCGTCCCGCAAGCCCTCTAGCCGCCTGCGAGGAAGCCTGTTTGGTGCGGAACGGGCGGTTTTTCGCTAATGCACTCCGACTTCCAGCGACTGACCCTCCAAAGCAAATCATCGTTGTGGATGGCGGCAGTTGCCACGGCACGGTGAAAGAAGGGAGAACCCATCCGAACTTTTCTGCGGCATCAGTTGCGGCTCGCCACAGACTTCCTCGGATTGCCTCCGCGACTCATAGCCCGTCTGCGTCCATGACGGGTCGTTATCCGGAAAAGGGGCGTTTCGGCAAAAAAAATGACCGCTGTGCCGTCATTGGCGCTGTGAGCCACGTTCCGTAAACTCAATAGGTGGGGCCGTCCGGTGGTTTTCTGTCTTCCCGTATAAGGCATGACATCGTCCACCGGAAGATGACCCCGTTTCAATCATATCGGTTCGGGCCAGCTTCCAAAAAAGTCGTACACAGCAGTCGTTGGCAGAGTAGCCCGGGGCCGCCTTGCGGCAACTGAAAAGAAAAAAAAGAATTGCTTGGCACCTGCCAGAAAGCACCGGGATTTTGGGCTGTGACCGGGCCGTTCGGTCAATCAGTCTGGAGCCATGAAAGCCCTGTATCTATGGTGTGGCATCGGAGCGATGGCGATGGCGGCTCCGCCGGTTCCGCCCGATCCAGAGGAGGCGGCGTATCCGGCGCTCGGACGGTTTGTCGAAGTCCTGGAAGCGGTGCGCAAGCGCCACCCGGATGCGGACCGGCTGGCCTACGAGCGGCTGGTGAACCATGCGCTCGAAGGAATGCTGGCGAGCCTCGATCCACACTCGTCGTTCATTCATCCGGAGATGGCCGCGCGGATGCGCGAGCACCCGGCAACGAACCCGGAGGTTCCGTCGCTCGGACTGACCCTCGGCGTGCGCGACGACGGTCCCTATGTGGCGGCCGTGACGCCGCGGGGACCGGCGGCGCTGGCCGGGGTGCTGCCGGGATCCGCGGTGTTGGAAATCGATGGTCGCAAGCTCGCCGGCGCGGAGTTTTCCGAGTGGAGCGAAGCCCTGCGCCGCGCGGCGGGGGTGACGACCCAATTATTGCTCAAATCGCCCGCGTCGCCGCGCCCGGAGGAGGTTTCACTCATCCACCGGCGAATCGAGCAGCGTTCGGTGGCGGAGGCAAAACTCTGGGACAAGGCGAAAGGCGTCGGCTACGTGCAGCTGGCGGCGTTCGGTGCCGGCTGCGCGCGGGAGATGGAGTCCGCACTCGACGAACTCGAAGACGGCGGCATGAAATCCCTGATCCTTGATCTGCGCGGCAACGGCGGCGGCGATCTCGGGGAAACCGTGAAAATCCTCGGCCTGTGGCTGCCTCCCGACACTGTGGTGGTCACCACCCGCGGGCGCGACGAGGCGGCCGGCGAAACGCTGAAAACCCCGGCCCGCCAGCGCCGGAAGCGGGATTATCCCATCGCCGTGTTGCTCGACCGGATGTCGGCCTCCGCCTCCGAACTCACGGCAGGCGTCCTGCAGGATTTGAAACGCGCCTCGGTGTGGGGTGAAGTGAGTTATGGCAAGGGCTCGGTGCAGAACATCATCCCGATGGGCGGCGGCACGGCGCTGCGCCTGACCATCGCTACCTATCACACGCCGTCGGGAAACACCCCGCACCGCAAGGGCATCACGCCGGACGTGCCGGTTTCCATCAGCGACAAGGATCGTGCGAACTTCGAAAAGCGCGGCCGCATCGACACGCTCGCACCGGAGGAACGCAAGGAGCTCGAAGGGTGGGAGGATCCGGTGATCAAAGCGGCCGCGGGAAAAGGGTGAGAATTTGGCAGGTAGGGCCGGGCGGCCTCGCCCCGCCCTGACTGCCCTTGCGGGTGGAATGCCTCCTAACCGTTCAACCCTCCGCGGCCTTGGCCGCCTTCTTCGCGGCGGCTTTTTTCGCCGGGCGCGGCGGAAAGTCGAAGCCGATCTTGCCGTCCTTGGGTTCGAAGGTGAGGTGGGCGTCGAACTTGCGTTTGGTGCGGTTGGAAACGAAGCCCTTGATCACGTCGGTCCTGCCGGTCGAGATCAGCTTGATCACCTGCTCGACGGTGATGTCGTGATGGAGGATGGTCTTGCCGATGCGGATGCCGTTAGGATCCTTCTTGGTGACGATGTCCGGAACGTGATAAGCCTTCTCGCTCTGATAGACCTTGACGCGGCGGCCGTCCGGAGCGTCCACCTCGCCGATGAGCTGCTCTTCGGTGAGATCGAGGCCGGCGTCCTTGTCATCGTTGTCGAAGACGAAGTTGATCTTGAATTTCGCGTCGAGTTCGAGGGCTGCGTCGAACGGTTTGTTGAACTTCGATCTGAAACCGGTGAGCGGCCCGACAAATTTTTTGGTGAAGAGTTCGGCGGCCTCCACCTCTGATAGAAGGCGGCCGGCGATGTGTTTTTTGCCCTTGAACTTGCACTCCGGCTGGCGGCACTCGTAGGTGGCATCGGTTTGCCGGAGTCCTTGCGCGCCACACAGCGGGCAGGGGACATTGAGGTCGGGGAACGACTGGTTTTTCGCGTCGTCGGCGAGTTTGCGTGCCTTGCTGACGATCTCGTTGGTGTAGGAGACGATCTCCTTCATGAACGCGTCGCGCTGGAGTTGGCCGTGTTCCATCTGGCGGAGCTTGTATTCCCAATCGCCGGTCAGCTTGGGCGAATACAAGCCCTCGATATCCATCTCGCGGACCAGTTGGATGAGGCGCATGCCGCTGCCGGAGACGAACAGCTCGCGGCCTTCGCGGGCGAGGTATTTCTGGGCGATGAGGCCTTCAATGGTGGCCGCGCGGGTGGCGGGAGTGCCGAGACCGCGCTGGGCCATGGCTTCGGCGAGCGCCTCGTCGTCGATGAGTTTGCCCGCACCTTCCATGGCGGATAGAAGCGTGGACTCGGTCATGCGCGCGGGCGGCTTAGTTTCCTCGTGGAGCACCTCGATGGCTGCGACCTTGGCGGGCTCGCCGGCGGTGACGGGGACGAGTTCGTCCTTGCCGGATGCGACGCCCGGGCGGCGGCCATAGACTTCGAGCCAGCCGGGTTTGACGAGGATCCGGCCTTCGGTTTTGAAGGTGTCCGCCTGGATCCGGGTGAGGCGGGTGGTTTGCTCGAACTCGGCCGATGGATAAAACACGGCGATAAAGCGTTTGACGATCATGTCATACACCTTCTGCTCAGTGTCGCTGAGTTTCGCGGTTTTGCCGGTCGGGATGATGGCGAAGTGATCGGAGACTTTTTTGTTATCGAAGATGCGGCGCGACTTGTGGAGGCGCGGGCCGGTGTCCGAGCTGCCGGCGAGCACGGCCTTGGCGTAGCGGGCGACGTCGAGGTCGCTGTTGCCGATGTCCTGCATCGTTTCGCGGACGTTGGCGCTGTAGTCCTCGGGCAGGTAGCGGGAGTCGGTCCGCGGGTAGGTGATCACCTTGTGCTTTTCATACAGCGCTTGGGCGATTTGCAGGGTGCCTTTGGCGGAAAACGGCGCCTCGCGCTGGAGGGTGGTGAGGTCGTAGAGTTGGGGCGCGATCTGGGATTGCGCCTTCTTTTCCTCGGAAACCACGCCGGTTTGACCCTCACAGCGGGCCTTGATGGCCTCGGCGGTGGCTTGTTCCCAGATGCGCTCGGGTTTGGAAAGCGGGGCGGATTCGTCCTTTTTCCAGGATTCATCGATCCACTTGCCGAGGTATTCGCCCGACTGGACGCCGAAGGTGGCGTGGACTTCGAAATATGGGGTCGGCCTGAAAGCCTGGATTTCCGCCTCGCGGGCGGCGAGGATGGCGAGCGTTGGGGTTTGCACCCGGCCGGCGGCGGTGATGTTGAAGCCGCCGTGGCGTGAGTTGAAGCAGGTGAGCGCGCGGGTGGCGTTGAGGCCGACCAGCCAATCCGACTCCGAGCGGCATTTCGCGGCGTCGGTGAGGGACTTCATTTGTTCCTGGCTGCGAAGATGCTCCCACGCTTCGAGGATGGCGTTGTTGGTCATGGATTGCATCCACAGCCGTTGGATCGGCTTGCGGATTGCGCCGATTTCCATGATGTAGTGGAAAATGAGCTCGCCCTCACGGCCGGCGTCGCAGGCGTTGACGATGCGGTCGATGTCCTTGCGTTTGGCCAGCTTGAGGACTTGTTTGAGGCGGGCCTCGGAATCCGGGATCGGGTCGAGATCAAAGCTTTCCGGGATGGCCGGGAGAACTTGGAAATTCCATGGCAGTTTTTTGCCGTTCGGGCCCATCGGCATGCGGAGTTCGACGAGGTGGCCGACCGCCGAGGTGATCACGGCCCGGTCGTTTTCGTAGTAAACATCCCGGCCGGAACCCTCCTTTTCGAACTTGCCGAGCGGCTTGGCGAGCGCGCGGCTGAGGTCGGTCATGACGCTGGGTTTCTCGGCGATGATGAGTGTTTTTCCCATGGTGAAAGCAGTCCGTGGTGCGGGTGTCGGATGAGGGACTAGGCTCGGGAAAGTCGATTTGGCAAGCGGATTGCGGGAAAGTGTCGAGATTGGGAGGTGCATCAGGGGAGCACACGCGCCCTCGCGGGTGGGATGCGTGGCCCTCGCCGCATCCATCGCGGCGGTGTCCTTGACTCGCGTGACGAGTGGCTCGGGGCGCACGCATGTGAGGATGGAATGAGCGGACGGAAGTCTCCCGGACTGGCGGCAATGTCTCTGGTGCGGGCGCAATGCTTGGAAGCCGTGCTTCACAATATCTCTCTTCGCTAAGGAAAGAGATCAGGGCCGGGGCAACAGTTTGACACGCGGGCAAGGTCGGATTTAAATGCCTTGCATGATTGGTTGCCGGTGGATCCTTGCGCTTGGAGCGGCTATGTTGTCGCTCGGTTGCGCGGACATGCGGCCGGAAAACTCGTGGCGCGGCGCGGTGGACAGCCAGGCGGCGCAACTCGGTTACCGCAATTGGATCGTCATCGCGGAGGCCTCGTTTCCGGCGCACAACCGGGCCGGAGTGCGCCAGGTTTCGGCACCGGTGGCAATTCCCGAGGCGCTCGATTACGTGCTTCACGCCTTGGAGCAGACGGAAAACGTCCGGCCGCAAGTGTATCTGACACGCGAGGTGCGGGCCGTGGAAAACGACTTCGCGCCGGGGATCGACGAATGCCGCAAGCGCATCCAAAACGCCCTCCATGGCCACGAGGCCACCGAGCTTGACCAGCAATCGCTACTGACGCTGCTGGAAGACGCCAACCGCAGTTTCGACGTGTTGGTCATCCGCACCCAGAGCGCCTTGCCCTACACCTCGGTGTTTTTGGAACTGCAGCCCGGCTACTGGGACGCGGCGTCCGAAACCCGGCTGCGCGAGCGGATCGAACGGGAGCGCATGCAAAAACTTGTGCGACCGTTCCCATAACGTGCATCATCCCCGTGTGAGCCGCAAAGACGAAGAACTCCGACAAGAACGTGAAGCCGCCTGGATCGGCGATGCCGTGCTGGCTTTATTCGCCCGCCAATTCGTGCTGCGCGAGCGCAATGCGATGGATGGCGAGTGGTTCACCCGCCTGACCTCCAACGAGTTTTTGAGCGCCTTTGGCAATCCGACGCGGGTGGAGGCGTCGATCGGCAGGATCTATCAGGAGGGCGGGCTGCAGGCCTCGTTCGAATGGATGGACGCCCATCTGGTGCCGCTGTTCCGCAAGCAGACCGCGGCCAAACGCTGAGGCTTCGGGTTGCAGATACAGCGAAATTCCCGGGTTTGCGGAAATTGCCATGGTCTTGGCTCCTTTCGCGCTCTAGCATCAGCCATGCCGGTGGGTGGTCATCAATTCAGGAATATTCTGACACTGTTTCTAGCCATCGTCGCCGGAGGCTTGGGCTTGGTATGGTGGGCCGTGGCGCAGGCCGACCGCGAGGTGCGGAGCGACCTGCTGCAGCAAACTCACATGCTCGCGCGAACGCTCAAAATCGAGGACGTGCAAACGCTGACCCGCACCGCGACTGATTTGCAGCAACCCGAATACCTGCGGATCAAGGAGCAATTCGCCGCAGTCCGTGCGCTCATCCCGCAATGCAGCTCGATCTATCTGCTAAGCCGTCCCTCCGGGCGAGCGGACGCGGCGGCGCCTAACCGGCAGATCAGTTATTGCGTGGGCATCGGCACGGACGACGACGCCCGGCCGGGCCAGGTCTACGCCGGGGCCACCACTGAGCTGAGCAGCGCGTTTGAGAGCGGGGTGCCATTTGTCGAGGGGCCGCTTGCCGACGGGACGGGCGCGTGGATCTGCGGGATCGTTCCGCTTGAACACTTGCGAACCGAAAGCTCTCTCGTTGCGTTGGGGGTGAGGATGGACGCCCGCGATTGGAAACAGCAGTTGCTGCGCGCCGCACTGCCTCCCGCCCTGCTCACACTGGGGCTGGCGGCGCTCCAGATGTTAGGCGTGGCCCTAATCGCCCGCCGCTCCCGCCGTGCCGGCCCGCTCCCGCGTGGGATGGGCTATCTCGAACTGATTTTGGTCATCCTTGCCGGCCTGATGCTCACCGGGTGTCTTACCTGGATGGTTCACCGGCACGAGGCGCGCGTCCACCAGCAGAATTTCAAGCACCTGGTGTCGCTCCAGACCCGAGGGGTTTCCAGCAGGCTGCGCTCCTTCCAGAGCACGGAACTGGAAAGCCTCGCCCGCCTATGCGAAAGCAGTGGGGAGTTCGTCGGCGAGGAGTTCCAACAGTTCTGCGCCTATCTGGAGAAAAATCAGGTGGTCCATGCCTGGGGGATGGTCCCGGCGGTGGCCGCGACGGACAAGTCCGGGTTCGAAGCGCAGGCCCGCGCCGCAGGTGCCAAGGACTTTGAAATCTGGCAAAAGGACGCACACGGCAAGCGCGAGCCGGCCAGCGGCCGCGACGTGTATTTTCCCGTCCGGCAGGTGGTCCCCATGGTCGGCAACGAATCGCTGCTGGGTTACGACCTCGGCTCCGACCCGCTGTGCCGCGAAGCGATGGAAACAGCGGCGCGCAGCGGCCTGACCACCGTCTCCGAACCTATCGAGTTGGTGCCGAAAACCGGTAACCCGAAGGACCTGGTGATTTTCCAGCCCGTCGGTCTCGTTGGCGCTGCACCGCGCTTGCGGGGCTTCGTCGTGGCCAACTTGTCCATGGAAGCGTTGCTCAAAACTACCCCGTCGGACAATTCGGCCTACCTGGGAATCTCGCTCCTGCGCAAGGACGCGCCACCCGAAATTCTGGTCAAGCAATGGGAACCGGCCAACCGTCCGGCCAGCGGTCTATCCGCCGAGCGCCCGGTTCTGGCTTTTGGCAAGGCCTTCACCGTGACTGCCCTCGCCGGGCCCGGGTTCCTTTTCATGCGCTCGAACCAAAAAACCTGGTGGCCCACCACCATGGGTTTGGTTCTCACCGCCGCGTTTGCCTTCAACTTCGGCGCCCAGCTCAACCGCCGCAGCATACTGGAGCGCCTGGTTGCCAAGCGCACCTTCGAGATTCAGGACACCGAGACGCGCTTCCGCCAACTCGCCGAGGCCTCCTTTGAAGGGGTTGCCATTGTCGACGCTGGCATCCTGCTGGACGGCAACCAGCGGTATGCCGAGATGCACGGCTATGAGTTGGCGGAAATGCTCGGCGAACCGGTGCTTGCATTCGTCGCACTCCAGTCGCGGCATTTGCTCACCAAGGGCGATCTCCAATCCCCCCTGCGCAACCCCTTGGTGTATGGCTTGCGCAAGGATGGCTCGATTTTCCCGACGGAAACCCGCACCCGCCTCGGCCCGTGGCGGGGGCGCTCCGTGCGCATTGTGACGGTGCGCGATGAGTCCGAGGCCCACGCCGTGACAATCAAGGTGCAGGCTCTGCGTGACGAGTTGGCCCATGCCCAACGCCTCGCCCTAGTCAGCGAAATCAGCGCGGGCATTATCCATCAGCTCGGCCAGCCGCTCAGCTCCATCGCCATCAACCTCGCGGCGTTTAAGAACATCCACTCCGCAGAATTGCAGCAAGCGAATACGACGGAGATCATCCATGACGTCGAGGCCGATCTTGTATGCATGCGCAACATTGTGAAACACCTGCGGGCCATTGCCAACCCGGAGCAAGCCAAGCGCGGCAGCCGCGACCTCAACCCCTTGGTGGTCGAAGTGCTGCCCTTTCTGCAAGTGGATGCCGAGCAGGCCCGGACTCGTCTTGAGTTGGACTTGCACGAGCCCCTGCCTGCCATTCACCTCGACGCGATTCAGATTAGCCAGGTCATTCTCAATCTGGCGCGCAACGCGATCGAGGCCTCGGCCGATGTTCCGCCGGAGCAGCGCGTGGTTCTCATCACCACCCGCCTGCAGCATGCCGAGCACTGCGTCGAATTATGCGTGCGCGACTCGGGCACCGGGCTGCCTCGCGAAGCCTTTGAGCGCTTGTTCACGCCGTTTTTCACCACCAAATCCAACGGTATGGGCGTCGGCCTGCGCCTCTGCCAGACCATTGTCCACGCCCACGACGGCAGCATCGAGGGCTTCAACAACGCCGATGGCCCCGGTGCCACCTTCCGCATCCGACTGCCGCTCAATCAGCCGCCTTCCTGACACCCCGGCCCATCCTGAATGGGGTCGGAGGCCCCCCACATGAAGCCGCTGTGTTCAGCGAGAACCGCGGAGTAGTGGCCTTCCGAGCGCATCAATCCCGCGAATATCCCGGCGGCTTCGTAGGTGGAATATCGGGCGATCATTCGGATGACTTGGGATCGGAAAGTTTGATGCGCGCCGGGACGTCCTTGATTTGGATCCCGGCCTTGGTCAACGCATCCCAGACCTGAAGCAGTCGTTCAAGCGGCAGTTTCTTGTCGGCCTCGAGTTCGAGTTTGCGGCCGGGATTCTGTTTCTGATAGGCGGAGAGGTAGGCCTGCAACAAGCCTTCCGGAACGGTTAGCGAATCGAGCGAGATGTTTCCCAAGGCATCCACGGCAATGACCGAGCGCGTGTCGGCGACCTGGTCTGACGGGATTTCGCGCACGGTCGGCAACTCGATGCGGAGGATATCCCGGGGTTTCTTGAATGTCGTGGAAACGATGAAAAACACCAACAGGATGAATAGGATGTCGATCATCGGGACGATCGGCACCTCGGCGCGTTTGCGGGTAATCCGGTGGAAGTGCATGGCGAAAATCAGCCTTTGGCAGAGCTTTTCTGGCAGACATACGCCAGGTCCGCCAGCAGCGATTCGAGTCGCGCGGTGAGCACTTCGATCCTGCGGGTGAAATAACCGTGGGCGACCACGCCGGGAACGGCGATGGCGAGGCCGAAGATGGTCGTGTTCAGCGCAATGGCGATCCCGCGTGCGATGGCGAGGTGGTCGGCCGCATCACTCAAGCCTTGGAAGATGGTGACCAGTCCGGAGGCCGTGCCGAGCAGTCCTAACAACGGCGCGACGGTGATGACGATGTCGAGCACGCCGATGCCGGCATGCAGGCGGGAGGTTTCCTCGCGGGCGGAGGCTTCCACGGCGAGGATGATGTCGCGCTGGGGTTTGCCGCGGTGCCTAACAGCCACGGCGGCGAGGCGGGCGAGTGTGCTTTGCCCCTGTTCGAACTCCTTGAGAACCGGCTCCACCCGGTCGGCGGCGATCAGCTCCTGAAAGTTCACCACCTTGCGCGCCAGCCGATCCGGGATGACGCGGCTGCGGGACAGCGCGAGGAATTTGTAGAGGATGGCGGTTAGCCCGACGATTGAGGTCAGGCAGAGAGGGATCATGAAGACCCCGCCCTTGTGCATGAACTCCCACGAGGTGTGGAGCGATTCGGATAGACTGATGGCGGACAAGGGGCCGAGGTTTTCGATCATGATGTTGGATCAGAAGAAGAATCTAAAGATGAGTTCGAGCGGTTCCTTGTCGTATTCCCTGCGCAGGGCGGGAGGCATCACGGGAATGCCGGCGTTGCGGATGGAGTTCAAGGTGAATCCTTTCTGGACCTCCCCGGTTGCCATGTCACCCACGAATTGGACCGAACGGACCTTGCCGCCCGTTTCGACGAAAAACCTGACGGTGAGGAAACCCGGCGTGATGTAGTCGCGGTGGCGCACACAGTTGCGCTGCCATTCCTGTTCCACGGCGCGGCTGATGGCGGCCTGATAGCGGCCGAGCGGGGAATCGGCGACGTCGAGTGCGCTGCGGCCGGTGCGCGAAATCGATCCGGTGACCGCCGTTTTGCGTTGGAAGCCGCGGAATTGCGGCTCAGTCGAAGGTTTGGGTTTGGGGGCTTCCGCGGTTTCTTTCGGTGCGTCGGGCTTGGGCGTCGGGCGGGGTTCGGCGGCCGGGCGTGATTCCGGGGTGGGTTTGATTTCCTCATCCACCGCCACCTCGCGGGGAACCTGCACGTCCACCGGATTTGGACCCTCCAGCAGTTTTCCCTGAGGCGCGGCGGTGCTGGGGCGGCTTTCCGGGGCGGGGCGGTCGGATGGTTCCGATGCGGCCTGATCCATCGGAGGTGAGGGCTCCGGCGGAACGGGTGCCGGAGGAGCGGGTGCCGGCGGAACGGGAGCCGGAGGAGCGGGCGGGGTCGGCGGCGGGTCGATCTCCGGCGGCGGGTTTGAGCTGCCCGCAAGACCGCCGTCCTGATAGGCGCTCTGGGTGGTTTCGATGTCCGTGTCGTCTTTGGGGGCGATGCCGGCCTGCGATGGCAGGGGTGGTGCGGCGGGGGCCGGCCTGCGATCACTGGTGGCCCGGGTCTCCCGTTCCCCGATGAACGCGGTGTTTTTCTCCGGCGGTGCGGCCTGATCCTCGGTGGTCCGGGCAAAACGCTTTTCCAGAAGCGGGGTGGCCGCGGCTATTTCCCCAGCTGCGTCGCTGGTGGCAGCCTCGGCAAAGATCGTCGCCATGGCCTCGCCAGGCGGCGCAGAATCGGGCATCGACTGCCGCCTCAACACCGCGGATTCAAGCGCGGCAAATCCGAGGGTTGCGATGATGGCGACATTCGCCAGCAATGAAAGCCCAAGCGCGATCATCCACAGGTGACCGTCGCTGCGACGCGAGGAGGGAGCCAACGATTGCATCGGGAACATCCTCAATCTTGCCGGGAAACCCTGCGGGCGCAATCCGGGAATTGGCCGGGGCCAACGGTTGCCACCAACCCTGTTGGAATCCGTCCCTCAGTCCGGCTCACGCGACCGCCTGCCAGCTCACTTCCTTGGCATCCTTCCACAGCTCCTCCAGCCCGTAATAGTCGCGCATTTCCTGGTGCATCACATGCACCATCACGTCGATGAAATCCAGAACCACCCAGCGGGAATCCGCCTTGCCTTCGCTATGAACGGGCTTGACCCCGAGCACTTCCTCGACTTTTTCCGCCACCTCGCGCAGGATCGCCCGAAGCTGCGGCATCGAGGTGCCCGAACACACCACCATGAAATCCGTCAGGTTCGAAAGCCCGCGCATGTCCCAAATGCGGATGTTCTCCGCCTTGATGTCATCCGCCGCTTTCGCACACGCCTGGGCCAGTTCTTGTCCTTTGATCACCATAAGATTTCCCCTCGGGGGGCGGCACCATAGTTCGGGCAACGCCTCGCACCAATCTAAAATCCGCACAACTTTCCACGCCAACACCCCCGGCCAGGTGACTCCCCGGCCAGCGGCGGAAATCCATTTTACCGCGCACACAATGCGCTCGTCTGGACTCTCCCAAAACTCCGCCCATCCTCAGAACAAATGGCAAATGGCGTGGGATAAAATACGCGCAGCCTTAGCCACATCCAAGACATCCCCGATCGCGTCAAACAATTCGAGGCTGCCGAAGGCCGCCGCCCGCGCAGCATGGTCGCCAAGATGGGTCAGGACGGCCACGACCGCGGCGCCAAAGTCGTCGCCACCGCCCAATACCATCCCCGGTCTCCCTCTCTTCCATCCATCAGACCAAGGGCCACGCCAATTCCGCCTCGTCAGGTCAGACCATGTTGTGGAACTTTCCGCTGGTTTTTTCCGGCAGTTGCCCGCGCGCGCCAAACAATGCATTTACCATGGAACAACCGCTGCCGAGTTTGAACGATTCGGTGTAGCAGGTGATGAAACTGAAGCCGAGGGAATCCAGAATTTCATGGATTTCGTGAAAACTGGTATGAGGCTCATCCGGGTCCGGAGAGAAAACGCATTCCACATAAATATATCGGATGTGTTTGCCTTCGAGCGATGCGAGCGCTCCATGAATCACGGGAATTTCATGACCTTCGACGTCGATCTTCAATAGATCGATTCTTGCCACGTTGTTTTCCTGGACGAAGGCGTCGAGTGTATCGAGTTCGATCTTGCAGGTGTTTGCGGAATCCTTGGCAATATGCAGGCTGTTGGCACCCGGATTCAGGGCCAACCCGATCATTGCCGTTTCACGTTTGTCACCGAAACCGAGATTGAAGCCTTTGATTTTCCTGAACTTCGACGTATTCACGCACAGGGCTGAGAACAGGTGGGGAACCGGCTCAAAAGTATAGACGTCCGCATCGGGGAAGGCATGTGCGAATCTCACCGCGGACTGCCCGAAGTTCCCTCCAACATCGAATACTGTGAGGATGGGATCGTCGGCGGTCAACCGGCCAAGATCATTTTCCAGATTGATACCAATCGTGGATTTGTGGACAATCAGATAGCCGAGCGAGTCCGCGAACTTTCTTGTTAGATTCTTGAGGTTCATCTGGTTTGCTGTTTTGAATAGTCGTCGGCGAGTGTAACTCCCCACACTGAATTACCAAGAATTTTCTTGCCCGGTGTGATTGGCGGGAGCGGGATGACGGCTCGCTGGTGAGCGGCAGACAGATGTTTGTTAGTCCAAGGGACCGCGATTCGCCACACTTGCCGGCGCAAGGGGTGCCATGGGAATGCGGCCACGCCACCCCCACCTTGTCATTTCTTTCGCGGGCGAGTCTTGATACTCTTCTTTCGCGGGCGAGTCTTGATACTCGCGGTCCGGGCGAGTCTTGATACTCTTCTTTCGCGGGCGAGTCTTGAGACTCGCGGTCCGGGCTTCCCGCATTAGATTTCCGGCATGACTCCCGAGTTCAAACAATTGGTTTTCAAACAAGCGGGCAATCCGGCGGAGGTGCTTGAAGTGGTGCCGTTTGATCCGCGTGAGCCGGCAAGCGGCGAGGTGCTGGTCCGGATTCTGGCCGCACCGATCAATCCGGCGGATCTCAACACGATCGAAGGGACTTATGGGGTGAAACTCACGTTGCCCGCCGTGCCCGGCATCGAGGGGTGCGGGGTGGTGGCGGCCAGCGAAGCGGGCGATTTCCAGGTCGGGGACGAGGTGATTTTCATCCGCCGTGCGGCGACCTGGGCCACTCACACGACGGTTCCGGCGGATTCGTTGTTCAAGCTCCCGCAAGGCATCGATCCGGTGCAGGCGGCGATGCTCAAGGTGAATCCGGCCACCGCTTGGCGTCTGCTGGATGGCTTTGAAACGCTAGGGAAAGGTGACTGGATCGTGCAGAATCTCGGCAATTCCGCCGTCGGCCGCTGCGTGATCCAACTGGCCCGCGACCTGGGCATCCGCACGATTTCCTTCGTCCGGCGCGCCGATGTGATCGAACCACTCCGCGAGCTGGGTGGCGACGAGGTTTTCACCGATGACGACGAGGGGTTGGCTGCCGCGAAGGCCGCTCTTGGCGGGGCAAACGCGGCGCTCGCATTCAATGCGGTCGGCGGCGAGAGCGCCTTGCGCTTGATGAAACTGTTGCGCGAAAGCGGGACCCACATCACCTACGGGGCGATGGCCCGCAAGCCGGTCACCGTGCCGAACGGCCTGCTCATTTTCCGCGATATCCAGGTGCGCGGGTTGTGGGTCACGCGCTGGCTGGAAAACTCAACAGCGGCGGAAGTTCAGGCGCTGTATCAGGATCTTGCGCAGCGGGTCGCGGCGGGGCGGCTGGTCCAGCCGGTGGCTGGCTTGTTTGCGCTGGAAGCGTTCCAAGCCGCGCTGGCGGGATTGGAAGTGCCGGGGCGAACTGGAAAGGTGTTGTTTAGGCCGTGAGGCCGGCTTCAATCCTCGGAGAAGACGATCTTGCCGCCGCCCTCAGGGCCGCGGCCGAACTTGTCGCCAATGTCCTTGCTGGTGACGAAGAGCATCAGGGAAATGAGGGCAAGGGCGCAGGCGGTTTGGAGGACTTCCAGGGGCTTGGCCTTGACTGGCCGGCCGAAGATTTTTTCGAGGATCGCCAGGGTGATGTGGCCGCCGTCCAGCACCGGAAAAGGCAGCATGTTGAGCACGGCGAGGTTGACGTTGAACAGCACCATGAAAGCGAGGACCATCCGCCAGCCGTTTTCCAATTGCAGCAGGTCATAGATCAGCGAACCGATACCGACCGGGCCGCTGAGATGCCCGACCCCGATGCTGGAGTCCGGAGCGGCCACCCGGTTGATGGTGGTCCACATCATCCGCAAACTGTCGGAAACCTGCTGGAAGGGACCCGGGTGGACGATTTCCCGGTTCTGAAACGGTGCCGGATAAAAAGCGAGGCCCAACATCGGCCCCTTGCCAGCGGGCAATTTGGGGACCACCGGAGTGGCGGTGAGGCTGAGGGGTTTGCCATGGCGGATGATCTCAAACTCAAGCGCCTGGGTTCCGGCCGCTTTGATGAATGCCACGGCGGTTTCACTATCGATGAACTTTTGGCCGTTCATTGAAACGAGCGTATCGCCGGACTTGAATCCGGCTTTCTCGGCGGGGCTTCCCTTGACGATGCCGCCGAGTTCGAGGTGATCGAATTCCGGGCCGATGCCAACCTGCCGCAAGCCGCCGCGTTGGAACCATTTGGTCTTCTCGGTTTCGAATTCGGACACGAGTTTGAGTGGTTCGGCTTGCCCTTTGCGCTCGACGGTGAACTCGATCTGCTTGCCTTTGCTGAGAATGATTCCTTCGACAATGCTATCCAACGATCCGGCAAAGCCGTTCACGGGCGCGCCATTGATTTGCGTGATCTTGTCGCCGGTGAGGAATCCCGCTTTGGCTGCGGGGCTGTCTTCAAGGACTGCGCCCACGACTTGACTGGGGATGAAATCCGCGGGTTTTCCCACCTGCCACACGAGGGCGGCGGAAAGCAAGGCCAGCAGCATCGAGAACAACGGCCCGGCGAAGGCGACGATGATCTTGTCCAGCGGGCTGATTGGCGGCAGCGTTTTGGCCGGCCTTTCGCCGCCTTCGAGGGCTTCCATCGGGGCCATTTGCGGCAAGGCGACGAAGCCACCGAAGGGAAGCCAGCCAAGGCCGTATTGCACGCCATTAATGGTTTTGCTCCAGATCGGTTTTCCGAACCAGATCTGGAATCGGTCGATCTGCAAGCCGCGCCACTTGGCGGCCCAGAAGTGGCCGAGCTCGTGGACGAAGATGATGATGTTGAAGAGCGTCACGACGACGAGGAGCAACAAAATCACTTGAAGAATGGTGGCGAGCATGGTCATGGGTGCTTGAAGAGGATGCTTGGAGAACTGCGGTATCTTAGCGTCACCGGACATTCCGGCAAGTTCATTAAATTTCCGGGTCGGCGTGCGGCACCCGCATGGCGCGTTGAAACTCACCGGGCGGACCGGCGTGCCGGTAGTTCGCCACTCGCATCGCGAGCGAACGGGAGCAAGTGAAACTCAAAAGCCTCGCGCTCGAACTCGCCGAGGCTGGAAAAACGCCGGGCCTCACCGTCGAAATCGCCGGCAAGCGGATCGCCGTGACACAGGATGTCACGGCGCGGCGGATGATGATCCGCTTTCCACAAGCAGTCGTGCTCGCCGCCGGCGGGTCCATCGAGATCCGAATCCGTTGACCGCGGAGGCCGAAAAACCGGCGGGTCTCCGCTGCCGAAGCTTGCTTCCTAGCCCACAAGCGCGGAAAAACCGCGTGCCATGCGCCTTGCCGTTCTGAACATCGTCGGACTTTCGGAGTCCTTGCTGGGTCCCCACCTGCCGGGCCTCACGGCCTTTGCCGGGAAACACGGCCTGCAATCCTACGCCCCGGCCTTTCCCGCGGTGACCTGCACGGCGCAATCCTCAATCGTCACCGGCACCCCGCCCGCCCACCACGGCATCGTGGCCAACGGCTGGTATGACCGCGAGTCCGCCGAAGTTAGATTCTGGAAACAAAGCAACCACATCGTGCGCGGCGAAAAACTCTGGGACAAGCTGCGCCGCGAAATCCCCGGCTTCACCTGCGCCAAGCTGTTCTGGTGGTACAACATGCATTCCAGCGCGGATTTTTCCATCACCCCGCGCCCGCTCTATCCGGCGGACGGACGCAAGGTGTTCGACGTCCACACCCAGCCGATGCCCATGCGCGACGAGTTGAAGCGCGACCTCGGCGAGTTCCCCTTCCGCGCCTTCTGGGGACCGGCCGCCGGCATCGAATCGTCCGAGTGGATCGCCGCCTCCGCGAAATGGGTGGAGGAAAAACACTCGCCCACCCTCAGCCTCGTCTATCTACCACACCTCGATTACCCGCTGCAAAAGGATGGCCCGCTCGCGCCTAACATTCCTGCCGAACTGGAAAAAATCGACCGCGTCGCCACCGATCTCATCCGCTTCTACGAATCCCGCGGCGTCCGCGTGATCATCCTTTCCGAATACGGCATCTCTCCCGTCACCCGGCCGATCCACCTGAACCGCCTGTTCCGCGACAAAGGCTGGCTGCTGCTTAAGGACGAACTCGGCCGCGAAACGCTCGATTACGGCGGATCCCGCGCCTTTGCCGTCGCCGACCACCAGATCGCCCATGTGTATGTGAACGATCCCTCGATCCTCGACGAGGTCCGCAGTTTGTTAGTAAACACGCCGGGCATCGATGAGATCCGCGTCCCGCGGGATTCCTGGGGCTCCGGTCCCGGCACCGAACGCGCTGGGGATTTCATCGCCATCGCCGTGCCGGATGCCTGGTTCACCTATTACTTCTGGCAAAACGATGCGGTCGCGCCGGATTTCGCCCGCACCATCGATATCCACCGCAAACCCGGCTACGATCCCTGCGAACTCTTCATCGATCCCACGCTCAAACTGCCGCAGCTGGAAATCGCCGGATTCCTGCTCAAGAAAAAACTCGGCCTGCGCGGGCTGTTGGAGGTGATCCCGCTCGACGCCACGCTCGTCAAAGGCTCGCACGGCCGCGACCACGTCGCCGCCAGCGAACGCCCGGTCCTGTTAGGATCGCGCCATCCCGTCTCCAGCGCGGAGGACGTGCATCAGGCGATTATTGATGCCGTGGTCGGAATCAGTTGATGATTCTGTGAGAAACCGTTCGCAAATCCACGTGAACCACGGCAGCAGCCCCGCCTTCCGGCCTAGGTTCCCACCGCGGTTCCACCGCTTCCACGCGGCGGCCCGCCGCCGCTTGCGCGGCGGCGTTCCCCTACGCCAGGCCTTCACGAGGCCCGGCGTAGGAGGACTCGACGTTGGTCCGAGGGCAAGATGCCGGCGCCACGATGGCGACATCCTTGCCGGGCGTTCCACCCAGCGGTCACAAAAACCGATCGAGGATCCTGCGGCTGGCGGCATCGAGGCCGAGCGGGTTGCGGATCAGGAATTGAATGCCTCGGCTGTCCATGATCAACAGCGTCGGCGGGGCCAGCCGCCGGATGTCCTCCTCGGCATTGAGCACCAGGGTGGTGGCGCCGCGATCCGTCTCGACGCACCAGGTGCAGGGCGTGGCAAAACCCGAGACGCTGCAGACCCGTTGGATGACCGGTATGAATTCCCTGCCGTGCAGTTCCTCTTCGATCAGGCGGCGGGCTGGCTCCGGCAATCCATCCAGGCCCGGGATCCACGCCACCTCTTTGCCGTCGCGGGTCATCAAGGCGATGCCCACTCCGGGTGAGGTGATAGGAAACGCTCTCACAGGTTCCACATCCACGTGATCGATGCCGTCGGTGCCGGTGAATACGAGTTGTCCGAAGGCGTTGCGGTGAAGTTGTAAATCCCCGGTCATGTTTGCTCGATCTCCTTGAGGGTTGCCATGGCGCTATCGGCGCCCTCTGCCAGCGCATCCATTGCGGGACCGCCGTTGAGGAATTCGCTCTGCGCGCGCTCGAGCCGGAAATACGCGCCTTTCCTGGCGAGCAGTTCCTCGTGATTGCCTTCCTCCACCACTTCGCCGCGGTCCAGCACGACCAGGCGGTCGGCGCGCCGCAAGGTGGAGAGGCGGTGGGCGATGGCCAGGGTGGTGCGGCCGCGGATCAGGTTGTCGAGCGCGCCCTGGATCTCCAGCTCAGTCTCGGTATCCACCGATGAGGTGGCCTCGTCGAGAATCAGAATCGGCGGATCGATGAGCAAGGCGCGGGCAATCGAAATCCGCTGGCGCTCACCGCCTGACAAAGCCTGACCGCGTTCGCCCACCAGCGAATCGTATCCCTGCGGCAGGCGCAGGATAAACTCGTGGGCGTGGGCCGCGCGGGCCGCGGCGATGATCTCGTCATGCGTCGCCTCGGGATTTCCATAGGCGATGTTCTCGGCGATCGTGCCGAAAAACAGGAAGGGTTCCTGCAACACCAGGCCGATATTGCGCCGGTATTCCGAAACCGGCAGCGAGCGGATGTCCACGCCGTCGATGCGGATCGAACCTTCCGCCACGTCGTAGAAGCGGCAGATCAGATTGACGAGCGTGCTTTTGCCCGATCCGCTGTGGCCGACGAGCCCGATCATTTCACCGGGTGCGATCGTTAGATTCACATCGTGCAGGATGCCGCGAGTGCCATAGCGGAAACACACGTTGTGAAGTTCGAGCGCGCCGCTCACCTGCTTGAGATGCACCGGATGGGACGGCTCCGGCACGCTTGAAACGTGGTCGAGAATGTCAAAGATCCGCTTGGCGCCCGCCGCCGCCTTTTGCGACACCGAAACAATCCGGCTC
Organism: Prosthecobacter debontii; assembly: GCA_945869465.1. Taxonomy (GTDB): domain Bacteria; phylum Verrucomicrobiota; class Verrucomicrobiia; order Verrucomicrobiales; family Akkermansiaceae; genus Luteolibacter. The sequence continues at coordinate 45,163 of CAMBPB010000009.1, forward strand.
ATCGAACCGAGCCGCGAGTAGAACCGGTTGATGTAGGCCAGAAAGGCCACCAGCACACCCACCGTGATCTCGTGCTGCGAGACCTGCCAGATACCGAACCCCCAAACGACTAACAAGCCAGCCTCGGTTAGAAACGTCACCGTCGGGGTGAACAGGGCCCACACCTTGTTGACGCGGTTGTTGACGGCCAGGTTGCGGGCATTGGCCTCGCGGAAGCGCTGCGCCTCGCGTTTTTCCTGAGCGAACGCCTTGACCACGCGGATGCCGGGAATCGTGTCCGCCAGCACGCTGGTGACCTCCGACCAGATTCGATAGACTTGGTCGAAACCATGGTGAAGCTTGTTCCGCACCACGTGAATCAACCACGCGATGAGCGGCAGCGGCGCCAGGGTCACCAGTGCCAGCCACGGGTTGATCGAAACCAGAATCACCGAGGTCATCAGGATCATCAGCAGGTCGGTCACGAAATCCAACAGATGCGAAGAAATGAACACGCAGATCCGGTCGCTGCCCGACGAGATGCGGGCCATCAGGTCGCCGGTGCGCTTGCCGCCAAAGTATTCCAGCGAGAGTCCCTGGAGGTGCTCGTAGGTCGTGGTGCGGAGGTCGGAGCCGATGCGTTCGCTGATCAGCGCGAGCAGATAGGTTTTGGCCCAGTCGAGAATCCAGGCGAAGAACGCCGCGGCAACCAGGCCGCCCAGCAGCATCAGCACCAGGGAGGAGTCAATGGGCACGCCGTTCTGAAACGGGATCAGGACCCGGTCCAGCAGCGGCATGGTTAGATAGGGCGGGACCAGAGTGGCGGCGGTGGCCAGCAGCGTCAGGACAAAGCCCGCCAACAAGGGACGGGTGTAGGGTTTGGCGAAGCGCCACAACCGGAACAAGGTCCACGACGAGGGCGCCGCATGGACGGTCTTGGCGCATGCGGGGCAGTCCTCCTGACCGGCCGGAATGAGGTTCTCACAGATCGGACACACCGCATGCGGCGGCGGAACCACCGGGCGATTTCCCTCCATCGCCCGGTGGTGCTCTTGGAACTGCACGATGAGCCGCCGCACCGCCGCGTGCCGGCCGAGGGTGTGGCGCCAGCGGGCCAGCAAGCCGTTTTCATCCCGCAAGTCCAGGGTGCCGACTCCCGCCTGATCGCGGTGTTCCAACTGCAACCCGGGGCGGAACTCCCAACCCCGCCACTCCCCATCGCCCGCGGATTTGGCGAGCAACCGGCGGTCCGTTAGCACGACCACCCCCTGGTCAAATCGAAGCTGCAGGTTGAGATCCAACTCAAGGCTGGCGATCACCCATTCCCCTTCGCCAAGCACGGCGACAATCTCACTCCGCCATGGGTCGGGAAGGACGGTGGCGGCGGATGGCGAACTCGAAAGGTCGGCTGACGTCATCAGGAAATGGGTCCTCGGTTTTCAGGCCGCCATGAAGAGGCGGAGTCGGGTTTTGACCCATTTGGGCGGGCATGCAACACATTTGTCCGTCGGATTGAGTCGATTTGCGATACGGGGCTTGATTTGGTGGCGGGAACCCGAAAGAAAACGCCTTGTTACCGCAACGCGGGACTTCGGTTTCATGAAACGCAAAGACATCCGGTTTCTCAATCTACTTTCCCTTCGTGGCCCGAATCTGTGGACCTACCGGCCCGTGCTGGAGGCGTGGGTGGATATCGGCGAACTCGAAGAGTGCCCGTCCAACACCCTCCCCGGCTTTGTGGAACGGCTGTGCGCATGGTTGCCAACCTTGTCCGAACACCGCTGCAGTTATGGCGAACCAGGCGGATTCGTGCTGCGCCTGCAGGAGGGAACCTGGCCGGCTCACATCCTCGAACACGTCACGCTCGAACTCCAGAACCTCGCCGGCATGCCCGGCGGCTTTGGCAAGGCCCGTGAAACCGGCGTGCGCGGGGTTTACAAGGTCGTGGTGCGGGCGTGGCAGGAGGATGTCACCCGCGCCTGCCTCCATGCGGCGCGGGATCTGGTGATGGCCGCCATCGAGGATACGCCTTTCGACATGGCCGCCACCCACGAGCGCCTGCGGGAAATCGCCGGCCAACACCTGCTAGGACCTAACACCGCCTGCATCGTCGATGCCGCCACCGACAAGGAGCGCGGCATTCCGGCGATCCGTTTGTCCGCCGACAACCTGATGCAACTCGGCTACGGTGCGCGCCAACGGCGGATCTGGGCCGCCCAGAGCGACCGCACCGGCGCCATCGCCCAAGGCATCGCCCAGGATCCCGAACTCAACATCCGTTTATTAGAATCCTGCGGCCTGCCGATGGTGGACCCCGCTGACGACAAGCCGCAGCCCGACGAGCGCGGGCGATACCGCTTGCTGGTGGTGGGCGGAGCCTTGGTGGCCGCAGCCCGCATGGAGGAGAATGGCGGCGCGGCGGATGTCACCGAGCAGGTGCATCCGGCGACGGCGACGGCGGCTTGTCTGGCCGTGCGGGTGATCGGTCTAGACATCGCGGGAGTGGATCTCGTGGCGGAGGACATCGCCCGGCCATTGGCCGCACAAGGCGGGGCGATCGCAGGAGTGCATGAGGCTCCCGCAATGATCATCCATCTTCATCCAACGTCAGGCGAGCCCCGTCCGGTCGGCCGCGCCATCGTCGATCACTTGTTTCCTAACGGAGATGCGGGGCGCATCCCGGTGGTGGGCATCACGGGTTCCAGCGGAACCACCGAGGTGGCGCACTGGGTGGCGGAGTTTTTGCGTCTCGCCGGAAAATTCACCGGCTTGGCGTGTGGCGATGGTCTTTACCTCGACCGCCGGCAAGCGGAGACGGGGGATTGCGGCACGTGGCGTTGCGGCACCCAGGTGTTGATGAACCGCGCGGTGGAAACGGCCGTGTTGGAAAACAGCGCGGAGGTGATACTTGGCCAAGGCCTAGCCTATGACCGCTGCCAAGTCGCCGTGGTCACCGGCATCGAGCCCGCGCGGCATTACGGGGCTTACTACATTGAGAAACCCGAACAAGTGTTTCAAGTGTTTCGCACCCAGGTGGACGTGGTTCTGCCCGGTGGTGTGGCGGTACTTCATGCGGCGGATCCGATGGTGGTGGAAATGGCCGCGTTGTGTGATGGCGAGGTGATTTTCTTTGCCCTTGATGCGGATCTACCGGTGCTGGGCGCACATCGCGCGCTTGGCGGGCGGGCGGTTTTTGTGCGCGGAGGCCAGTTGATCCTGGCAAGTGGAACTGAGGAATCGCCTCTCCTGCCGCTGGCTCAGATCCCCTTCCTCGCCGGCGACCATGCCAACGGTCGCCTGAACAGCGTGTTGGCTGCCGTCTCAGCGGCGTGGGCGCTTGGCATAGCGCTGCATGTGATCCGCACCGGTAGCGAGACCTATTCCGATGAACCGGCTAAAGCCCCGTCCTTCGACGTCACCGACCCCTTTGTTCCGATCACCCACTCCGCATGAACATCCTTAACATCCGGGCACTGCGAGGGCCCAATCTCTGGGGCCTGCACACCGCCATCCAAGCGCTCGTCAGTTGCAGCGGGCAGGAACTCTGCCTGGATCACCTGCCCGGATTCGAGGACCGACTGCGCGAGCGATTTCCACAAATCACCTCGTTCCATCCCGGCGCCCCTCTGGTTTCCGCGCTGGAACTCGCTGCCCTCGGCCTGCAAGCCCAGGCGGGCTGCCCGGTCGCTTTCAGCCGCTCGGTCGCCATCCCCGATCCCGGGGTCTATCAGGTCATCGTCGAATACACCGAAGAAGCCGTCGGGCGGCTGGCCATCGAACTGGCCCTCGAATTGTGCGTGGCCGCCCTCGACGACCTGCCCTTCGACTTGCCGTCCGCCCTCAACCGGCTGCGTGAACTCGACGAAGAGGTTCGGCTCGGACCCAGCACCGGCGCCATCGTCGCCGCCGCCGTCGCCCGCGGCATCCCATACCGCCGGCTCACCGAAGGAAGTCTGGTGCAGTTCGGCTGGGGCAGTAGACAGCGGCGCATCCAGGCTGCGGAAATGGACAGCACCAGTGCCATCGCCGAATCGATCGCCCAAGACAAGGAACTAACAAAACACTTGCTGGAAGCGGCCGGCGTGCCGGTGCCCAAGGGCCGGCCGGTCACCGATGCCGAAGACGCCTGGGCCGCCGCCTGCGAACTCGGCGGCCCGGTCGTCATCAAACCCCGCGATGGCCACCAGGGCAAGGGCGTGGCCGCCAACGTTGAGTCCCGCGAAGAGGTGTTGGCCGGTTACGCCGCCGCCCATGAAGTCAGTTCCAAGGTCATGGTCGAACGCTACCTGCCCGGCCAGGATTTCCGCCTGTTGGTCATCGGAAACCGCCTCATCGCCGCCGCCCGCCGCGAACCTCCGCACGTCATTGGCGATGGCGAACACACCATCCTGGAACTCGTCGACGAGGTCAACAGCGACCCGCGGCGCAGCGATGGCCATGCCACATCCCTAACCAAAATCAGCCTGGATGAAATCGCCCTCGCCACGCTTGCCCATCAGAACTTCGATGCCGACTCGGTGCCGCGCAAGGGCGCACGGGTGATCCTGCGCAATAATGCCAACCTCAGCACCGGCGGCACCGCCACCGATGTCACCGACGACGTCCATCCGGAAATCGCGGCGCGCGCCGTCTCGGCGGCGCAAATGGTCGGACTCGATCTGTGCGGCGTCGATGTGGTGTGCGAAAGCGTCCTGACTCCCTTGGAAAACCAGTCTGGCGGCGTGATCGAGGTCAATGCGGCACCCGGTCTGCGCATGCATCTCCAGCCCTCGTTTGGCAAAGGCCGGCCGGTGGGCGAGGCGGTGATCGGCACCATGTTCGACGAGCGCGACGATGGCCGCATCCCGGTCGTGGCCGTGGCCGGCACCAACGGTAAAACCACCACCGTCCGCCTGATCGCCCACCTGCTAGGCCTCACCGGCAAACGCGTGGGCATGACCAATTCTGACGGGGTTTACATCACCAACCAGCGCATCGACACCGGCGATTGCAGTGGCCCGCGCAGCGCCCGCAACGTGCTGTTCCATCCCGATGTGGACGCCGCCGTGTTAGAGACCGCGCGCGGCGGCATCCTGCGCGAAGGCCTCGGCTTCGACCGTTGCGACATCGCGGTGATCACCAACATCGGCATGGGCGACCACCTCGGCCTCAATTATATCAGCACCGTCGAGGACCTCGCGGTGGTCAAGCGCGTCATCGTCCACAGCGTCGCGCCCCATGGCGTGGCGGTGCTCAATGCCGCCGACCCGAACGTCGCGGGCATGGCCAATGCCTGCCCGGGTTCGGTGACCTTTTTCGCCCGTGACCGCCACGAACGCGTGCTCGCCAACCACCTCGCCCAAGGCAAGCGCGGCGTGTTCGTCGATGGCGACGCGATTGTCGGGGCGAAGGGCAAACTGCGCTACCGCGTCGCCCTGAGCGACATCCCGCTCACCCACAACGGCACCATCCTGTTTCAAGTCGAGAATTCGATGGCCGCCATCGCCGCCGCTTGGGGGCTGGGCATCCCGTGGGACAAGATCCGCCGCGGACTGGCTACTTTTGTTAGCGATGCGGCCACCGCGCCAGGCCGCTTCAATGTCTTTACCCATCGCGGTGCCACCCTCATCGCCGATTACGGCCACAATCCCGACGCCATCCGAGCACTGGTCCAAGCCGTCGAGAGCATGCCCTCCAACCGCCGCCTCGTCGTCATCAGCGGTGCCGGCGACCGCCGCGATTGCGACATCCGGCTGCAGACTGAAATCCTCGGCGAGTCCTTCGACGAGGTGATTCTCTATCAGGACGACTGCCAGCGCGGCCGCGCCGACGGCGAGGTGATGACCTTGTTGCGCGACGGCCTGACCAACGCCCGCCGCACCACCCACACCGAGGAAATCCGCGGCGAGATGCTGGCCATCGACACCGCCCTCTCCCGCCTCCAAGCCGGCGACCTTTGCCTGATCCTCATCGACCGCATCGACGAAGCCCTCGCCCACATCGCCGCCCGCAATGCGGAAGTGTGAACGCGAGTTGCCCGCAGGATGTTTTCGCGGCTGGTCATGGGGAGGTGCTTGAGAACCATGACCGATGTATCTAACCAAAGGTGCGCATGGCCCCTTGCAAGCTGCGGTTAGACCCGGATATCGACCATTGCCTGCTTGCGGCGGGATTCGATCCAGCGCTCGTATTGAGCGGAGGTCTTTTTTTTGCGCACCCGTTCTTCGATCATATCGCGGACTTTGCCGAGGGCTGGCGACGGGCCGCAATCGATCTTGACCGGCTTCACGAGGGTGAAGCCTTGCGGGTCCATCAGCGGCCCGACGACTTTGCCTGCGGAGGATTCGAAAATGATCGAGGCGAATTCGGGAGACAAGTCGGTGCGCGGCACATTTTCCTGGAGTCCGCCTTGCTCGGCGAAGGCGTCCTTGGAATAGGTCTTGGCGAGTTCGGCGAAATCCTTGCCGTCGGCGAGTTGTTTGGCGATGTCCTCGGCGAGAGCGAGTTGGGTGTCGGGAGTGGCCAGCGGGTTTCCTGAATCCGAGGCGGGGATGAAGATTTTCTGGAATGAAATCATGTCCTTGGAGACGTCGCGCAGGTTGAGTTTGGCCTCGTCGTATTCCTTCTGGATTTCATTCGGGAGTGGCGGCGGCGCGTCCGAGAACTGCTGGGCGCGCATCGCCTGAACGACCATTTTTTCGCGAGTCATTTCGCGGTATCCATCCATGGTCATGCGGCTGCGTTTGAGTTCCTCGCGGAACTTGACCTCGCTGCCGTTGAAGAGGTCCTGCCGTTGGCGCTTGATCTCCTCATCGATGATGTGAGGCTTGATGGTGGCACCCAACTTTTTGAACTCGTCGAGGATGATTTGGCGGTCCACCAGTTCCTGGATGATTTTGGTCTTGGCCTCCTTGAACTGGCTTTCGAATTGCGGCCCGCGGCGCGGGAATTGGGCGGCGAGCTGAGCGAACAGCGGCGCCAGCATGAAGGACACCTGGTTTTTGGTGATGACCCGTCCGTTGACCTTGGCGGCGATGCCGTTCACTTCGACCGAGCCGCTGGCGGCGCTGGGCCGGACCAGTGCGGGAGGTGCAAGTGGAGGTGCAAGTGGCGCAAGTGGCGCGGCAGGAACCGGGGCGGGAACCTCGTCCTCAGCGTGGATCGGCAGGCCGGGAAGAAAGGTGGCGGCCAGAACGAGGAGATGGGCGAGACGCGGTTTCATGGAGAGGAGTTGTGGATGGAACAAGGGACACATACCTGCAAAGTTGTGGGCAGCTTTCGCTTGTGGCGGCCGGATTGCAAGCGAGGAAAGCCGCATAGCCGCGGCAGGCCGGAGCGATGACGCAGGGGTGCTGGAAAATCGTGATGAAAAGCGGTTGGCGGGGAGGCGGAAAGGTGGATAGAATCCCCCATCGGATGGAAGCCACAGGACCCAAAAAATTCTGGAGAGTCGAGCCTTTGCTCGGCGGGCTGGCCTTGCTGTTGCTGCTGACCGGGTGTTTTTTCGTGCTCCGCCCGTTCCTGACGGCATTGATGTGGGCGATCATTCTGGCGTATTCGCTGCATCCGCTGCAACGGACTTTCACCCGCTGGTTCCGGGGATCGCGGACCTTGGCGGCATGCCTGGTGACGCTCACAGTGACGATCATTTTCGCCGGTCCGGTGGTCCTGATCGGCGTGAGCATCGCCCAGGACGGCAAGGATTTGGCCCTGGCCACACGGAATTGGTTCATGGCGGCCCCCGAGGAACCGCCTGCCTGGGTGGCCCAAATGCCGCTGGTTGGCGACGAACTGGCGGATTACTGGACGGGTTTCGCGGAAGACCGGAACCGGTGGATGGATCAACTCGACAAAGAGGTGACAACGCCGCCGCGTCCCAAAATCGTGGTGGAAACCGGGGACGGTTTGGTGGTGCAGGAACCGCCCGCTCGAGTCGATGACGGGGCTGCCAAGGAAACGGCGACTGGGGATCCAAAAGACGAATCTCCCCATGTCGTGGTGTTGCTCGGCCGGATGCTGGCGTGGGCGCGGTCATGGCTGATTTCGGCCGGACTGGCTGTCGGGCAGGGGGTGACGCAGGTGCTGGTCAGCGCGTTCCTGGCGTTTTTCCTGCTGCGGGATGCGCCGGAACTCTCCGAACGGCTGGCGGTGGCGGTGGAACGCCTGGCGGGTGACCGGGGCCGGCATTTGATCAAGGTGGCGGGCGATACCGTGCGGGGCGTGATTTACGGGATTCTCGGCACGGCCATCGTGCAAGCCTTGGTCGCGGGGCTGGGGTTCTGGATCGCCGGGCTGCCGGGAGCGGTGTTGCTGTCGGTGCTGACGTTTTTTTTCGCGGTGGTTCCGTTTGGCCCGCCGCTCATCTGGTTGCCGGCGGCGTTGTGGCTGTTTGCCCAGAACAAGCCCGGGCTGGGGGTTTTCATGTTGTTGTGGGGATTTCTGGGGATCAGCAGCGTGGACAATTTCCTGCGGCCGTATCTGATCTGCCAAGGCAGCAAAATGCCCTTCGCACTGATTTTCTGCGGCGTGATCGGAGGTGCCTTGGCGTTCGGCTTGGTGGGGGTTTTTCTGGGTCCCACGCTATTGGCCGTGGCGTTCCGATTGATCGAAGAGTGGTCCTCGAATCGGCCCGAGATGGAGGTGGATTTGACGATGAGTGAGATTTCGCAATTGCCTGGCGGGACGAAATCCCCCAAACCGCCGCATGGCGGTGAGTCCCTCGGCATTGGGTAAAGTGGTGGAAGTGTTCGAGCGGAATTTCCGGGACCGCGGCGAATTGGGCGCATCCGTGAGCATTTGGTGGGATGGCGCGGAGCTGCTTTCCCACGGCCACGGCTGGTGCGAGCGTGAACAAGCGCGGGAATGGACGCGCGACACCATGGTGCCGGTGTATTCCGCCACCAAAGTTCCGGCGGCCGCCACCTTGTTGCTGGCCTTGGCAAGTCGCGGCTTGAACGAGGAAACTCCGGTGCGCGAAGTGTGGCCACGTTTTCCCCAGCCTCAGGCAAGGTTTCATCAACTCCTGTCGCATCAATGCGGCCTGCCCGTTTTGGACCGGCGGGCCGGCATCGCCGATCACCCCGCCGTGGTCGCCGCCATCGAGGCGCAGACTCCGGCATGGGTCCTGGGAGATGGCCACGGCTATCATCCGCGGACTTTCGGCACGTTGGTGGACGAACCGGTCCGCCGCCTCACCGGGCTGACCCTCGGCGCCTATTGGCGGGAAATGATCGCCCGGCCTCTCGCCCTGGATTTTTGGATCGGCCTACCCGAAAACCTGTGGCCGCGCGTCGCCCGCTTGTATCCCGCCAAGGCGGGCAAGGACGATCTGGCGGACGCGTTTTACCAACAACTCACCACCTCCGGCACATTCACCCGCCGGGCGTTCTCCTCGCCGCGCGGACTGCACGCCATCCATGAGATGAACGAGCCGTCGGCGTGGTCGGCCGGCCTGCCCGCGCTCGGCGGAGTGGGCACCGCCTCGGCGCTGGCGAAATTCTATCAGGCGGCGATCGGTTCAATCGAAAGCCCGCTGCCGGTGCAGGTGCGTCAGGCTCTTGCCACGCCACGCTCCTCGGGCGAGGACCGGGTGTTGCTCAGGCCGACGGTTTTCACCAACGGCGCCCAGCAGGATCCGCTCGATGGACAGGGCCGCAAGCTGAGGAGAATCTATGGACCATCGATATCGGCCTTCGGCCATCCCGGCGCGGGAGGAAGCCATGGTTTGGGCGATCCGGAAACAGGGATTTCCTTTGCCTATGTGATGAACCAGATGGATCTCAGCGTGATGCCCGGTGCGAAGTGCATGGAGATGGTCAACGCGCTGTTTTCCGAGATGTCATGGGATTATGTCATCTAACCCGAGCCGCAACCGATCGATTCCCTCCAGCACGCCTGATAGAACCTCCGTCGCGACAGGCGTGCCTTCATGCACCAGCACGATGTCACCCGGCCCCAGTTTCGGAAGGATCCGCGAGAGCGCCTTGTCGGGATCGCTTCCGAGTGTGTCGAAACCCCGCCGGTTCCACGCCATCACTTTCAGGCCGAGCATGCCCGCGATGGGATGGGTGAAAAGATTGCGGTGGCCGACGGGCGCCCTGAACCAGCGGGGCTTCACTCCCGCCACCTTGTCTATCACTTCCTGGCATTCCAGAATTTCACGACGGGTGCGCCACGGACCCGCGCACCAAAACGAAGCCTGCGGATGGTTCATCGTGTGGTTGCCAATCTCGTGGCCACGGCGCAGCACCTCCCGCACCAATTCCGGATGCGCAGCGACCTTCCACCCGATCATGAAAAACACGGCCTTGATCCGATGCCGATCCAGCAGATCCAACAACACCGGCGTGTCATGTGGATCGGGACCGTCATCGATCGTGAGCCGGATGCTCCGGTCGCCTGTGCGGCAAGTCACCTGACCGAGCCACTGATTGCCCGGCCGCAGGACCACCCAACAGAAAACCGCCGCAATGACGGCACCGCCGGCCACCGCCCACGACCATCCCCACCACCAGCCCGCCGCGATCGCAAACAGATGGAATTCTAACAATACAAGGAAACGCCAGATAACCCCCGGCGTCCCAACCCGCGCCAGCGAACGCCCGAAAACCAACAGAATAAACGCCACCAGATTGAGCCCGCACAACGCGATCCATCCCCACGCGAAAAAACCGGCGACTCCCCCCGCATTCCAGTGGAACAGCGCCCAAGCCAGCCCGACACCCAGCCACATCCGCCACTGGTTAGCCGGGGTCCTCGCTCCCAGCACGTATGGCAGAAAACTGAGTGTGATAAAGCAGGCCGGGATGGCTAACAGCAACCCGGCAGCCAGCGCGACGTGCCGGGACAGCCATTCCACCATGGCAACATAGACCGCAAGGGGAAACCAAACCGCAAGCAACAACAACTCTCCCGCGTGCATCCCCCGGAACTCCGTGTGCCGACAAGCCTCCGCGACACAAATCCCGCCGCTTCCGCCGAAGACCCGGAACAAGGCGGTGACCGCGCGATTGTCGGATTGCACGCACATCTGATAAAAGGTTGGTTAGTAGGCGAAGCCGATGGCAAAATGGATGGTGCCATTTGGTTCGCCCGGATCCCGGGTGAGATTGTGGCCGTATTCCAGCCGCACCGGGCCGATGGGAAGATCAAACCGAATGCCAAGACCGGCGGCGAGTTCAATCTCGCTGCCGCTGATCTCCTCATGGTTTCGGGAAAGCGCGCCGGCATCGAAAAATGCCACGGCCTTCACCGCGCCGCTGAGCGTGCGCACCAGTTCCAGATTCGTGTTCCACATCGCTTCGCCGCCCGTCGGGAAACCATTCACCGATGGGCCGAGTTCGCGCTCGGGAAAACTCCGCACGCTGCGCGTGCCTCCGTTGAATAAGCGCAAGTCGATCGGCAGGTTCCCGCCATCGCCGGAGGGGACGATCACACCCCATTCGCCGCCGATTCCTACCTGATAGCGCCGGCTGAGTTCATGGAACCATCCGCCCGTGAGACCGGCCTTGACATAACTTGTAGATACATCTCCAACCGCCGCGCCGATCTCCAGCGGGCTCTCCAAATGCCAGCCCTTTCTGGGCAATACCGGGTTGTCCCGGAAATCCAATATCTGGGTGAGACGAATCCGCGGGTGGGTGTAAAGCGTCGCTCCGAGCTCGGAATCAGGAAGTCCATCCTCGCTTAGATTGACAATCGAATACCCCGCCAGAAGGTCGAGCGTGTAGTGCTTGCCGAATTTCCAACTGAATGTGGCTTCCAGCCCGGTTTCATCGGTGTCGTAACCCTCACGGCCATACATCAGCGCGTAAGCCCGTGCTGATGCGGAGACGTCGGAGCCCATAAACCAGGGATCGGTGATACGCACATCTCCCAGAAGGCCGCGCATACTCAACTCAAACCCGGAACTAAACCCCATTAGATTGCCAAAAAGATTCCGGTCGGAATAAGTCACGCGGGTGATGAATCCCTGATAGGAACCGAATCCCGCCGCAAGACTCACCTCGCGCGCGCGGGCCTCGACGAAATGCAGGGTGGCGTCCACATGTTGATCGCCCGCCTCGGACGTCTCCACCCGCGCCGAGAAAAACGCGCCGGTGGCGAGGAACTCCCGCAGACGTTTGCTCATGGCCGCTTCATCATACCAGTCTCCTTCCATGTCCTTCATGCGCGCCGCGATCCTTGCCGGATGGGTCCGTTCCAAGCCCTCGATGCGGATCTGATTCAGGCGCACCCGCTTGCCGAATTCAATGGAGAAACCCGGGATAAATCGCCCGGATTCCAAGGTCTGGCTCATGCGGATTTTCGCATCCGGGTAACCGCGGGTAACCGCCGCTTCCTCCACCGCGAGGCGCATGGCATTCAGGTGGCCGGTCGTGGCCGCTCGGCCGACGAAGGGCTCGACCGTGGTTCGGGTGAGTTCCTCGCCAACCCCTTCCGTGCTTGTCACCGTGGGGCGGGCGATTTGATGCAGCGCTCCGGGACGAACATCGATGGTTAGATCCACCGCGCCCGTGGCGCCATGGGTGGCACGCGTCGCGATGACTGCCTCGGCCAGCCAGTAGCCGCGGGCGTTGAATTCCTGACGGACAAACGACAGCCCGGTCTCCACATCCTCCTCACGGAACGGCGGGGAACCGGCAGCCAGCGGGCGGCCCTTCTCCGCCGGTTTGGCATAGAGCCGCGCCAGTTTTTTCGCATCCTCCGCAGCCACGCCATTGACTTTGACATCACCCAGGGAAAGCCGTCCGCCTTCATCCACCACCAGCACAATTTCATCCCGCGAGGAAATCCTCCACTCCACGGCGGCGTCCGTGTAGCCGTCCTTGCGGAGAATCCTGCGGAGAATAAACGCTGCATCGTCCGCCAGCGGCGCAGAGGCCCGCGAGGTCCGCACGTGGGTGAGCCGCCCTCCTATCAAGTCCAGCACCTCGCCCTCGCTGGCGTGCCTCATGCCTTCGATCCGGACACGGGTCTCGGCGGCGGCGACCAGCGCCGTCAACATGAGCCCTATCATGACACCAAGAATAACCATCAGTGAAATGTTAGACGCCAGATCGCGAGAACCCGCGAATCGCCCTCGGCACCCATGCCGGCCGATAGAAACCATCGGTCGGTGATGGCAATCGTGGCGGTGGAAAACGACTCGCTCGAATACGGATCTGCCTCGGCCAGGGTAAAATCGACGCGGTCCAACACTTTCAGGACCGGCCGCAGTTGTTTGCCCACCGCAAAGCGCCCGCGCCGAAGTTCCTCAACGAGAAGCTGCAGCGCGCGCGACGACGCCGCCTGGGGATTCTCCAGGCCGCTGGTGGTGGTACCGGTGGCGAGAAGGGTCATGATTTCATTCTCCGGCAACGGCGGGCTGGACGTGAGATACATTTGTGGGTCCGATGCGAGGCCGTAAACAAACACGCTGACCTGATAGGGCCGGGGCTCGGCGGTGCCGCGGATTTCAAGAACCGGATCGAAGCCCGTCGCCGGTTCGAAGCGCAGGAATCCGGAGCGAACCGTTAGCGTGCTGAATGGCAGGGCCGCGCGGAAGTCCGAAATCTTCAGCTCGCCCTTCGGTGCCGGACTTCCAATCGTCCCGCCGACACGCACATTTCCATCCACCCTGCCCGTCGCGAAATTTCCGCGGATAAGGAACGGCTCGTCAGTGCGGGCCAAAACGTCAAGGGTCCAATTCCGGAATGGCTCGGGAATGGAATCCGGCGCCCTCACCGGCGCATCGACCTGCGGCAATGCCGCCACGGACGGAGTCGTGAAGGGCGTGCCGATTGGCAGCAGCTCGATGTCGCGATAGAACAAACTATCGACCACTCCGATGGTTCCTGAAAGCGACGCGCGTTCCCAATTGCCGGTCAGGCGCAGGTCCGCGTTCGCCCGGACGATGAGTGAGTCGTTCCGCAACAACGGCAGATGGTTGCCGGTCACCCGGAAGTCCAATGCGCCGGGTTTCATGACACCGGCCCTGCCGTGTTCGATCGCCATCGAACCGCCACCCTGAAGTGTTCCCCCTGCAATCGTCGCCTTCAGGTTCTTCAAGGTGATTCTGTCAAAATCGAGTTCTACGGTTGCGCTGGTTCCGGTAACAGGCGGATGACGTGCTCCCTTCAACTCGAATTCTCCTCCGGTTAGTGCGATTTTTCCTTTGATCGCGGGTTTCCCGATTTCCCCCGCGACCACGATGTCTCCAGTTAGAAACCCACCCGCTTTCCGCACGGATGGTATGCGTGAACTGAAACGCGAAATGTCGATGCGTGGCAGATCGACCCTCGCATCGAGCTTCTCGCCGGCGATCAGAGCGGGGTCCTCCGCCCACTCCGCGGGACGAAACGGCATCGCCGCCGTGATGACCGCCGGGGAAAAATCCGGAGCGCTCGCATTTCCCTCCAATGTCAGGCGCCCATCGCGTCCTATCAGAGTGAGCTTCAGCTCGGCGGGCGGCAGTTTCGGTTTTTCCTGGGAGCGAAGCTCCTTCGCCTCCAGGAGGGCATCCATCGCAGGCTTCGCATAAGTTCCCGAGATCTTCAAAACCACCCGACCGGTCGAACGCGGATCCAGTTTTTCGGCTGCTGGCACCCAGTCCTTGAGCAGCGCCAACGACAGGACCTTGGACTCGATCGACACCTCCAGCGGCCGCACGTCACGGGCGAGCGTGTCCCGCCATTTCGCGAAATCCTCCGGCACCGGCAACCTGGCGGTTCCACCCGCAATGGAGTTCTTGTTAGCCAGCCAGCTCAAATTCGCTAGATCTAGGTATCCGTCCGCAAGTTTGGCATCCAGCGTAATCGATTGATCGTTCGCCCGCAAGCACAGGTCCTTGGTCACGAATCCACCCGGCCAATCGTATGCGATTTCACCGCTCGCGGCGAGCGGTGGCATGCCTTCCCGGCTCCAATCGCCCTTGCCAACCGCGAGGGTGCCGCGGTGTTTGCCGGCTTTCAAATCCCCGCTGCCATTCCATGTTCCCGTTAGTGCGACATCTCCGCCTACCTTCGCTCTAACGATAGTGAGCCATGGCTCGATCCGCGCGCTGTTGAAATTGTCCAATTCCATGCCAGCCTGATAGACAAGCGTTTCCTGACGATACTCGGTTTTGACTTTCACTCCGTCGGCCTCCCACACTGCAGCAAGCGCCTCCTCCGGTTGCCAGCGGCCCTGCAGGTGGATCGGCGACGCGCTCTTCGGGTCCGCCGGTTTCAAAGACAATTCCACGTCCGCGGAAGCCGGTCGGTGGTCCTTGAACGCGATTTTGAAACCGCCGTCCACCATCGAGGGTGGCACGGGTGCCTTCGGATCGATCGCCTTGGCCCGCTCCGCCAACGCGGCGAGGAGTTCGGGAACATCCGCGATATTGAAGCGCCCCTGCACGTCGCCCGCTTGAAAGCGGTCGCCCTTCCGGGTGATCGGGGTCTCGGCGCTGAGGGTAAACCCGGTTCCAAGCGCCAGACCACTCGCGGCCAAGGATGACCGGTCCGCTTGCAACTCCACGTCGAGGCTCAACTCCGGAACCACCCAGTCCTTCCAAACCACGTCTTCTAAGAAGATTCGCGCCTCTCCAATCGCGGCATGGGGATCCGGCAACAATCCATCAAAATTCACCGACAGGGAAGTGAGCACGGCTTTGCCGGGAAGTTTCAGCGCAAAAGCCTCCGCGATCTGTTCGCTCTGCAGGCGTCCCTCACGGAGGTCCGCTCTCACCGAATTGAAACCCGGGGAAGCCCCCGCGGCGAGAACCGCGTCGCCGATTCGGATTTCCGTTTCCGCGGAAGGCCCGCCAATCTCGGGAAGCCGCAACACCAGCTCACGCAAGCTCACGCCATGCAGCAGATCGATGCGCTCGATCGATAAATCATCCGCGTTCCAAACGATCACTGACTCCTGAGCCGGCCACTCGCGTTCCTTTGCATCGGTGATGGCACCGAGTTTCAGAGTCAAGATGGAGTCCCCCGCCGCGTGGTGGAGTTGGCTCGGGGCAAGTGCGATCACCGGTTTCCCATCGCGTGTGGCGCTGAGACTGATGTCCTTGAGATTGATCGTAAGCGGAAGGATCCTGCTCCGTGCCGTGCGGAGGGTTTGCACAAGTTTCTCAAGGTCCATCGGCTGTTTTTCACCGGTGCCCTCCCCAAGCAGCAGATCCACGTGCAATCCATCGATTTCGATTCCCTGGATTCGGCCTTGGATCAATTCCTTCAACTGATAGTCGGGAGTCGCCCGTTTCAAGGTCAGGCGGGCCAACGTCTGGTCACTCTCAATCTGAAGTTCCCTCACCGAAATCCCGCCGATGAGATTTCCTTCGACGGAGAAAGACCCGCGGAACCCGCCTTTCTGGAAATAGTGGCCAGCCACCTTGGGAGCGAGCCACCGCAGCCCGGGGCCATTCAGCCAGACCAAGCCCCCCAGCAGCAGCAGCAGCACGGTCCAACGACGGCATTTCCGGCGTCCTCGCCGGCGCGGCGGAGCATCGTCTGAAGGGGGCTCGGTTTCGGTGCGCTGCAAAGCGCTATCAATGTCACTGCATCCCTCCACTGGGTCAATCGTTGGATTATCGTAATATAGGGACAGTCCCTTTACCAGAGATTTAGCTTGCGGTTGCCTTTTCGGGGGGATAGACTTCCTTCATCATGAGACGTGCCCGTTGGATTGTGCCTGGAAATGCCGCATCGGAGAGGCCGGTTTTGTATCACTGCATCAGCCGGGTGGTGGACCGGCGGCTGGTCTTCAAGGT
>CAMBPB010000010.1 GCA_945869465.1 Prosthecobacter debontii
CATCCGCCCCGGCAAACACGCCACCGTGGTCGCCTACAGCGCCATGGTCCATGAAGCCGTGCGCGCCGCCGAGCGACTCCAACAGGACGGCTGGGAAATCGAGGTGGTCGATCTCCGCTCGGTGAAACCGCTCGACATGGACACCGTGCTGGCATCGGTCGCCCGCACCGGCCGGCTGCTTGCCCTAGGTGAGGCGTTTCCATGGGGAGGCGTCACCGCGGAAGTCGTTTCCCGCGTCACCGAAGAAGGATTCCATTTGCTCGACGCGCCGCCGCAACGCCTCAACGCCCGCGACACGCCGGTGCCCTATCACCCGAAACTCTGGGCCGCCCACCGCCCGACGCCGGAATCCATCTGCCAGGCCCTCCGCAAGCTGCTCACGTTCTAATCTTTCAGCATTTTAGTTTTTCAGCCTCTCAGCTTTTACCCAAATGCCCACCGTCCCCATCCTCATGCCCCAGCTCGGCGAATCGATCGCCGAGGCAACCGTCATCCGTCTGGGCATTGCCGTAGGCGACGCGGTCCGGACCGACCAGGAAATCATCGAGGTGGAGACCAACAAGGCGGTCATGGGAGTGACCACCTTGTGCAACGGAATCGTGTCCGAAATCAGGGTGCAAGAGGGAATTTCCTACTCGGTGGGCACCTTGCTCGGCCTGCTCGACGTCACCGCAGCGGAAGTCACCCGCACCGGCGTGGACACCCTGGAATCGCTGGAGACCAAACGCGCGGCAATCACCCAGGCCACCAGTCCGAGCCAAGCGGAAGCGAACCTGCATTTCGCCCTCAACGATGGCGACGCCTACGAGGAAGCCCCCGCGGTGGTGCCCAGTGTCAAGGGCCTGCCGGTGCCCACCGGCACCATGGGCGCCCATTACATTTCGCCGCGGATGCGCGCGCGGATGGACGATCTCGGCCTGCGCGAGGCGGACATTTCCGCGGTGGCGGGAACCGGTGCCGGCGGCCGCGTCACCGTCGAAGACTTGGAACGATTCCTCGATTATCTGGACGCCTGGCCCAGCACCCATGCCTCATCGATGCGCTTGGCGGTGGCCGATGCCATGCGCCGCAGTTGGACCCGGCCGCTCGCCACGGTGGGCTTGCCCGTGATCCTCGACCGCGTGTTGCAGCACCGGCGCGATCACACGCCCACCCCGGGTCTCACGCTCTATCTGCTCCGCGCCTTCGCCCTCGCCCTGATGGAAAACCCGACCACCGCCGGATATCTGATCGGCGACAAGGTCGTCCATCCGCGCTCCTTTGATATCGGCGTGGCCGTCCAGATCGATGATGGCGTGGTGGTCCCCGTGATGCGCAAGCTGGACCAAAAATCCCTGCGTGAATTGATCGAGGAATACGACGATCTGGTCGATCGCGCCCGCCGCCGCCGCCTCACCGAGGACGATTGCCGCGGCGGCATCGCCACGGTCACCAATTTCGGCACGTTTGGCCTGACCCTCGGCACACCGATCCCACTGCCCAATGAAACACTCATTCTCGGAATCGGCGCCGGCGTGAAAAAACCCGTCTGGAGTGCCCAGATCGAAGCGTTTCTTCCCGCGACCGTGGCGGACCTCTTCCTCACCTTCGACCACCGCGTCGTCGATGGCGGCGGCGCCGGCGTCCTGCTCAACCGGGTCTCGAAGATCCTGCAACAACCGGACGCCCTCTAAACATCAGGAGCCGCGGCAAACCCTCCTGCAACAGGCCGAGCGATTTTCCGCTCGGTTTTACCCAAGATTTCCGACAACCCGCGCGTTCCTTTGGCGAATCCCTCAAATTCCGACGAACAATCCGCCGTGCCAATGACTCGGGAGCAATTCATCGAGCATGCCATGTCGGACTTCGAGTCGTCACTCATTGGTTATGCCGCCACCATTCTCAACGATTCCGACCGCGCCCGCGATGTCGTTCAGGACACCTTCATCCGGCTTTGCCAGCAGGATGTCGCCAAGGTTCAGGACAACCTCAAGTCATGGCTCTTCACCGTCTGCCGCAATCGGGCGCTGGATGTCCTCCGGAAAGACAAACGCACCCAGCCGCTCGAGGAAATCCGCTGGAAGAAAATCGCCGGGCCGGACCTCCAGCCCGATGAACAGACCGACCTCGAAGAACGCCTCAGCCGGGTCATGAAACTGCTAGACCGCCTCTCGGACAACCAACGCGAAGTCATCCTCCTCAAATTCCAACAAGGACTCAGCTATCAGGAAATTCAGAAAATCACCGGCCTCAAGTCCGGAAACATCGGTTTCCTCATCCACACCGGCCTCAAACGCCTCCGCGACCTAATCCCCACCGACCTCTAACCCTGTCTTTTCTCTTCTGTCCTCTGTCCTCTGTCCTCTTCTTTCTCCCATGAAGCTCCACCCGGAAGATCCCCGTCTGACCGCCTACCTCCTGGGCGAGCTCTCCGCGAATGAGGCGGCCGCCGTCGAAGGCGCGATTGCTGCGGATCCGGCCTTGCAGGTGGCGTTGGAGGAATTGCAAGCCGTCCAGACGATGCTCACCGAGTCACTCGCCCCGGGTTCCCTCGTTTTGCTGTCCCAGCAGCGGGAAAACGTCCTCCGCGCCGCCCGTCTCGCGGAGGCATCCGCCAAACCCCAGGCTCTCAAATCCTTCCCCCTGAGGCGGAAATCCTGGCTCATTCCGCTTGCGGCAGCCGCCCTCGCGACTCTCGCCACGAGCGTTTTTCTGTCGCAACCGCAACTTCGGAACCGCTCCATCACCCAAGCTCCCGCACCTCCCAAATCCCCACTTGCGGATGCCCCGCTTCTGGATCCCACACTCCCCCAGAGCGTCCCCCAGCCCGTCCCCCAGCCCGTCCCGCCCCCCGCCCCCCGCCCCGCCGGCTCTGACAAGACGGCGGCAACCACTCCTGCCGCCGATCCGGTCGAACGTCCCGGGTTTTCCAAACTCCGCAGCCTCGATTCGGTGACCGTCGGCGATTTCCCCACCCTCGAGCTGCCCATCCAAGCGGGCAATTCCAGTTTGCGCCGGATCCGCGAATTCATCCGCAGCGAACACCGGCTTCCCCCCCGCGACTCCGTTCGCCTCGAGGAAATCCTCAACAATTTACCCTTGCGTCCGACCGGACTGACCGTGATCGCGCGCCACCCGGCCATTGGCTGGCATCCGGACAACCGCGAAAATGGCAGCACCACCCATGCCGCCACCCTCGCCACCGAATCGCTGGCCTGCCCTTGGAAACCCTCCGCCTCGCTCGTTTTTATCTCCTTCCGGGGCAATCCGCTCGCCGATTGCGAAATCAAGGCGTTGTTCCGCCCGAACCCCGCGAACGTCCGCCGCTATCGCTTGTTAGGCTTCGCCGCCCCCGACGGCCCCCCCCCAGCCGACTTGCCCACCGTCCTGGCAGCCAAGTGCGCCACTTCCCTGGTCATTGAAATCGAACCCTCCACCGCCGCCAGCGATCTCGGATCCATCGAATGGGCCGTCAATGGCAAGGCCGCTGCCCCGGTCACGCTGGTCCGCCAGGGCGAGGACGAACCGTCCGACGACGCCCGGTTTGCCGCCCTCGTCTGCACCTTCTCCCAGTGGCTGGCCGGTGATCCCTCCAGCCCAATCGACAAGGATCTGTTAGTCACTCTCGCCCGCGAGTCCGCCTCGGATTCCCTCTCCGCCGAATGCGCGGATTTCCTCAATCTCATCGATCAGGCGCTCAACCTCTGAGCTTGGAAGGGAAATTCAAACCGCGAATGAACGCGATGTCCCTTGACCGGGCCCCGTCCATTCCGCCGCAGGCGGAAACTTTGCCGTCACACGAGCGGATTGATCCAGCGCAGGCCTGAAAAGCGGAGGAAATCGGAGTCGGCGCTGTGGAGTTCGCCCTGGTGTTCCACCGCCAATGCGGCGAGCTGGGCGTCGGTGGTTAGATTTCCCGCCGCGCCAAGTTCCGTTAGATAGTTCAGGAAAAGCTGCTCGAATCGGGCACCCGGATGCAGGATCCGGACGGGTTCCTGAGCCAGCCACGAGCGCACGTGTCCGACAGTTTGTCCCACGTCAAGCGGATGGGAAAGCACCCTCGGATGGGTCATCAGGCGGATGAATCCGCTGATACTGATCCAAGGCAATCCCACGGGTGTCCTGCCATTCAGCAATCCTTCCCACCAGGCTTTGGCCTTTCCATGCTGCGGGGCCTGATCGTTGTGGGCGTAGATGAGCAGGTTGATGTCGGGGATGATCATGCGCGCGGACTGTGTTTTGCAAGGAACTCCCCAGCTTCGAGCTCATCGGCGAGCTGGTTCAGTTTGCCGGGATCGATGCCGGGGAGAAATCCGGACGAATGAGGATTCACGCGGTAAGGTTTCGAGCGTTTCGCCGGCTCCAAGCCCAGCCCCCTGCGCAGGGCTTCGTTGACGATGGCTTTCAGCGGGCGCTTGCCCAACGCGGCTTCCTGCTTGAGTCGGTCGGCAATCTCCGGATCAATGGTCAGGGTGGTGCGCATGGTGGCATCATGCATCAACTTTTATTGATGTCAAGGCATCAATCGTTTCAGTTGCGTTGCGCGCTCAGGCGAGAATCTCCCTCACCACCTTGGCAGGCTCCACGCCGGTGAGCCTTTGATCGAGGCCCTGGAACTTGAAGCTGAGCCGCTCGTGATCCACTCCTAACAGGTGAAGGATGGTGGCGTTGAGATCGCGGATGTGCATCGGTTCCTTGACGATGTTATACGAAAACTCGTCGGTCTCGCCATAGACCGCGCCCGGTTTCACGCCGCCGCCGGCCATCCACATCGAGAAACAACGCGGGTGATGGTCGCGGCCGTAATTGCCCTTCGTCAAGCCGCCCTGGGAATAGACCGTGCGGCCGAACTCGCCGCCCCAGACGACCAGCGTGTCGTCTAGCAGACCACGCTGCTTGAGGTCCGCGATGAGCGCGGCGGTCGGCCGGTCGATGTCCTCGCAGAGGATTCGCATGCGGTTGGGCAGATCGCCGTGGGTGTCCCATCCGCGTTCGAAGATCTGGGTGAAGCGCACGCCGCGCTCGGCCAGGCGGCGGGCCATCAGGCAGTTGTAGGCATAGGTGCCGGGCTCCTTCGCTTTGGGTCCATACATCTCCCAGATCGACTCCGGCTCGCCGGACAAGTCGGTGAGCTCGGGCACCGAGACCTGCATCCGGAAAGCCATTTCATATTGCGCGATGCGGGCGTTGGTTTCCGGATCGCCGATGCGGTCGTGGAGCTGACGGTTCAGGTCGTTGACGCCGTCGATCATCGTCCGGCGCAGCTCGCGGCTGACACCCTTTGGATTGGATAGATGAATGACGGGATCGCCGCCCGAGCGCAACGCGACCCCCGAGTGTTCGGGTGAGAGAAAGCCTGACGACCACAAGCGCGACGACAGCGCCTGGATGTTGCTTTGCAGCGGCAGCTTCGAGGTGAGCACGACAAACGTCGGCAGGTCCTCGTTCATCGAGCCGAGCCCGTAGGAAATCCACGAGCCAATCGAAGCCTTGCCAGGGATCATGCTGCCGGAGTTGATCAGCAGGATCGCGGGCTCGTGGTTGATGGCATCAGTGTGGAGAGATTTCAGCACCGCGAGCTCGTCGGAAACCTTCGCGATGTGGGGAAACAACTCGCTGACCCAGTGGCCGGCCGCGCCGTGACGTTGGAAGTTGAAGACACTCGGCGCGATGGCCAGGCGCGACTGCGAGGCGGTCATGCCGGTGAGCACCTGGCCGCCGCGAACCGACTCCGGCAGGTCCTGATCGAAGCGTTTCGCCAGCTCGGGTTTGTAGTCCCAAGTTTCGAATTGCGACGGAGCGCCCGCCATGAACAGATAAATCGCGCGTTTCGCCTTGGGTGCGAAATGGGGCAGTAACAAACCGGGATCGCCGCCGGAAGAAGCCAGCGCGGTGTTGTCCGACATCAGCCGGGCGAGGCCGGCCCAGGCGAGGGCCTTGCCCGCGCGACCAAGAAACTGCCGGCGCGTGGCAAGCTCCAGCCATTGTTGTTTCAACTGGCCGGGCAGCGGCAGATCGAGAACGGACGGGCCTTCACCGGAATGATCGGAACAGGGATGCATGGGATGGATGATGGGATGATTCACTTGTTCACATACTCGTCGAGATTGAGAAACTGGTTGGCGACCATCGCCCAGGCAGCGATCTCCGCAACGGGCAACGCCGGGTCAGAGGGCGAGGCGCCGGTGGTCAGCAAGGCCTTGGCGTCCTCCGGATGCGCGGCGAAATGCGCGCTGAAGCGCTCAAGGCTGTTAGTCAATGGCGGAACCTCGCGGTCGCCAAGGCCGCGGCCGAGAACCACGCGCGCCATGAAATCCAAGCGCATCTTGGTTTCGGTGCCGCCCTTGATCGCGCGTTCGGCGAGCTTGCGCGCGGCTTCGACGAATTGCGGATCGTTCATCGTGACGAGCGCCTGAAGCGGCGTGTTGGTGCGGGCGCGCCGCATGCAAACGACCTCCCGCGCCTGGGCATCGAAGGTTTCCAGCGAGGGCGGCGGCGAGAATCGTTTCCAGAACGAATACATCGAGCGTCGATAGAGGTTCTCACCGCTGTCCGCCTGATAGGCCTTGGTGTTGGACTCGGGCATCGAGACGGCCTCCCAGATGCCGGGCGGCTGATAGGGCTTCACCGACGGACCGCCGGCTTTCTCAACCAGCAATCCGCCCGCCTGAAGCGCGCTGTCGCGCAGCATTTCGGCATCCATCCGGAATCGCGGGCCGCGTGAGAGCAGGCGGTTTTTGTCATCCTTCGCGAGTTTCTCCGGCGTGACCGCGCTGCTCTGGCGGTAGCCAGCGGAGGTCAGCATCAGCTTGTAGAGATGCCGCATGTCCCAGCCGGATTCGCGGAACTCGACCGCCAGCCAGTCCAGCAACTCCGGGTGACTCGGGCGGCTGCCCATGATGCCGAAATCGTCGGTCGTTGCAACGATCCCGGTGCCGAAAATCTCCTGCCACATGCGGTTGACCGTGACGCGTCCTAGCAGCGGCTGGTCGGGCTGGAGCAGCCAGCGGGCGAGTCCGAGCCGGTTGGCGGACTGGTCCTTCGCCAGCGTCGGCAGAAAGGCCGGAACCGCTGGAGCCACCCGCTCCTTGCGTGCGCTGTAAACGCCGCGATTGAGTACCGAAGCATAGGCCGGAGTCGGTTTTTCCCGCGCCACCAGCGTCGGCGCGCCGCCCTTGGTGATCTCTCCGATCTCGTCATCAATGCGCTGCAATTCCGCGCGCAGCCGGGCCGCCCCCGCGTGGACGCCGCCAAGGAACCAACGATCTAACACCACGTGGCGCTCGTCGCCGGACCACTTGCCGGCATCCGGCTGGCGGGCGAGGATTTCCGCCGCGGGATCCTCGAAGGTCAGGCGGGCGAAATCCTCTGGTGTTAGAGCGCGCGAATAGATCCGCAAGTCCTGATAGCGCGACTCGCGCAGCGGCTGCGTGTCCTCGCGGCGGCCGAGATTGAGCGGGGCATCGGTGCGGATGGTCTGGCCGGGTTGCAGCGTGTCGTGGGTGACGGTCAGCGGCATCGGCTTGCCGTCGATATAGATTTTCACCCCCGCTGCCTTGCCCGAGCCGTCATAGGTGAAACCGGCATGTTTCCACTCGCCGCGGGGGAAGGGCGCGCTCTCCACGCGGATGGCATGCTGCGGCCACTGATGGACGATGTGGACCACGAGCGTGTGGCCGGCGCGCTTGTTGCCTTCGAGAAAAATGTCCCAGCCGCGCTGGGCGTTGCGCGAGGCGTCGCCCATGCGGGAGAGCATCGATCCGGCTCCTGTATCGCCATTTCCCGTCACCATCCGGGCCATGCCCCAGAAGGCCGCGGTGAACGGCTGATCCACTTCGAAGTCCCCATGCTGCGGCAGCGCCAGCCGGCTGCTGGTGTCCATCCGCATCGATGGCCACAGCCACGAGTCCTCGCCCCAGATAAGTGGGTTCGTCGCGACCTTGAACGACGCGGGATCCGCGCCGGGCGCGGAGTTTTTCACCACGTCGCCGGATCCTTCGTCGAAGCGCAGCCTCAGCCGCAAGCCCTCCGCCGAAACCGCTTGAGGTTTGCTTCCGGCTGCCTGCGCCTGGCGCAACTCCGCCTCCACCCGGCCCCGAAGGTCCTGATACTTCGCGGCGGGAACCGCCCGGCGCGCCAGCGCGTCCTCCAGCGCCGGAAGCTTGTCCGCGGCGGGAATGCGCAGCACCGGCGCGGGATCCTGAATGTTCTCGTCCCAGGATTTTTCCGCAGTGTTGTTGAAAAACGCGTTCAGACTGTAGAAATCCCGCATCGAGGTGGGGTCGAACTTGTGGTCGTGGCAGGCGGCGCAGCCGACTGTTAGGCCCATGAACGCGGCTCCGAATGCCTCGACCCGATCACGGGTTTTATTGACCTGGATCTCCTCGGGGACGGTGCCGCCCTCGTTGGTGGAAACGTTGGCGCGGATATAACCGGTCGCCACCACTTCATCGATCGTTCGCGCTGGCAGCAGATCGCCGGCGAGTTGTTCGGTTAGAAAGCGGTCGAAAGGCTTGTTCGCCTGGAACGAGCGGATCAGATAGTCACGATAGGGCCAGATCGAGCGGGCGTTGTCGAAATGAAGGCCGTGGGTGTCCGAGTAGCGGACGTAGTCGAGCCAATAGCGGGTGCGGTGCTCGGCATATCTCGGCGAGGCCAGCAGCTTGTCGAGATAGGCCTCGTAAGCCGCATCGCCCGGGTCTGCGGCGAAGGCATCGACATCGGCGGGCTCCGGCAGCAGGCCGGTTAGATCGAGGGCGGCCCGGCGGATCAACACCCGCGGATCCTCCGGCGGCGCTCCTTCGAGGCCGTTGTCACGCAGTTTTTGCAACACGAAACGATCGATCGCATTGCGCGACCACGCATCGCCCGGCACTTGTGGGGGAGTCTTTTTCACCGGTGCCACGAAGGCCCAGTGCTCCTCGAATTCCGCTCCTTCGCCGACCCAGCGCTCCAACAGTTCGATCTCGTGCGGCTTGAGCTGCCGGTGCGACTTCGGCGGCGGCATGTGGACTTGCGGATCGGCGCTGCGGATCGCCTGAATCAGCAGTGATTGCTCGGGCTTTCCCGGGATGATGACGGGTTGGCCGTTGTCCCGTTTTGCGAAAGCGAACTCCGCGCGGTCCAGGCGCAGCGGCGCATCCTTGGGTTCGCGCGTGCTGCTGTCCGGGCCGTGGCATTGATAACAGGCCTCCGACATCAGCGGCTGAATCGCATCGTTGAACGAAACTTTTTCCGTCGCAGCCGCGGACGTCGCCGCCCCCCCCCCCGCAGCTTCTTCTCCGGCAGCCGGGACCGCCTCACCGCCCTTCCGGCAGCCGGTGAGCAGGGTGACGACAAACAAGGTCTGGACGATGAAATATCGCATGTTGGCAGGAAATGACAGGCCGCCCGCCGAAAGCAGCCTCGGCGCGACCCGCGCCAGTATTTCACCTGCCCCACACCAGCGCCATCGAAAAAACCGCGCCGCGCCGACCAAGGTTTCGCCTTGCGGCAAACCTTGATTTACCGATGTTCTGTCATCCCGCAACGACTCCCGCGTCATGAGCTCCACCACCTACAACCGCTACATACTCAACCAGACGAATTCCGCCCGCGCCATCGAGCAGGGTTTGGCGGAAGCGGATTGGTATACCAGCCCCATTGCGAAAGTCGAACTGCGGCAATTGCTCGAGCGCCGCGATGGTCCCGCCCTGCGCGACACCCTCCTGTGGTTCATTCTGCTAGGCGCATCCGGATCCGCGGGTTTCCTGCTGTGGGGCACCTGGTGGGCGATCCTGCCGTTCCTGATCTACGGCGTCATCTACGGCTCCACCTCGGATTCCCGCTGGCACGAATCAAGCCACGGCACCGCCTTCCGCACCGACTGGATGAACAACGCGCTCTATGAGATTTCCTCGTTCATGGTGATGCGCGAATCCACGGTCTGGCGCTGGAGTCACACCCGCCATCACAGCGACACGATCATCGTCGGACGCGACCCGGAGATCGCCGTGCCCCGACCGCCGGACATCAAGGCGATGATCATGGTGTTCCTCAATCTGAACACCATCCCGAAGTATTTCCGCAACTTGATCCTGCACGGCCTCGGCCGCCTCAACAGCGAGGAGCAAACCTATATCCCCGCCTCCGAACAGCGAAAGGTGTTCTTCAAGGCGCGCATCTATCTACTGATTTATGCCGCCGTGGCCGGCACCGCGATTTTCAGCGGCAGCATCCTGCCGCTGATGTTCATCGGCCTACCCAATCTCTATGGCGCCTGGCTGATGCCGGTCTATGGCGCCACCCAGCACGCGGGATTGGCTGAAAACGTGCTCGATCACCGGCTCAACTGCCGGACGGTTTATATGAACCCGGTCAACCGTTACCTGTATTGGAACATGAACTATCACCTCGAGCACCACATGTTTCCGCTGGTGCCCTATCACGCCCTGCCGAAACTGCACGAACTCGTCAAAGCTGACATGCCGCCGCCATACCGCGGACTGTGGGAAGCATGGCGCGAGATCATTCCGGCGGTGCTCCGCCAGCTGAAGGACCCCGGCTACTTCGTCAAACGCTCGATCCCCACCCCCACCCTGCCGCGGGAAGCCGCCGCCACCGCGCCGGCGCACACCCCCGCCCGCCACGCCGCCGCCGGCGGGTGGATCGAGGTTGGCGACGCCGCACTGCTTGGCAGGGAGGACGTGATCCGCTTCGATCACGACCGTCGGACCTACGCCATCTATCAGACATCCGGCGGCCACTACCACGCCACCGACGGCATTTGCACCCATGGCAACACCCATCTTGCCGACGGCCTGGTCAAGGGCACGATCATCGAATGCCCGAAACACAACGGCCGCTTCGACATCACCGACGGCTCGCCCCAACGAGCGCCGGCCTGCGTCGCCTTGCGCACCTATCCGGTTGAGAACCGCAGCGGCAGGCTCTTCCTCAACATCGACCAAGCCGGCGGACGCGGCGCGCGCGAACCGCTGATCTATCAGTTCCGCGTGGTCGGCAACCACAATGTCGCCACCTACATCAAGGAGCTCGTGCTGGAACCTCTCGCCGGCCAAGAGCAAATCGCCTTCACGCCGGGAGACTACATGCAACTCGACATTCCGGCCTACGACGCGATCCCATTCCGCGGTTTCGACGTCCGGGAGCCCTACCGCGCGGTGTGGGAAGCCAACCACGTCTTCGACTGCGCGGCCACCCACCCGATCATGGAACGCCGCAACTACTCGCTCGCCTGCAACCCGGCACTCGAGCGCGTGCTGCGCTTCAACGTCCGCATCGCCACCCCGCCGCGAGGCCAGGAGTGCCCGGCCGGCGCGGGTTCAAGTTATGTCTGGAACCTCAAACCCGGCGACCGCGTGACGGCCAGCGGTCCCTTCGGTGATTTCCACATCAAGCCCACCCACAAGGAAATGATTTACATCGGCGGCGGCGCGGGCATGGCTCCGCTGCGCGCCCACCTCTCCCACTTGTTTGAAACTCAAAACTCCGCCCGCAAAGTCAGCTACTGGTATGGCGCCCGCTCGCGGCAGGAGCTTTTCTATCAGGACTTCCTCGAGCACCTCGCCAGCCGCCACCAGAACTTCAGCTTCCATCCCGCCCTATCCGAACCACTGCCGGAAGACGCGTGGAACTCACACACCGGGCTGATCCACGAGGTCGTGCGCGACGCCTGCCTGCGGAAACATCCCGACCTGACAAACGTGGAGTTCTACCTCTGCGGTCCGCCCACCATGATACGCGCCTGCACCACCATGCTCGACGAGCTCGGCGTCAGGCCGGACCAGATCGCCTTCGATGAGTTTTAACTCACCTGTGGCGGCGCGAACCCGTCGCGGTAATCGCGACGCACGATGGTCTTGGTCGCTTCAGCGTTGTTAGTGAAAGCGAGTTTCGACTTGTCCCAGAGCAGCTCCTGGCCGGGGAAACGGGTGGCCTTGACCGTTAGAAGCACGGCTTCGGTGATGCGGACAGCGTCCTTGAACGGGGTGCGCAGTTCGGTTCTCCTGCCGAGGCAGTTGTCCACCCACGCGTGCCAGTGGTTGAGGCGCGGAAACTCCGGCAACCCCGGCATCCGCAAGCCTTCCTCCATCTTGCCATCCCGCCAGATCTTGAGCCGGCCGTCGGCTTCGAGCGTGAGCGTGCCCTTTTCACAGACGACCACCGTCATGTTGCCGCCCTTGATCGGTTCGGGGATCCGCATCTGCTCCAGGCTCGGCTGCTGGTTGCAGTCGTAATAGTGGATCGGAAAGGTCTTGCCCGCGAACTTGTCGGAATTAACCTCATAGACCACAGTCGATTTGCACGGATTGGTGTGGAAGTTCTTGTCGGCAGGCTCCGCGCAGTCGGTCTTCACCGACACCGGCGACATCAGCTCGTCGTAGCTGAAAAAGATCACGTCGAGAATGTGGCAACCCCAGTCGCCGAGACCGTTGGTGCCGAATTCCCACCACGAGCGCCATTTCACAGGAGCCAGCTGCTCGTGATAGGGCATCTTCGCGCAGGGGCCGAGCCACAGGTTCCAATCCAGATTCGGCGGCACGACCGGGACTTCCTTGAGAACCTTGCCGAAGTTGAAATATTGGCCCGGGTTGGGGGAACCGGTCCAGGTGTAGGCTTCGATGGCCTTGCCAAGTTGTCCCTGCCGCAGGATTTCGACTGCGGCGCGGCGGCCGGGATTGGCCATGCGCTGGTTGCCGAGTTGAGTGACGAGCTGCGGCTTGGCCTTGAGCGCCTGTTCCACCATGACCAGCTCCGCAAGCTGATGGACCAGCGGCTTCTGGCCATACACATGCTTGTTATGCGCCATCGCGGTTAGAAGAATGGGCGCGTGCGAGTGGTCCGGCACCGAGACAATCACCGCATCGAATTTGTCCGCGTGTTTGGCGAAGGCCTCGCGGTAATCCACGCTGGTGAAGGCGTTCGGGTGGTCCTTGGCGGCCTGCGCGAGATAGTTCGAATCCACGTCGCAGAGGCCGGTGATTTCCACATCGGGATGGGAGGCGACTTGTTTCCGGTCGGCGGCGCCAATCGTTCCAACCACGCCGATCGAGAGCACTCGGAGTTTGCCGTTGGGAGATGCCGCGCGGGCGCGCGACAGGCCGAGGGTGGTCAGGCCGAGGCTTGCGGCGGCCGTGGAGTGCAGGAAATGTCGGCGACTCGTGGAGTTCATAGGTGAGTGCGATACGGGAGGGCAGGAGGGCATCTTTCCGTAAAATCCATTGTGTGAATGCCCCTGCCCACCCCGTATGACACCACTTGACGGATTCATTCCTTCGCGTTTTCATCCACCTCCCATCCATGCACCGCATCCTCACCCCCGTCATCATCGCCCTGTTCGTGGCCCATGCCTCAGCGGCTGAAACGCAGATCATCCATATTAAAACCCTCCAGGCAAAAATGCGCTACGACGTGAAGGACTTCACCGTCCGGGCCGGCGCGGACGTGAAGATCATTTTCGAAAACATCGACGACATGCCGCACAATCTCGTGCTCTTCGATGCCGGCACCGATGTCCTGGCGGTTTGCGCCAAGAACATGGAGAAACCCGACGAAGCCTTGAAGCGCGACTGGCTCCCGGTCGATCCGCGGATGCTGGCCCACTCGAAGGCGGTGGCTCCCAAGACCAAGGACGAAATCGTCTTCAAGGCGCCGAACAAGAGCGGTGTCTATCCGTATGTCTGCACTTTCCCAGGTCACGCCGCCAGCATGCAGGGAAAAATGCAGGTCGTCACGCCGGGACCCGGGCTGACCGGGCTGAAGTTCGCACTCTATGAGGGAAACTGGCCCAGTCTGCCGGACTTTTCCACTCTCAAACCGCATCGTGAGGGCCCGATCGATGACAATCTCATCCAGCTCAAGTTCGACGATTATAAGAACCAGTATGGGATGGTTTATACCGGCAAGCTCAACGCTCCAAAGGATGGCGAATACACCTTCTACATCGCGGGCGACGACGGCTTACGCCTGTTCATCGACGGAACCAAGGTGATCGATCACGATGGCATCCATGCCTCGACCGAAATCAAGGAAGGCAGGATCAAGCTCAAGGCGGGCGAGCACGACCTGCGGTTGCTGTATTTCCAGGGGACCGGCGAATCGGCGGTTTACGTGGCATGGCGGAGCAAGGACTTCACCCACACGCCGCTGAGCAAGTGGGTCCATCCAGACGCGCCGATCGATAGTTTCGGCCCGAAAAAAGCGAGTCCCAAGGCCGGCTTAAAATTGGTCGCCGACACGGAACCCATCATCTATCGGAACTTTATCACCAACGCCGGCGGACGAGCCATCGGCGTCGGCTATCCTGATGGCTTCAATCTCGCGTGGAGTGCCGAGAAGATGAATCTCACGCTGCTCTGGCGCGGGGCGTTCATCGATGCTTCAAAACACTGGAGCGACCGCGGCGGCGGCGACCAGGCACCGCTCGGTCAGGATGTGGTGCGCCCCACCGCGGATGTCGCCGAGCCATTCGCCATCCTTGCCTCCCTCGATGCCGGGTGGCCCAAGTCGAACCCGAAGCAACGTTCCGAAGAATATTCCTGGAAAGGCTACCGACTGGACGAAAATCGCCGCCCCACCTTCGCCTACACTTGGAACAACGTGAAGATCACCGACCGCTTCGATCCCGAGAATGACGCCACCGAGGGCGGCAAGCTCGTCCGCACTCTGAAACTCACCGGTTCGATCCCAGCCAACACCTACCTGCGCATCGCAAGCGGCACATTTCAACCTGTCGGCAGCGGATTCACCGTGGCGGGCGGCGCACTCAATGTCGCCGCAACCGGCGCGAAGGTCGCCGGCGCCGATCTAATCGTTCCCGCGCGCGCGGAAATCCAAATCATCTACATGTGGCCGGGATCACGGGCACAGTCCTCCAACTGATTCACGACACCTTTCATCCTCTTCATCATGAAATCTCCGACCACTCTCTGCGGCTTGCTGCTCGCCTCCGCGCTTGTCCACGCGGCCAACCCGCAGGAATCCGACTATTACAAGATCACCACCTTCCCCACACCCCCGGAAACAGCGCTTGAAGTCAGCTCCATCGAGCTGCTGCCCGGCGGAAAACTCGCCCTCGGCACCCGGCGCGGCGAAATCTGGACGGTCTCTAACGCCCATGGCGCGGCGGATAAGATCGAATACCAACTCTTCGCCGCCGGCCAGCACGAGGTCATGGGTCTCGCTTGGAAAGATGGCTCGCTTTACGAAACCAACCGCTACGAAGTCGCCCGCCTCAAGGATGACGACGGTGACGGTCGCGCCGATACCTTCGCCACCGTGTCCGACAAGTGGGGCGTGAGCGGCGACTATCATGAATATGCCTTCGGTTCGCGCTTCGACAAAAACGGCGATATCTGGGTGGTCCTCTGCCTCACCGGCTCCTTCAGCAGCGCCACGGATTTCCGCGGCTGGGCCATGCGCGTGAAACCCGACGGCACCCTCGTCCCGACGTGCAGCGGCATCCGCTCGCCGGCAGGCCTGGGTTTCGATGCGGACGGGGAGGTTTACTACACCGACAACCAGGGTCCGTGGCACGGTGCATCGACACTCCAGCACCTGATTCCCGGCACCTTCCAAGGCCACCCCGGCGGTTTCCAGTGGTATGACAAGGCTCCTAACATGGGACCCCGCCCGCCCGCCCCCAACGACAACAGCCGCATGGTCACCGAGCGCGCACGCATCAAGGAGCTGGTGCCTCCGGCGGTTTACATGGTCCACGGAAAAATCGGCAACTCCTCGTCCTTCATCGTCTGCGATCTGAGCAAGGGAAAATTCGGGCCGTTTCAAAAGCAGCTCTTTGTTGCCGATCAATGCCATTCGAATATCTCGCGGGTATTCCTCGAATCCGTCAATGGCGTCAAACAAGGCGTGGTCTTTCCTTTCCTCAAAGGATTCAAGTCCGGCCCCATCGGCGGCCGCATGAACGACGACGGACAGATTTTCGTCGGCGGTTCCGACCGCGGCTGGGGCGCCCAGGGCGGCAAGCCCTTCAACTTCGAGCGCGTGGACTGGACCGGAAAGGTGCCCTTTGAAGTGCACGAAATGCGCGCCAAACCCGATGGCTTCGAACTCACCTTCACCGAGCCCGTCGATCCCGCCACTGCCGGCGATCCCGCAAGTTACAAGGCCCGCGAGTTCACCTATATCTATCGCGGCGACTATGGCAGCCCCGAGGTGGATGACGTGATCCCGAAGATCACCAAAGCCGTTGTTGGTGGCGACAGGAAATCCGTCCGCCTGACCTTCGACAAGCTCACCAAAGGCCACATCCACGAGCTGCACTTCGATGGCGTGAAATCCGCCTCCGGCACACCGATCCTCCACCCCGTCGGTTACTACACGCTCAACGAAATCCCGACGCAGTGAGGTGATTCCAAAGCCGAAAAATCCCATGAGAAACCCAATTTCCACGGGCATCCTCGCAGCAACCGCCGTTGCCCTCCTTGCAACCGCAACCGCGGACGAGGAGCGACAAGTCATCGAGCCCCCCAAAGGCGACGCCAAACCGGTGCCCGAAGACGTGATGAAGCGCGTTTACGAGGAAGCCAAAACACCCTTCAAATACGGCGTGGTGCTCAAGGGCGAGGGCCCTAAAAAAGTCGACAGCCCGAGTGTTTTCCGTCATGGCGGCAAATGGTACATGGTTTATATCATCTTCGACGGCAATGGTTATGAAACCGCCATTGCCGTGAGCGACGATTTGCTTTCATGGCAGCCGCTGGGGAAAATCCTGCCCTTCCGCCAGGGAACGTGGGACGCGATGCAGGCCGCCGGTTACATCGCCCTGCAAGACCACGTCTGGGGCGGCTCCTATGCACTCCGCACCCATGATGACAAATACTGGTTGTCCTATCTCGGCGGCAAGTTGAAGGGCTACGAAAGCGATCCCCTGGCGATCAGCCTGGCCTGGAGCCCGGACCCCACGAAGCCCGAACCGTGGACCCGCCTCGAAGCTCCCGTGCTCACCCGCGACCAGCCGGATTGCCGGGATTGGGAGAAACTCACTCAATACAAAAGCAATATCATTCACGACAAGGATTCCACGCTCGGATATCCCTACGTGATGTATTACAACGGCAAGCGGGACTCCGGTTACGAGCGCATCGGCATGGCCGTCTCCAACGATATGAAAACTTGGCTGCGCTATGGCAAGCAGCCCGTGATCGACAACGGCAAGGGAATCTCCGGCGATCCGCAGGTGGTGCGCATGGGCGACGTCTGGGTGATGTTCTACTTCGGAGCGTTCTGGAAACCCAAGGCCTTCGACACCTTCGCCTGCTCGCAGGACCTCGTTCATTGGACCAAATGGACCGGACCTCATCTGATAGAGCCGTCGGAGCCCTGGGATCAGGAATACGCCCACAAGCCGTGGATGGTGAAACACGATGGCGTCGTCTATCACTTCTACAACGCCGTGGGCAACCAGGGCCGGGTGATCGCCCTGGCGACCTCGAAAGACCTGCGCAAGGCGAAATCTCGTTGACCCGCATCCGGTGCCGGATGGTAAGCTCGCATTCAATTATATGATTGATTGCTAGAAAAAACTTTTGGGGGTGAAGTCCGTTGCAAGAACTGGTGGCCGGACCGGCCTGCCTGTCGTAGCCTTGGCGAAGACTTGAGGCAGGGAAAGGGCGGTTGAGCGGCCGATGCCGAATTTTTCACAAGCTCTCCTTAGAGCCATAGCTTCAGCGTTTGAACAGGGATCGCCGAAGTCGCTACAGTTTGAATCTTCGTTTCCAGTCGCACTTCGACTAATTGAGCGATCGCTTCCATGAATTGTGAGCTTGCCTACTATTACAGTGCGATCGCCGTGATAGTCACAGTTTAGATCCCACTCCCAACCTGGGGCTAAATCGTCGAGAATCTCACAGAGATAATGCCAAGGAATAAAATCCACTTCCCCCGTTTTTTTGCCTTTTGAATATACGGGTTTTTGTTTTAGATATTCAGTAAACGGATCTAAGAATTTCGCCAGAATTTCGTTGATAGTTTCCATGTTGTTCTAAGGCAATAAAGGCACTATTTTCTTTAACCCACGCAGGTGGGTTTGGTTTGTATTCGCAGTAATTCTATTCCGGCTTTAGCTTTAACCGGTGGATTTCCACCCCCTAGATTTAATTAAAATTCGTCGTATTCAATGGGGTTAATCCACTCCTCAGCTAGTTTGACTAATGCTGCATAACAAGAATCAACATCATTGCTAGGAAATTGCTTTGGGGGTGAAGGCCGTTGCAAGAGCTGGTGGCCGGACCGGCCTGCCTGTCGTAGTCTTCTTGGCCTTCTTGGCCTTCGTAGCTTCAGCGAAGTAGGCGGCGAAGACTGGAGGCGGGGAAAAGGGGCTTGGCATCTGAAGGACGCGTGCATACGCGCTCAGAACACGGGATGGAAATCTCATCGATCTTTGGGGGAGTTAGAGGGGAGAGGCGGCACGCCATGACCGCTGACAAGTGTAGCATGCCAC
The DNA here is from genome assembly GCA_945869465.1 of Prosthecobacter debontii. Lineage (GTDB taxonomy): Bacteria > Verrucomicrobiota > Verrucomicrobiia > Verrucomicrobiales > Akkermansiaceae > Luteolibacter. The sequence goes on from CAMBPB010000010.1 coordinate 18,443, forward strand.
GAAATCCGCTTCAAGGAATTATTGATTGAATTGGTGGTGGACCCCTTCCTCGACCTGGTTGGCGGCCGTCTTGCCGCCTATGCCTCTCATCCGAGTGATCAGGCGGGGATGTTCTAAGTCAGCGTATATGCCGTGGCATCCTGCACGGATTCAAAAATTCCAAATCGTGAGAAAAAGCTGACGCTCAAACTGCTCGCCGGCGATAACACCAAGGAAATCGCCGAGGCCTACTTTGGCAGAGTGTCGAAAATGGGTGAGATGCTGGAGGGCGGCACTTACAGCCTCAGCTACGGCAAGACCAAGTCCTGCACCGTCATGCTCCGCTGGAACACCGAAGACAATCCAGAGCATCCCGATCTGGAGGCAATCGCCCTCAAGGCTTTGGATTGACACCCTTGACCCGGCCGGCCTCGCTCAACGCGCGCCACCCCCCGCGCAGCACGAAAACCTCCGCTCCGAGGTCGAGCTTGCGGATCCGTTCGGCGATCTGACGGCTGACCCCGCAATTTTCATCCCCACAATAGACAATGACCCGGGGACTCGCGACAATCCTAACCGCCGCATCCGCTTCAAACGCCTGCATGTCCTCCGCCGGATCCAGATTCCACAACACCGATCCTGGCACGCCAGTTTTATCCCAATCCGAGCGCTTGCGGGCATCCACCCACAACACGGACTCTCCCACCGGAATCGCGTCCAAACATAACTCGTCGGGTTTCAAGGTCGCGGGATCGCAGCGGAACAACCGGTTTGGATAGCCCTTGATGAGGAACGTTCCGCCAGCCGCAGCCAGCGCAATGGCGGCAATCACCACCCACTCTCGCCAAGGATTCATGGCTTCGCCACCGCGTCAGACGGGCTGGGCCTGCGCACCGTGGTGAAAACCTGCTGAATCCGGTGCTTCTCAAGCGGGCAGTCCGTCTCGATGCGAAAAATCCCCAAACCGGGGGATTTCAAGTCGGTCGGAGTGATCACCAGGTCGTAGCTTTTCCCCTCCTCAAGGGTCTTCACCTCGTATTTGTAGGCGTCCGAGGAGGATGTCACCGAGACCACCCGGATGGGTTTGTCATATTTCATCGTAATTCGAATGGTCTGGGGCTCGACCTTGCCATTGAGGTCCCATTTCAAGGTTTTGGGCTCCATGGAAACGAGCACCGGGATATGCACGCGCACCGTCAGCGACAACGACGGCCGGTCTTCCGGGTCACTATCGAGCCACAGCGCCACCGTCTTGTCGATTACTCCGGCAAAGTTCCCCATGTCGAATTTGGTCCGGACCACGCCCGACTCACCGGGCGCATAGCTGCGCTTTCCATCCTTGATTGTTACCGCCATGCAAGAGCAGGTCGAATCATACTTGGCGATGGTGACCGGTTTGTCGGTGCGGTTGGTAAACTCGAAATCGGTAGTCACCGTGGTGACCTCCGCCGGAGCATGGGCTTCCTTGAGAGTTTGCGGAAAATCCAACTTTCCCGCCTGAACGAGGGCCATCAAGCCCAGCCAAATGCCGCATGCGGTTCTCATAGTGAGATACTATGAGCCCGGTTTCGGTTCCGATGCAAGCGCCACGGCGATAATCAGCCGCCCCCCGCGCCATTCCGGACCGAGCACGAACAACGGCCGGTCGCCTTCCAGTCGCGCGTCGGTTTTCACGATTTTCTTGCGGCCGAGCCATAATTCCAGATCCAGAACCGCCGATTTTTTTGTAGGCCGTCCTTGCGCTTCAAAGCGCACCAGCACTTCGTCCGAGGGCTTCAAGGGTTGCGCCCAGCTTTCATAGCTTCTGAGCAAGGGTTGCGTGTCCTGGCCGAGCAGTTGGTAATGTTTGAAACGAAGCCGCGCCTCCTTTTGCAAGCGCACTGTCGTTTCCTTCGCCACGACAGCTTTTGCACCCGCTGCTTTCGGATTTCCGTTGGTCGCGTGATAAACCGTCACACTGACCCTGCCAATTTTCGATTTTCCAGGATCCTCGTCGGCACCGGCCATGACCGACAACGAAAACCCCACCCATGCGATCATCCAGTTCCGGCGGTTCATAAGGTCAATTCGGCATTCCCTTCGGCAGCCGTTTTCGGCTCAAATCCGGCCGTCGCATCGCTTTCACGCGCTTCATGCAACGATACGGATTTTGAGAAATCCGTATCGTCCGGGATCGCCGCCACCCCGTTCAGAACGATCACCGTAGCGGACGCGTCCATACTTGCGAAGCGCTCCGCCTTGACCCCGTTCTCGGGTGTGTAGACGAAGGGCTCCACCGGAATCGCCCGTGGCGCCCCGGCGACGTCGATCGCGGGAGGTCGGGCATGCGATTGCGCCCCGAGCCAAAACGCCAGCAGCATGCCGGCGCATGCCGCAAAGGGCATCAGCAGGGACTGCCAGGCAATCCGCTGCTTCGCCACCGTGGCGGGTTGAGTCGCTTCCTCGCGAATCGCCCGCGCCACGCGCTGGTTAAAAAACTCCGGGTACGGCGGTTCTTCCGCTGCCGGAATCGTCGCCGCCATCAGCCCGCGCCAATGCCGGACTTCCTCACGAGCGGCGAGCTGCGGCGGATGGTCCTTCGCCCATGTTTCCATCGTCGCAAGGTCCTCACCATGCAACTCGTCGTCCAGCCACAGGGCCAGTTTGGTTTCATCGGAATTCGTATTCATCTTTTAACAGTAGTTGGAGTTTCTGCCGGGCATAAAAAAGCCGGCTCATCACCGTCCCGAGTGAGCTCGCCATCACCTCGGCAATTTCCTTGTATGAGAGCCCCTGCACATCCTTCAGAAGAACCACCTCGCGGTGTTCAGGGGACAATTTCCCCAGCGCGATCTCGATCTTCACGCGCAATTCGCCATGAGCCATCACGGCATCTGGCGAGTCAGCTCCCGACGGCGTGGTCAATGATGACGAATCGATCCGCTCCCGGTCGAAAATCTCGTCATTCAATTCCCCCGCGCTCTCAAGTTTGCGTTTCCGGGTGAAGTCATAAACCGCATTGTGGGCGATTCGGTAAAGCCACGTGGAGAACCGGGCCTTCGCCTCGAATTTCGGCAGGGCTTGCCATGCCTTGATGAAGACCTCCTGTGAGAGATCCCACGCGTCGGCTTCCTGAGGGATCATGTTCCGGATCATGGCGAAAATTCTTCCTCGGTGACGGGTCACGAGGGCATCGTAGGAAGCAAGATCTCCTTGTTGCGCCCGAGCCACCAGCCGGAAATCATCGTCCGGATCATTCAATGAAATCTCCGGATCGACGGGACCGACAGCTTCCCGCGGACCATTCGACGGTTCTTCATTGGATTTATTCATCGCTCGCTGGAAAAACACCCCATCCTTTCCGGGACAACGCGGGCAGAGTGACCGCTGGAAGGCACCCGCGCAACCCGGAATCTTGGGATTGACCAGCTCATGCCACCTCCGTGACTTGCAGGAGCGGGGCATCGAGCGTGTCTCCCACACGCAGTCCGAGCAGCCTCTGATAGAGACCACTGGCCGGGGTCAACAAGGTAATTTCCCTTCCCTCGTGGGAAACGACCCGTCCGCCCGACGAGGGAACGAGCAAGTAAAATCCGGTTTCCCCCGCGAGGTCGGCTTCCACCAGCGCCCCGGCATCGATCCGATCCTCCATGGCGAAATCCGCCAGCGTGAGCCCCTCGAAAATCCGCAACGTTTCCGCCAACTCATCGACCTGTCGCGCCTGTCCGGCCGCCAGATACGATGCCTCGAGGCTGCGCGTGTCATATTTCCCCTCCGCCTTGCTGCCCGGGTCGGTGGCGGCGGCATGCGCTTCAAGCGCGGCCTTGGTAAGACGCTCCAATTGCGTCCGAAGGTCGGCGCGGATTTGTGCGAGCAGAGCGGATTTCATGGGAGGGCGCTGACAAAATCGTAGCCACCGAGCGCCTTGAAGAACCACTGGCTGACCGATCCGAACATCGGATGATTGTTGGAATAGGTGTTGTCGCTGCCGGCCCAGTGTTCCCAAAGCGTGGTGGCTCCGTTTTTCAACATCCACCCCCAACCCGGAATATTGGGTTGATTGCAATGCCAGAGGTCATGACCTGGAAAATCGGCATTTCGCGCCCGCATGGCAAGTGATTCCCTGCGGTGACCCGTCTTTCACTCTGCGAGTAAGCGCCGCAGGGCCTCGACGCGGGCGGGTTCGGCTTCAGCGAGGTCCTTCTTTTCCCAAGGATCATTGCGCAGGTCGTAAAGTTCCGTCCTGCCACCGGCTTTCTTGAGACCTTCGGGCACGATCAACTTCCACCAACCTTCGATCACCCAGCGTGACTCCATGCTGCGCGTCGGTTCCTTAACATCGGCGATGTCATGGTTGTATTGTTCGCCGAAGATTCGCTTGCGTGCTTCAACGGATTTTTCATTGGCAAGGTTGATGCCGGGAAGTCCCTTGGGGACCTGGGTGCCTAGCAGGCCGGCCAAGGTCGGCCACAGGTCGAGGTTGCTGGCGAGGTGCTCTTGGTCGATGCGTGCCTGAATCTTACCGGGCCACGAAATCATGATCGGGGTGCGGACTCCGCCTTCGTAGGAGGTTTGTTTCGAGCGCGGGGCAAAGCGGTTAGCTTGTTTGGGATCCTGGATGTAGCCGTTATCGGTCGTGAAAATGATGACCGTGTTGTCACGCAGGCCTTTCTTGTCCAGATAACCAAGCAACTCTCCGCAAGTATTGTCGAACCATTCGACGCTGGCCCAGTAACGGGCGACGGCTTCAGTGGGCGCCAGTTTGAGATACTTCTTTAACAGGTCGGCGGGCGGCGTGTGCGGAGAGTGGGGCAGCATCGGCGCATACCAAACAAACCACGGCTTGTCGCCCGCTTGTTCGATGAAACGGAAAACCGGATCGAGCCCCTTGCGACCGATCTCCAGACCGGCGTCGCCATGCCGGCCGGCCGGCCCCTTGCCGCTGGTCATTGAATGGGTGAAGCCGGCGGTCGCGACCGGATCGCCTTCCCACCACTTGCCGGTCTGCAGGGCGAGGTAGCCGCTTTTCGTTAGATCCCGCACCAGGTTGGGTTGTTTTGCGAATCCGCCGATGATGCTTTCGTAGTAGGGAGCGTACTCGGGATTGGCGCGCTGGCCCATGCCGCTTGCCTTTGGCAACGCGGGATCGTTGCCGGTCACGCCATGTTGCCGCGGATAGAGGCCGGTCGCGATGCTGGCCAGCGACGAACGACACAAGGGCACCGGCGAATAGCCGCGCTGGAAAGTCAGCGAGCGGGCGGCGAGTTGATCGAGATGCGGGGTCTCAATCTGCGGGTGACCCATGAAGCCATAGTCACCCCACCCCTGGTCATCGGAAATGATCAGCACCACGTTCGGGCGCCGCTTGGTTTCGGCGGCGTGGCTGGCGCCGGGAACCAACGCGCACAACAGCAGGATGGCCAAGATCGATTTCATAGGCCCCAAGGGAAACAGGATTCCCCCCCGGACACCAAGCAGAAACGAAGCCCCGCGGACTTTAACCCGGCGCCGTCACGGAGCACGCGGCGGAGTGAAGGCCTTGACGTCCTGAAACGTGGAAATGCGCGGGCGGCCCGACGGCCCATCCACATAGGCAAAGATCAGATAACGCATGCCGGGAAGGAAACGCAGCAAGCTTTCGCTGGCGGTGATCCAATTTTTTTCCTGCTGGAATTCGAAAACCACCGGAGCCATGTTGAAATCGTCGCGTTGTTTGGGCAAACCGAAACCATGGGATCCGGCGGGACGGAGCATGATCTTGTTCTCGCCGACCACGAAGCGAATGTCCTGATTGTAGAAATTCGCAACGAAGGCGCCTCCATCGGGGAAATTTTTGTCGGAGTCCTCAATCACGTAAACCCGCCACGGCAGCGCGTCGGGGGTTTTTGCGCCATCGATAAACACCAGAATGGCGGACTTCGTGTTTGCAGGAATCGTCGCGGTGGCGGCGGGCTTGCGGTCCTTGGGCGAGACAAAGCGGATGGTGTTGCCCTTGACGTCGCAGACCATCGCCGGAGAAAGCCGGTCTTCGGGAATCTCACAGGAAATCTCGGCGTCCTTGTCGGCGAGGATCATCAGCTTTTCAGGCGGCGTGGTGCCGTCCATGCAGAGGAAACGGCAGCTCACCTTGACGGCATTCTGCGCATTGGCAATCGCCGGGCTGAGGAGTAACAAACAGAACCAAAGTGCGCGCATGATGAGGTGGAATAGAGCTAACGGGTTTGCGTTCAAATCTCGTTAGGACTGAGCCAGCGGAGAGTGGTGATGAGAAACCGGCGGCCAAAGGTCTTGTTGGATTGGCTCGCGAGTGACACGGGTGCGGTCTCGACCTTGTCCGCGGGATCGAGCCAGTCGGGAAAGCGCTGCACGACGGCCTCGCAGGTGGCTCGTGCCAGCACCTTGCCGTTGGCATCGCGGGCCTCGCCGTAGCCGCGGACGGTGAAAGTGTCGGAGCGCGGCGTGGCGGCATTGCCCAGCACGTTGAGAATGTCCGCTTGGGTGAGATATCCCGGAGCCCCTTGATAACTCGATCCGGCGCCGGCCGGAGCGTTCGCATACTTGTAGTTTGCCACGGCAGCAGCGGGAATCTCGAAGCCCGCGTTGGCGGCCACGGCATGTCCTTTGTTGAGATTCGAATCATCGATCGCCTGCTGGAGCGCGCCGCGCTGGGCCATATCGCCGGAACCGAGACGACGGTTGACGAACTCCGCCATCGAGAGGAACGGACCGCGCAGACGGACTTGTTTGACGATGTTTTCGGCGAGAGTTTGCAACTCGGAATCCGAATACTCGCGCGGGCCGAGCCAATAGGCATCCTGGAGATCGATACTCGACAAGCCGGGAGGCGCCACCGGCAGGCGCAAGCGGCTGACGCGGGCGTTGCCTTTGGCGGTGGCGGGCAGATTGGTGAGTTTGGTGGTGGGGGGAACGCCGGTCTTCACCAGCTTGTTGTAAACGGCTTGCGAATCATGGATCGAGGCCAACATGGCCTTCCATGCGGACACCGAAGTCGAGTTGACATTGAAAGCGCCCTCCATCAGTTGCCATCCGGCGATGCTGGAGTAAGCCGTCGGTTTTGAGATCTCGGCGGACAACGCGGAGGCCGTCTTACCGTTAGGCTGATAGAACAGCACCCGCGGATCGGTGAGTGGCGTGCCTGCGGCGAAAGCGGTGGTCAGGACGGTGCTCGTCTTCCCCGTGCCAAAGGGGCCGGACTGGTCGGCAAGCCCGGAAAAATAAAAGCCGTCATAAAGTGCGAGATTGAGCAGGAACGAATGATCGAGATAGTTGCCGCCGGTCTTGGTTTCCATCAGTTTGCTGGTGGCCATGAGCGGATGGGCCCACGAGTTGCCGATCGGTTGGGCGAAACGCGGAAGATAGCCCGAGGATCCGCCGGGATTGGCTCCATTGAGAGTCGCCAGGGTCTGGACCGGGGCGAGCGGGATGTCATACATGCCGCCGAATTTCGTGCCATTGTCAGCCGTATGGCCGGACATGAAATTGCTGCGGTCCTGCGCATCGACCTGCAACAAGTTTGAGGTGCCCTTGTCGAGGACTTGCAAATCGATTTCGTGGGAGAAATTCGCTGAGTGCTCGCTGACGACCTTCTGTGAGGAGGCGCCAACGACAGCGTGCGCAAAGGACCATGGTTTGGTGGCAAGGCGTCCGTCCTTGTTGCTCGCATCGCGTCCGCCCGAAGTGGACTTGCCCTGTACGCTGAGCAGGGCGAAGGGCTTGACGTTTCTGAGTTGGGAAACAGGTGTCGTTGAATGATCCACCAAGTCGATGCCTTTCACCGTCCCGGTCTTGGGGTAACGCAAGGTCTTGCCCCTGCCGATGATGAAATCCTGAAGACCCGTTTCCGATTCATAATCAATCTCGATGGCGTTGGCGATGACCGTGGTCGAGCCGACGGTGGCGGTCGTCCGAACCACGAATTTGTTATTGCTATAGGCTGGAACGCTCAAGGGCGCGAACTCCACATGAAATTGGTCGTCCCTGTCCAACCCCAGACAGGCGGCCCAGCGGCCTTCTTCCGCGTTGCCATTGACCCGCTTGCCGCCTGTCACCCAGTCGCAGCCATAACCGATGCCGTCGCCCCGCCAGCCGGGGATGGCGGTGATTTGTGCGGTGATGCCAGACCCCACATAAATGTCCCAAGTCTCCCGGGCACTGCGAAATTCATCGCGATAGCAGCGTGTTGGCAGGATATAGGGGGAAAACAATTTCACTTCACCGGGCAGCAATTTGAAAGTGGTCGAATCCGGCGCGCCGCTGCTGGTTTTGGTTTTCAAGTCAATGCCAAAGGTCTTGTCCCTGCTGCCGTTCTCATTGTCGGCATACATGGTTTCCACTGGGACCAACCCGGTGCTTTGCGCAATCCCATTGCGGAAAATCTGCATCGCGAAAGGGGTGTGGACAAACTCCACCCGCATGCTGGTGAACTCGAGAGCGACGTTGTAAGGGTTGTGGAGCGTGACAATCGGCGTGTACATCACGTGCAGATCGTATTGGAACCTCGTGCCCCGGAAGTGGCCCTCCTGAGGACCATGAAATCCCGGCGCGTCCGCCGCGATCATATTTCCAGCAGGCGCTGGGTAGTCGTAAAGATCACGCCCGATCAAGCTGAAGAGCACCTGGACCTTCGCAATCGTGGGCATCAACACCACCCCGGCGGGTGGCTTTTTGTTGACCGATGTCGTGACACCATCCGTCGTGGCGGCCACCCAACCGCTCGGCACTTGGGTCTTAAGAAGCGGCAGGCCACCCGAACTGGTGATCTTGTCCCGATAGAGGCGGGCATATTGCTGAAGCGATTCCCAGCGCGGATCGGACGGGACGCTAGCCGACGGCATGTTCAGCCGTGAAACATACACACCCTTGGCCAAATAGGCCGACGGCAGGCTGGTGGAGTTCGTCAAGAGTTGAAAGTCCTGTTTGAGACCGCCGCGCGCCACATCGGTGAAAATGCCGACGGATTGAGTGGTGATGTCATGAGTGAGGGGACGCAAGGACTCGGGGACGCCAGCTGCCGCGGCAAGACTCTCACCCGCCAAAGAAAAATTAAGGCGGGTGATTCCCTTATCGATCAAAGCCGATTGCGGGGCGCCCTTTTCGAAGAATTTGCGTTCGAGCGGATTAAGGCCAGCGATGAACTCCGCGCCCGGGCGTTCACCCGCTCCCAGTTGCAAGGTTTTTGTGCCGACGGAAGTGGCGTCGTCGGCATAACGAGTATTGATGCGAGCCTTGACGCCCTCGTCGAGCACGGCCCAGGCAAACGCGCCGGGGGATGAAGCGAGCGGGACTTTGGCGGCGGTCACATGGCTGGTGGCCGGGTCCGCGGAACCCAGAGTGCCTTTTCCCCACAGTGTCACGGGAGAAGTGGCGGGTTGGCTCGCATAAGCGATCTCCCCGGTCGCGGCGGGATCGGTGCCGGAAACCAGCCAGCCGAGGAATTTCGCATCGCGGGCGGCCTTCGCATATTCCGCGGCCAGTGGCGGCGTGGTGGCTTTGATCTCCCATGAATTCCAAACCCCGGTGAGCCGCGGGTTGGCAATCGATTCACCGAGGATGTCAGCGCGAGCCGTAATCCGCTGGTCGGCCCCGGCGGTTTTCTGAAGTTCGCCAATTGCCAGCATCAACCCAAGCCGCGCGTTGGACCGGGCCGTCGCCATCGCCTCACTCTGACCCGACGCACGCAACGACACGGTCGAAAGTGTCAGCAGCCCGACGGCCACGACCGCGAGCAACACCATCAGCGAAAGCGTGACCACCAAGGCAAATCCAGACTTGGATGACCTCATGTTGCGTTCGGAAAATCGACAGGTTGTTTTCATAATTGGAGTTTTAGACCACATCAGCGTCGCAACAAACGAGGAATCCATCCCCAACTGCCACTCGCCGTTGACAATGTAACCACAACAAAACCTTTTGTCATGTCGAGGAAAACTCTGCATTTTTTTCGGAAGCTGGCCGAGGTGAGTGAGGGGCGGCGGCAGGAAAGCTAATGAGCGGCTTGCCAAATGCCACCTTCATTTTGCAACTGTCATGAAAAAACCTCTGCGGTTGATTCCGGCGGCGGGCCTTGCATAATGCGCCACGTTCCGCAAAACGAATGCTCACCCTTCTTAAAATCCGCAATCTCGCCCTCGTCGATGAACTCGCGTGGGAACTCGGCCCCGGACTCATCAGCGTCACCGGGGAAACCGGCGCCGGCAAGTCGGTCATCGTCGGCGCCCTCAAACTCATCCTCGGCGAACGCGCGGACAAATCGCTGATCCGCACCGGCGAGGATGCCTGCTCGGTCGAGGCCGTGTTCGAACTCCGCGACCCGCTCGAAATCAACGCCATCCTCGAAGACGGCGGCCTAGCCTCCTGCGATGACACCCAGCTCATCGTCCGCCGCGTCATCGGCCAAACCGCCAACCGCCAGTTTGTCAACGATTCCCCGGTCACCCTTGCCCTGCTCAAGCGCCTCGGCGAACACCTCGTGGACCTCCACGGCCCGCACGACCACCAATCGCTGCTGTCCACCGAAAGGCAGCTTGCGATGCTCGACGCCTACGCCGGAGCGGACGCCGCCCACGCCAGTTACCGCGAGAGTTTCCGGGCATGGCGCGCCAAGGCCACCGAACTTGATGAACTCCGCCACGCGGAAAACGCCAGCGAACAGGAACTCGACCTGCTGCGCTATCAGCTCCAGGAAATCGACGCCGCCCACCTCAAACCCGAGGACGAGCAGGACCTCGAAGACCGCTGGCGCCGTGCCTCCAATGCCACCCGCCTGGTCGAATCCGCCGCCGCCGCCACCGCCGCGCTCAATGGCGACGACGCCATTCTCGAACGGCTCGCCGAAGTGCAGCGCCTGGTCCGCGACCTCGAGAAACTCGATCCCTCGGTCCGCCAACACACGGCCTCGCTCGAAACCGCCGTGCTCGAACTCCAGGACCTCGAACGCAACCTCGCCGATTACGCCGATGAACTCGACATCGATTCCGCGGAGGCCGCGGCGCTCGAAGAACGAGTCAACTTGCTAGAGTCGCTGAAACGCAAATACGGCCCCGGCCTGAGCGACGTGCTCGCCCGCAGAGACACCGCCGCCAGCCGCCTCGACACCATCGAAAACCGCGGTGAAAAACTCGAAGCCCTCGAGCGCGAGCTCGCCGCCTGCCGCACCACGCTCGACGCGGCCGGCAAGAATCTAACAAACGCCCGCCGCAAGTTCGCCCCCAAACTCGCCAAGGAAATCTCCAGCCAGCTCAAGGACCTCGGTTTCAAACAATCCTCGTTTGAAGCCCCGCTGCGCGCCCTCGCCCAACCCGCAGCGCAGGGCTTCGAATCCATCGAGTTTCAATTCGGCCCGAATCCCGGCGAACCCCTGCTGCCATTGCGCCAGATCGCCTCGTCCGGGGAAATCAGCCGCGTCATGCTCGCCGTCAAATCCGCTCTAGCAGACCAGGACGCCACCCCGCTGATGGTCTTTGATGAAATCGACGCCAACGTCGGCGGTGAAGTCGCCCGCGCCGTCGGCCGCAAAATGGCCGCGCTGGGCACCCGCCATCAGGTCGTGGCGATCACTCACTTCCCACAAGTCGCGGCGACGGCCTCCCTGCACTTCGTCGTCGAAAAAGAAGTTTCCGGCGGCCGCACCCGCTCGCGGCTGTTCCCGGTCAGCGGCGAAACCCGGATCCAGGAACTCGTCCGCATGTTAGGCGGCGGCGGCGAGCAGGCCCGCGCCATGGCCGCCTCCCTGCTCACCCCCACCGACTGACCTCTGACCTCTGCCCTCTGCCCTCTGACCCCCATGTCCCGCACCTTCAAAGCCATTCCCGAGGCCGTCGATGTCCCCTCCGGCCAACTCGCCGCCGCGCTGGGCCTGCCCAGCCGCGAACCGGGTGCCCCCCGCTTGGTCATCGGTCGCCGTGAGTGGCTCGCCCTGCCGGACTTCGGCATTCGCTCGCTTGACGCCAAAACCGACAGCGGCGCCCGCGGGTCCAGCCTCCATGTGGAAAACCTCGAGCTCTCCCACGACAAGACGAGCGCCCGTTTCACCACTTTCTGTCATCACGGCAATGCCGTCGAATGCACCTCACCCGTCGCCCGTTTCGGCCAGGTCCGCAGTTCCTCCGGCGTCATCCAGGAGCGGGTGTTCATCCACGCCAACGCCGTGTTCTGCGGTGGCTTCCGCTGGTCGATCCTGCTCAGTCTCGCTAACCGCTCGGACATGCTCTATCCGCTTCTGCTTGGCCGCCGGGCGCTCGCCGGGTATTTCCTCATCGATCCGCTGCGCGTCCACCTGCTGGGCACGCGCCGCCAACTGGAGCAAGAAATCCCCGCTTCCACCCGCTGCGGCGGACCATGAGAAACTGCGGATTCCATCACCCGTTTCCGGGTTTATGGTTCCACCGTCCCTGAGACAAATCCCCACCCCCGCACCGCTCCATGGACGAGATCCCCGATATGACAGCCTTGAGTGTAGTCCCGGAAGCAACTCCAGGCCCGTCTGAATGGCGCGTCTGGCTGGAGGCGCACGCCCCCAAACTACTGCTCTTCGCCCGCCAGCAAACCCGCTCGCATGAGGACGCTCAGGATGTGTTTCAGGACGCCGTGGTCAAACTGGTCGAAAAAATCCGCAGTACCGAATTTGTCGGCGGTCCGGAGGCATGGCAGCCGTATCTTTATACGACCATCCGCCGTCTCGCGATCGACCTGAGCCGCCGTGATGACCGCCGCAAACGCCGCGAGGACACGGTTGGATTCGATACCGGAGAAGCCCAACAGGAAGCGTTCCATCCGTGGTTCGAAAGCGAATCGTCCGACGACGAAACCCGCGTCCAACTCGAGAAAAAACTCAAGCAGCTGCCGGAAAAATTCGCCGAAGTCATCCTCATGAAAATCTGGGGCGAGCGCACCTTCGCCGAAATCGGGGAAATCCTCGGCATTTCCCAAAACACGGCGGCTTCCCGGTATCGCTATGGACTTGAAGCGCTCAAGAAGAGCCTCGGCAGCGCCCGCCGCCACGGCGACCTCTCGATCTAACTTACTTATTTGCCAACCCACCGCCATGCCCCTGGAAACATCATCCCTTGAGTCCGATCTCGGCCGGCTCCGCGCCGCCGCGCCCGATGAGTCATTTCTCGCCCGGCTTGAAGCCTGCGCCGAAAACACCTGGACGGATCTAACGCCCGAAGAAATCCGCTTCCAACAACGCTTGCGGGAATTCACCCCGGCGAACCTACCGCCCGCCCTGATGGCCTCGCTGGAAGCCACCCTCGGCGGCATCCCCTTCCCTCGCGACGAAAATATCGTCATCTTCCCACCGCAGTCCGCCGCCGCTCCCCAGCCCCGCCGCGCATGGTGGGGTGCCGCCGCCGCAGTGGCTCTCACCGGAGCCCTCACCGCTCTACTCATCCCCACCCATCGCGGCTCTGGAAATATCGCCGCCGCTCCCCCTCCTCCTCCTCCGACGCGCCTCATCCTGCCCGCAGCAACCAACCACGCCGACCTCATTCCCGCCGGATTCAGGAGCGGTCTGAGCGAGGCCCGCGACGAGGGGGTCATCTGGCAATCCAACAATCAACCGCATCGCGTGCTGAAGGTGGTCTATATGGAGCGAGTCACGCTCAAGGACCCACAAGGCCGGACCTATCAGGTCGAACAACCGCGCGTGGAGTATATCCTCGTCCCTGCGAAAATCGATTGAATGCCTTTTCGCCAGACAAACGATTCCAGTTACTACGCTCACCGTAAGTTAATATGAAAACGAATCCATTCACCCACATTGCGGTCGGCTTTACCGCCCTCGTGGTCACGCCTGCCTTCGCCATCGATGCGCCGGCGGACGAAGCTCCACCGCCTCCCGCCGCAGAGGCACCCGCACCCGCTCCCGGCGCCGCCGCCCCGGCCCCGGCCCCCGCCAATCCCGAAGCCAAAGTGGAATCCGCCTTCCTCGGCGTGGTTTCCTCCGAGGTTCCCGCCATGCTCGCCGAACACCTCGGCCTCGAACCCGGTGAAGGCATCCTCGTGCGCGCCCTCATGCCGGACGGTCCGGCCGCCAAAGCCGGAGTCGCCGTGCATGACATCATCACCCGCGTCGCCGACCAACCCGTCGGCTCGCCGCTCGATCTAACCAAACAAGTCAAGGCGCACAAACCCGCCGAAACGATCCATCTCGATCTCATCCACAAAGGGGAACCCGTAGGCATCGATGTCACCCTGGGCACCCGGCCCGCTGCCGTGGCCGCAGCCGATCCGCTCGCGCTCGATGAGCTCAAACTCGAAGGAATTCCCAAAGACCTGGCGGATCGCGTCCGCGGCATGATCGAGGGCAACGTCGGCGGGCTGGGACTCGAAATGAAATTCGGCGAGGGAGGCTTGGAAATGGCGCCGCAGCCACAAATGGAGGAAGCGATGCGGGCAATGAAAAAGCGCATGGAACAAGCCATGGAAGGACTCAACGGACAAGCCCTGCCCGGAATCAACGTCCAGCAAGGCGCAACGATTCGCATGATGGACAATGATGGCAGCATCGAACTCAAGTCCAACGATGGCGGCAAGGAAGTCACGATTCGTGACAAGAACAACAAAATCTCGTGGAGCGGTCCATGGGACACCGCGCAGGACAAGGCCGCCGCACCCGACGATGTCCGCCGGAGAGTGGAACGCCTCAACCTCGACTCGAAGTTCCAAGGCAACGGCCTGCGCTTGCAGATCCAACCGCAGATCCAACCGCAGATCCAACCGGACGACGACGGCGGCAAATAACAGTCTACCCATTTTCCTGGGTATCTACGATGACGCAATCGGTTGCGTTTATGGCAAGCACCCGCGTCCGGCGATCCCGGCGCGGGTGTCTTGCGTTTACGAAATGCTACCGCTGAGCGTGACCCGCGCGCTGGCGAGGACCCGGCCGGCAAGCGCCACCTCGCCCTCGATCTGCACCAGTCCACCCATCCGTCCCTCCACCTTGGCCCGGATCTCCAACACATCCCCCGGCTCCGCCGCGCCAAGGATTTTCGCACCCCGCACGCCGGTGAGGCGCAGGTCTTCCATGGCCGGGATCTCCCTATCCGTCTGGGCCACGATCCCGCCCAACTGGGCGATCGCCTCAACGAGAATGACTCCCGGCATCAGCGGTTTGCCCGGAAAATGTCCCTCCAAAAACCCTTCGTCGCCCCTCACTCGATAGGTGGCGCAGGCCTCCCGCCCCGGAAGCAACGCCGTCAACTCGTCCACAAAACGGAAGGTTTTGCCATGCGGAAGTTGATCCAATGCCTTCTCGAAATCCGATTTCATGCGGCCGCCAGCTTCATTCCGAATCGGTCCGCCTGACAAGCCGCTTGGGAATTTTCCCGGGAATGACCTCCGCCCGACGCCGGTGTCCCCCGCCCTATTCCGCTTGCCCCCGGCCCCGCCCTTCGTTACGGGGTCGCTCGCCGGACGGCACCCCGCCGACCCGGTTCCACCCCTCGAACTCCACCTGCCATGCCCATCACCCGCGCCCTCCTGTCCGTTTCCGACAAATCCGGCCTCGCCCCGTTTGCCAAGGAACTTCACGAGCTCGGAGTCGAGCTACTCTCCACCGGCGGCACCGCCAAGGCACTCCGCGATGCCGGTCTTCCGGTCATCGATGTCTCCGAATACACCGGCGCCCCCGAACTCTTCGATGGTCGCGTCAAAACCCTCCACCCGAAAGTCCATGGCGGACTCCTGCATCGCCGCGACGACAAGGAGCACCTCGTCCAAGCAAAAAAGCATGACATTCCACCCATCGATCTGGTGGTGGTCAATCTCTATCCCTTTGAGGAAACCGTCGCCAAAGCCGATGTCACCTTGGAGGAAGCCATCGAAAACATCGACATCGGCGGTCCTTCCATGCTGCGCAGCGCCGCCAAAAACCACTCGCATGTCACCGTGGTGGTCGATCCCGCCGACTACGCCCGCGTCATCGACGAAATGAAGGAACACCACGGCGACACCACCAAAGGGTTTCGCGAACAACTCGCCGTGAAGGTTTTCCTGCGCACCTCGCGCTACGATTCCGCCATCACCAATTTCCTCGGCCAGTGCCGCACCGGCACCGGTTGCAACTTCACCCTCAGCCTGCCGCTCGAACAGGAACTCCGCTATGGCGACAACCCCCATCAGAAATGTTCGCTCTATGGCAACTTCCGCGACTACTTCACCCAGGTCCAGGGCAAGGAACTTTCCTATACCAACATCCTCGACATCGAAGCCGCGTCCGACCTCATCCTCGACTTCGTCCGCCCAACCGTCGCCATCCTCAAACACACCAACCCCTGCGGCGTCGGCCAGGACGACCAGGACCTGCGCGTCGCCTGGCAGAAGGCCTTTGAAACCGACCGCCAGGCCCCGTTCGGCGGCGTCATCGTCTGCAACCGCCCGCTCACCCTCGAACTCGCACGCGTGATCTCGGAGATTTTCACCGACGTGATCATCGCGCCGGAATTCGAAGCCGACGCCCGCGCCCTGCTCCAGAAAAAGAAAAACCTGCGTCTCATGCGCATGAACGACGCTTATCTGGTAGAAAAAAAATCCCCCGTCATCCGCTCCTGCCCTGGCGGCGTCATGGTGATGGACCGCGACCACACCGCTCTGGGCCTCGACCATCTCGAATCCAAAGTCGTCACCAAACGTCCGCCCAGTGAGGAGGAAATGCGTGCGATGCGCTTCGGCTGGCGCATCGTCAAACACGTCAAGTCCAACGCCATCGTCTATGCCACCACCGACCGCACCCTCGGCATCGGCGCCGGCCAAATGAGCCGCGTCGATTCCTCGCGCATCGCCATCTGGAAAGCCAAGGAAGCCGGACTCGATCTGAAAGGCAGCATCATCGCCTCGGACGCCATGTTCCCGTTTGCCGATGGCCTGCAATCCGCCATCGACGCCGGAGCCACCGCCTGCATCCAACCCGGCGGTTCCATGCGCGACGAGGAAGTCATCGCCGCCGCCGACGCCGCCGGCATGGCCATGGTGTTCACCGGCTTCCGCCACTTCAGGCACTAAAAAGTGGTCGTGGACGGCAGTCCGCCCGGCGCTTCTCTTGCCTCAAATTACAGTCATAAGTCAATGACTGCGAATCATTTACCGTCACACCTTCGCGCGTGATCCTGCCCGTTTTTGAAATCGCCGATTGCCTCCGCGCCGCCGTGTTGGCAGGCGATCCATCGCGCGTGTTGCTGAAAGCGCCAACCGGTTCCGGCAAATCCACTTCGGTGCCCGGCATGCTGTTGGATGCCGGGATTTCAGGCACGATCCTTGTCATCGAACCTCGCCGCATGGCCGCCCGGCTGCTCGCCGGATGGGTGGCGAAACAACGCGGCTCCACACTCGGACGCGAGGTCGGCTATGCGGTGCGTTTTGATACCAAGTATGGCAAGGATACCCGCATCCTCTATCTGACCGATGGCGTGTTCCAACGCTGGATCCAGGATGACCCTGCGCTAACAGGAATCGGCGCGGTGATCTTCGACGAGTTCCATGAACGCCGCCTGGCGATGGACATCGCACTCGCCCGTTGTTTGGATTTGCAGGACGGCCCGCGCCCGGACCTGCGGGTGGTGGTGATGTCCGCGACGCTGGAAACCGCGGGACTCGCCGATTTCCTCGCCCCCGCCACAGCCCTCGAAGCCGGCGGGCGGATCTATCCGGTGGATGTGCTCTATCGGCCGGACCGGCCGCCGGTGAACGACCGCCGCGGCGGACCGCCGCGCGAAACGCCAATCTGGGAAAAAATGGCGGCGGTTTGCCGTGAGGCGATGGCGATGCCCGATGCCGGAAACATTCTGATGTTCCTGCCCGGTACCCATGAGATCCGGCGAACCATCGAACTGCTGGAGCAAGGCTCGGCCAGCCGGGGTTGGGATGTTTTCCCGCTCTACAGCTCGCTGCCACCCGCCGCCCAGGAGGCCGCTATCACTCCCGGTCCGAAGCCCAAAATCATCGTCGCCACCAACGTCGCGGAAACCTCTCTAACCATCGAAGGCGTGCGCACCGTCATCGATTCCGGTCTCGCCCGGATCGCCTCCTACGAGCCGCGCCGCGCCATCAACACGCTGCTCATCAGGAAGATTTCCCGCGCCTCCGCCGAACAACGGACCGGCCGCGCGGGACGCACCGCACCCGGCCGTGCCTTCCGCCTGTGGAGTGAGGCGGATCACGCCCGCCGCGCGGAATTCGAAGCGCCGGAAGTCCACCGCGTGGATCTCGCGGAAGCCGTGCTATTGCTCAAAGCCGCGGGAATTTCCAATATCCGGCAGTTCCGCTGGTTCGACGCGCCGGTAGAGGACTCACTCGCCCGCGCCGAACACCTGCTGCACGATCTCGGCGCCATCGACCCCGCCGGCAACCTAACCGAAGAAGGCGCGAAGATGGCGGCCCTACCGTTAGAGCCGCGCTTCTCCCGGCTGATGCTCGCCGGCCACGAACACGGCTGCGTCGCGGAAACCGCGTTCATCGCCGCCGCGGTTCAAGGCGAGGGCATCTTCACGCACCAGCGCGGCGGTGTCGGCCGCAAGGATTTCATCTTCGCCGATGACGACTCGGATTTCGCCGGAGAATGGCGCGCCTTCGAATCCGCCGAGGCGATGAAATTCGATCCGCAACGCTGCGGCCAGCTCGGCATCCTCGCCCGCGGCGCGCGCGAGACGGCACAGGGTTTCGACCGCCTCTGCTCCCTAGCGGCCCGCTTCGGCTGGGAATGGCAGCCGATCGATTTCAAAGCGCGTCGCGATGCCGTCGGTCGTGCAATGCTCGCCAGCTTCAGCGATCATCTCGCGATCCGCATCAACCAGGGGTCCCTGGCCTGCCGCCTCGTCGGCAAGCGCAAGGGCAGACTCGACGACGAATCGTGCGTCAAAAACGCCCCGGCCTTCGTCGCCGCCGAGATCACCGAAGTCGAGGCGCGCGAAATCATCGTCCACCTGCGCCGCGCCACCGCCATCGATCCCGCGTGGCTCGAAGTCTTGTTTCCCGACGATCGAACCATCATCGACGGCGCGGCCTGGGACGAGACCCGCCGCCGCGTGGTCTCGCGCAAGGAAACCCGCTTCCGCGACCTGGTGCTGGAGGCGAAGGAAAGCGATCACCACATCAACCTCGACCAGGCCGCGGAAATCCTCGCCGGCCGGGTTCTATCAGGAGAGCTGGTCTTGAAAAACTGGGACCACACCGTCGAGCAGTGGACGGCGCGGCTTTTATTGTTAGGCAAGGCGATGCCCGAACTCGGAATGCCCGGCTGGTCCGATGAGGACCGCGCGGACGCCATCGCGCAGATTTGCCACGGCGCGGTCAGTTACAAGGAAATCAAGGAAGCCAACGTCTGGCGAGTGCTCCACGAATGGCTCAGCTCCGCCCAGCGCGCGGCCCTGGATTCCTATTGCCCGGAGCGCGTTGATCTACCCAACGGACACTCCGCGAAAATCACCTACGAACCCGGCAAGGATCCGTTCGTTTCCCTGCGTGTCTCACACCTGTTCGGAGTCTGGGAAACTCCATCGATCGTGAATGGCCGCGTGCCACTGCTGGTCCACATTCTAACTCCCGGCCAGAAACCGTGGCAGATGACCAAGGACCTCAAAGGATTCTGGGCAACCGGCTACGCGCAGATGAAAAAGGAAGTCGCCGGACGTTACCCGAGACATCCCTGGCCCGACAATCCGCGGGAGTGGGTTCCCACCCCGAGGAAACCGTAATCGCATCCCGCATCCCTTTCCGGGGTGTCCACGCACCCGATTCCCATGCCAATAATCCTTGGGATTGCCCTTCGCTGCGTAGCCAAGTTTTTGTCATCTGAAACTGCGATGGATCCCCCCCGCGTGCTGCAAGCCGCGGATGGGATCGGCGACCCGCGCTTAATTGTTAGACGTTTTGACATCCCATGTCGCCCATTGACGCCCCGGATGTTGGTTGTCTGCATGGCGATAGCTGATGAAGCCCCAAAAATCGCGGGTTTGTCCGGACGCTCTCACGAAATGGATTCCGCAGATTCCTCAGGAAAGAGGCCAGCGCATACGACTCGTCCGCGGTGCCGGAGTGGAGGATGGATCGGGGACGACTGGAGCAAGCCCGGCTGCTTTTGCATACGTCGCTTTGATTGGCGCTTGGCGCGGTTGACGGGCCTCTTTAGATCCCTGTGCATGCGCAATGACATCGAGCGGGTATTGATTGACGAAGCGGTGATCGGGAAACGCCTGGATGCGATGGCGCAGGACATCGAACGGGACTTTCCCCGCGGCACCCTGGTGGTCATCATCCTGCTCAAGGGCGCGCTGGTGTTCGCCGCAGACCTGCTGCGGCGGGTGCCGCGGGTGCTGGAAATCGAAACCCTGAACGTGGCGAGTTATCACGGCGGCACCGAAAGCACCGGCAAAGTGGATTTCCCCGACCGCCATTTCCCCGAGGTCAAGGGGCGGCACGTGTTGCTGCTCGATGACATTCTGGACACCGGACGGACACTGCATGCGGTGACCCAGCGCCTGATCGACGAAGGCGCGGTGGCGGTGCACACCGCTGTGCTGTTAGCCAAGGACAAAATACGCGCCGAGGAAGTGGCGGCGGACTACGTGGGCTTTCAAATCGACGATGAATTCGTGGTCGGCTACGGTCTCGACTATCAGGGACTCTACCGCAACCTGCCCTACGTCGGCGTGTTAAAACCCTCCGTCGTCCACTGACTACCCAAAAACGGCGCGGGCGATAGCGCCGAAGGGCCCGCAGCCGAGGCCATAGTGGACGAGGTCCCGCATCAGCACGCCGCCGGGGATTTCCTCGAAGGTGTGGCGCTGGCGAATCCGCCAGCGAACATTCGGGTTGACGGAGCGGGCATGGCTTCCAATTCTCGCCGCATGCCGCAGCCTGATATTTCACCCGCCCAACCGGTCGCTTGCAAGACCCCTCGCCCGGGACCTTCCGGCCTTGTTGCCTTGAACCCCAACTTCCCGCGCTTCCAGTGAAAAACTCCTACGACGTGATTGTGGTGGGGGTGGGGGCCGTCGGCTCGGCGACCTGTTATCAACTGGCGAAACGCGGACTGCGGGTGCTGGGCATCGAGCAGTTTTCCGTGCCGCACAACATGGGCGGCTCGCACGGAAACTCCAGGCAGACCAAGATCGCCCCCTACATCGGCAGCGAGTATGAGCCGATCATTCTGCGAGCCTATGAATTGTTCCACGAGCTCATCGAGGAGTCCGGGCAAACGGACATCATGGCGACGACCGGTTTTCTCGATTTGGCCCCGCACCGGAATTTCACGGGCTACAAGCAAAACCTCGGGCATTTTGAGGATCTCAATGCGGAGCAGGTCCGCGCGCGCTTTCCACAGTTTCAAATCGCCGAGCCCTACTGGGGTGCCTATGATCCGGTGGGTGCGTTGCTAAGGCCTGAAGTGACCATCACCACCCATGTGCGCCTGGCGATGCAGCGCGGAGCGCACATTCTCGGCAATACCAAGGTGCTCGATTGGAATGCCGATGCCCATGGCGTGACGGTTAAAACCGACCGCGAAACCTACACGGCGGAGCGCATCGTGTTTTGTGCCGGACCGTGGACAGGCAAACTCCTGAAAGACCTTGGCATCGCCTGCACCGTGACGCGCATGAGCTTCGCCTGGGTCTGGCCGCTACAGAACTTCAAAGCCTATGAACCGGAGTCCATGCCCTGCTGGTGCATCGAGGATGAGGATGGCATCTACTATGGATTCCCGATGATGGAGGACATTCCGGGTTATAAAATCGGACTTCACTGGTATGGCGAGCCGGTGGATCCGGACTGTTTCGACCGCACGCCCAATGCGCATGATGAGGAATTGATCCGCAAGGGACTGAGGAAATATTTCCCGGAGGCCAACGGCCCGCTGCTCGGACTGCGGACCTGCCTCTACGATCACACGTCGGATGACGTGCCGATCATCGACACCCATCCGGAGAACGAGCGGGTGACGCTGTGCGGCCCGTTGTGCGGCGCCGGATTCAAGTTCGTCCCCGCCTACGCCGAGATCGCCGCGGATTTTGTTGAATCCGGCCGGACCAATCTGCAAAGCGACTTCCTGCGGATCGGTCGGCTGCTTTCTAACAATCAACCGGCATGAGGACCATCAAACCGCTAGTTTTCCTGCCGCCTTTTCTGCTGTGCGCGGCCTTTGTGGTCTTGCAGAGGATCAATGAAACGAAGTTCATCGAAACGCTGACCGGCGCGTTCAAGGCGGTATCCGGCAACTTCGGCTGGCTGGTGTCGCTGATGTCGCTGGCCATGCTCGCGCTCTGCGTCGTCATCTATGCCTCATCGTTTGGCAGGACCGTGCTGGGTGGGCCCAAGGCCAAAAAACTGCTGAGCGCCTGGCAGATGTTCGCGGTGGTTCTAACCACCAACATCGCCACCGGCATCCTGTTCTGGGGGGTGTTCGAACCGGTTTACCACCTCAGCCACCCGCCCGCCGGCATCGTCCCCAACTCGCCGGAAGCCGCGCAGTTCGCGATTTCCACGGTCTATCTGCACTGGACGCTCACGCCCTATGCCTTTGGGTCGATCGTCGGACTGATGTTCGCCTTCGCCTATTTCAATATGAAGCGGCCGTTCAGTCTCGGGGCGCCGCTGTCGCCGCTGTTAGGCCGCCACGGCGCGGGTCCCGCGGGGCAGATCATCGACGCGATCTGCCTCTATTGCCTGGTCGCGGCGCTGACCTCGGCGCTGGCGGGATTCGCCCTGCTGATGGGCGGCGGCATCCACAGCATGTTCAACATCCCGGGCAAGCCCTCCAATCTCATGCTGGGAATCATCATCCTGTCGGTGATGGGAGCCTCGGTGGTTGCCGCCATCAGCGGCCTGTCCAAGGGCATCCGCTGGATCGCCAACGCCAACACCGCGTTTCTGATAGGCTTTCTGGCGCTCGTGCTGATTCTCGGACCCACCCGGTTCATTCTCGACTTGGCGGTTGAGGGCCTCGGGCAGTTCCTCGGCCAGTATTTCCAGAAAGTCCTGAACACCGGCGCCGCGCACGCCGAC
The DNA here is from genome assembly GCA_945869465.1 of Prosthecobacter debontii. GTDB lineage: Bacteria > Verrucomicrobiota > Verrucomicrobiia > Verrucomicrobiales > Akkermansiaceae > Luteolibacter. The sequence goes on from CAMBPB010000010.1 coordinate 41,420, forward strand.
GCCTGGCCGCACGGCTGGACCCAGATGTATTTCTCCGCATTCTTCGCCTGGGCTCCGATCATGGGCGTGTTCCTCGGCCGCATCGCCTATGGTTACACGGTGCGCTCCTTCCTGTTTTTCAACGTGCTGCTGCCCTCCATCTTCACCGGCCTGTGGATGGCGGTGATTTGCGGCGCGGTGGTCCACATGGACATGCACGAGCATTTCGGATTGGCGGCGATGCTCGATGACAAGGATCCCTGCCGCGTGCTGTTTGCCTTCCTGAGCCATCTCCCGTTCGGGAAAATCCTGATTCCGATTCTGCTCATCACCGCGTTCCTCTCGTTCGTGACCACCGCCGACGGCAATACCGACACGATGAGCAACATCAGCTCCAAGGGCATTTCCCCCGAGCACACCGAATCGAGCATGTTTGTCAAAATCGCGTGGGGAACCCTGATGGCGGTGTTTTGTTATATCGTGGTCACCTCCTTCAAGCTCGACGGGATCCGGATGCTCGCGAATCTCGGCGGCTTCCCCGCGCTGTTCCTCTGCATGGGAATCGGCATCAGCGCGCTGATGGTGGTGGCCAATCCTGCCCGCTACGACAAGTTCGACAACAACCATATTCCCGATCCATCCGACCCATCCGACGACGACCTATCATGAACCTTCCCTTTGAAAAAACGCGCGAACTGGGCGATGCCACACGGGCCATTCACTGTGGCGAGGGCGTGGATGCGGAAACCAAGGCAATCCGCCGGCCCATCGTCATGGCCAACAGCTTCGAGCTGAACGACACCTCCGAGACCCTGCCGGAGTCGTTCGATTGGAACAACCCCAACGCCTTCAACTATCCGCGCTCGCGCCATCCGAATGCCCGCTATCTGGAAGAGCGCCTTGCGGGGATGGAGGGTGGAGAGGATTGCGTGGTTTCCGCCAGCGGCGTGGCGGCCATTTCCGGCGCGTTTTTCACCCTGCTCAGCGCCGGCGACCACCTGATCAGCTCGCGGATCTGTTATATCGGCATCCACGGGTTTCTGGTGGAACACTTCGCCAAACGCTTCGGCGTGGAACTCACCCTGGTGGACACGACCAAGCCCGAGGAGGTGCGCGCGGCGCTGCGTCCCAACACCAAGCTCATCCATGTGGAAACCCCGTCCAATCCCACCACGCTGGTCAGCGACATTGCCGCCATCGCGGCCATCGCCAAGCAAGCCGGCGCGATTTTCACGGTGGACAGCACGTTTTCCGGGCTGGTGATGCAGAAGCCGCTCGACCTCGGCGCGGATCTGGTGATGCACAGCCTGACGAAATACATCAACGGCCACGGCGACAGCCTCGGCGGAGCCGTGATCGGGCGCAAGGACCTGATTTCCCAGATCCGTCTCACCGCCAGCGTGCATCTCGGCGCCACGATCAGTCCGTTCACCGCCTGGCTGATCATGCGCAGCGCGGCCACGCTGCCCTTGCGCATGAAGCAGCACGGCGAAAACGCGATGGCACTCGCGCGCTTTCTCGAGGCGCATCCGAAGGTCAAGTTCGTCCGCTACCCCGGCCTCGAGAGCCACCCGCAACATGCCGTCGCACTCAAGCAAATGAATGGCTATGGCGGCATGATCAACTTCGCGCTGAAAGCCGGCAGGGACGGCTATTTCCCCTTCCTCGGAGCGCTCAGGGTCATCACCCACGCCGTGTGTCTCGGCCATGCGGAAAGCCTGGTGCAATTCTATCCGCAGGAAGGAAATCACCCGGAGCTCGGCGTCCTGAACTATCCCGAGGACATCGGCGAAGGTTTCGTGCGCTTCAGCGTGGGCTTGGAGGATGTCCGGGACTTGATCGCCGATCTCACCCAGGCGCTTGCGGGGGTCTGAATTGGAGGCACGGCGATGCCAAAAGAATCGTTGGCAGCGCCGGTCAGTCGGCTCCATTGATGGTGGGATGGTTCAATCTCCCATCATCGCCCGCCTTGGCCTCGCGGGTGACAATGCGGCGGCGCGGTTGCGACTCGATGATGAAGCGGCCCGCCGTGCGGCCATGAGCGGTCCAATGTCCGGCCACGCTCCCGGCTGATTGGGCATTCGCCATGCGGGATTCCCGCAGCCCGCCGTACGCAATTCCACTGGCGTGGCGGTTTTTACGGCTTGCAGGCACCATAGGTGCTCGGGAAATGAGCCTAAACACTTGCATCGGGACGCCTTCCATGTAGATAACTTAGGTCTTCCTCTCCATGTCGAGCATGGCCCGCCACCCGCTGGAACTAACGAATCATCAGGCCGAACGGGCGGCCCGGGCTGACTCTTGCTCTTGATCAAAGAGGTCGCTAGCCCGCCATGTCAGCGCAATCCCCTGCCATCACCCGCCAAGAGCTGCTTGCGGAAAACGCCGAGCTGCGCGCGCGCTTGGCGGTGGCGGAGGAAGAAATCACGGCCCGCCGCAACTCTGATCGAGAACGCGAGAAGTTCGTGCGAATGATCGAGAGCAGCGAAAACTTCATTGCCACGGCGGACCTGGACGGACACCTCACCTATCTGAATGCCGGTGCCCGCCAGATGATCGGCATCACCTGCGATGAGGACATTCACGGGTTGCGGTTATGCGACTTGGTGCCCGGGAAATGGCAGGACTTTTCCCGCGACGTCGTGCTCGCAACCGCCCGTTCGCAGGGTTCTTGGAAAGGCCAAATGCAGTTTCGGAACTTGCGAAGCGACGCCGTGATCGATGTCCACCACAACGTTTTCCTCATGCGCGATCCGCAGACCGGCGAGCCCTGGTGTTTTGCGTCCGTCACTCGCGACATCACCGCGCTCAAATTGACCGAGCAAGCGCTCAGAGACAGCGATCAGCGGATGCGTCTCGCCACCAAGGCCACGGGCGTCGGGATCTGGGAATGGCAGGTCCCTGCCGGCAGGATTCAATGGGATGCCGAGATGTTTCGGATCTACGGCATGGCTCCGACGGAGGATGGGTTTGTGGACTACGGCGTTTGGAGGGATTCCGTCCTGCCAGAGGACTTGGCACTGCAGGAAGAGATCCTGCAGGATACCTGTCGCCGACTCGGCAGCGGCTCCCGCGAATTCCGCATTCAGCGGCACGACGATCATGAAGTCCGGCACATCCAAGCGGTGGAAGCGGTCCGCACGAACGCCGACGGGCAAATCGAATGGGTGGTGGGCACCAATCTCGACGTCACCGAGCGCAGACTTGCGGACGAGAAAATCCAGCAGCTCAACGCCTGGCTCGAGCAACGCGTCCGTGACCGGACCTCGCAGTTGGAGGCGACCAACCGGGAGTTGGAGGCCTTTTCCTACAGTGTCTCTCACGACTTGCGCGCTCCCCTGCGAGCCGTGATCGGCTTTGTCCGGCTGATTCAAAGGGTCTAAGCCGTTGGACTTCGACAGTTTTACCACCGCCGTCGCCCAACTTGGCCACTATTGGCTGCTTGTGAACCAAGCCCCGGGGAACGAGAGATGACGAATGAAGAATGACGAATGAAGGATTCCAACGGTTGAATTCACCGAGTTATCATTTCTTCCGGTTGCCCTTTTATTCCAGCCATCATCAATCCCTGTCGGCAACCGTCACTCAACCCTCTACCTCACGACCCTCTGACATGAGCCGGCCCTTGCGCGTTCTGATTTTGGAGGACCGCCCCGCCGATACGGAGTTGAACCTCGCGGAATTGCGCCGCACCGGCTTTGATCCGGAATGGCGGCGGGTGGAAACCGAGGCGGACTGCCTTGCCGCGCTCGAAGATTCGCCCGAACTGGTTCTAGCCGATTATTCGCTGCCGCAGTTTCACGGAATGAGTGCCCTCAAACTGTTGCAACGGCATCGACCGGACATTCCGTTCATCCTCGTCTCCGACATGGTGGGCGAGGCGACGGCGGTCGAGGTCATGAAGCCGGGGGCCGCAGACGCGTTGCTCGAAAACGAACAATTCGCCCGCACGGCCAGTGAACCGAAGCGGAGGCCACGCTCGAAGCCATTCCCGCCATTCCCGCCAATATCGCGATGCTCGACGCCGCTGGCGTGATCGTGCGGGTCAATCCAGCATGGAGTTCTTGCGCTCTTCAAAACGGCGGGGTTCCGGGCTCCGTCGATGTGGGCACCCATTACCTGGCGGTGTGCGAAGCGGCCAGCGGCGCGGAAATCTCGCAGATCCAGGTGTTTGCCGCCGAAATCCGCAACCTGCTCAACGGCAAAACCGCACGGTTTTCCATGGAATCCCGGGCGCGCGTCATCGGCGCGACGATTGCCATGGAAAATCCCGGGGAGGGCGGCTTCCGGGTCACTTGCCGGATTCCGGTGTGACGGTTTCCCTCGTACGCGAATCCCCTATGCGTTGCTTCCGGACCACCGGATTCCGACGTTCCGATTCACCCAATAGCCACCCATCGCCCGAGTCGTTATGGTGTGGCCGATGAATGCAACCTCCTCCCCCACTGCCAACTCGTTCCCAGCCGCTAACAAAATCGGACGCGCCAAACCGGCAAGTCTCGGCGGCAACCGGTCCACCGCCGTCTTCAAACGTTCCTTCAACATCGGCACGCTCAACGAACAGGATCGCCTGGCCGCCCAGGCACTGCTTCAAAGACTGATCTCTCCCTCCCCGGTCGAGCCGCAGCACTGACCGCCACCGCGCCCGGGAAACCATTCCAACCCATCCAGCATGAGCCTCAATGTCATCGCCTGCCTCACCGTGCTGTGGGCGGCCAGGCACTGCGCCAACGTCGGGCTTTCGCCGCGGACCTCGGTCCCGCGCGACCGGACGAATAATCATTACAACATCATCGCCTGCCTCGCCATCGCGCCGTATCTCCTCGTCCTGGCCGTTACACTGTGGTTTGCCTGAAGCGCGCGCGATCGACGATTGATCAATGCCGGTTGTTGAAGCGATCCTTCGACGATCGGCATTCGTTGTCCCATCCGGGCTAACGGCCGATCATGCCCACCTCGACCCAGCGGATGGCGTGGCGGGTCAGTTCGCTGCTGTCCGCATGGCCGAGCTTCTGGCGGATGTGGGTGCGGTGGGCATCCAGAGTCCGCACGCTGATCCCAAGCTGGGCGGCGATTTCATGGCTGCCTTTGGCGCGGCCAATCAATTCGAACACCTCGATCTCGCGGTCCGTCAGGCGTTCCAGCGGAAAACTCAAACCCGATTTCCCCTTGACCGGTGACAGCGCTTTCAAGAAATGACTGGTGACGGTCTGGCTGGCGAAAATCCCGCCATCGAGCACGGTGTGGATGGCCTCGATCAGGCGCTCCAGCGGAGCATCCTTCATCACATAGCCGCGCCCGCCGGCACGCAGGACGCGTTCGGCATACACCAATTCGTCATGCATCGACAATACGATGATGGGAATTTCCGGATGCGCCACGGCCATGTCCTTGATGAGTTCCAATCCATTGCGTCCGGGAAGCGAGAGATCCGTGATGATCAAATCCGGGGTTTCGGATTCCACGAACGAGAGCGCCTCCTGCACCGAGCCGGCTTTGCCTGCAACGCGGATCCCCGGTTCGGCGGCGATCCACCGGCACAGTCCTTCGCGCATCAAGGGATGATCGTCCACAATGAGTACCGAGGTTGCTTGCATCAAACTAGTTGTTTCGATTTTTCACGGCGAGCGCAATCAAAAACGCCATTGCTTCCCATGTGACGCGGGTGCCAGCCGCCGATTCTGGTGGCGGGGCCGTGTTCGGCGGCTATTCTGCCGCCGACACCATGGAGCTGTTTCTAATCGATGCGATCGGTCCGTTTTTCCGGGGCTATGAACACCAGCGGGTCAATTGGTCGAAAATCCCCTTCGCGCATCTTGCCGAGGCCGGCGAACCGGAGTGGGCGCGAATCGAGACGGACCTGCGCAAGTTGGCGGGCGATGTTTTGGCGCAAGGTTACAACGCGGTCACACTGGATGATCTGGCCCACCTCGCTCCCCACCCGCTGCACGAACCGGATGTAGTGCTGCAAATCGCGATCTTCAGAAAGAAATTCCGGCGCCTCTTTGATATGCTGCGGGATGATTTCGACCTGAAGATCTATCTGACTACGGACGTCCTGCCGATGACCCGGGCGCTGGCGGCGGCACTCGGCGACACCCCCGCGCGCCTGGACACCTACTATCATGACCTGGTCTGCGGCATACTCGACGATTTCCCGCAGTTGGAGGGTCTGATCCTGCGCATCGGCGAGAGCGACGGCCATGATGTGAGCGATCCCGTCCGGACGCAACTCCACCTCAGGAGCGCGAAGGAGACCAACCGCCTGCTTCACCGCTTGCTGCCGGAATTTGAGAAGCGCGGACGAAATCTAATCCTTCGCACCTGGACCGTCGGCGCCCACCGGATCGGCGACCTGATCTGGCATCAGGGGACTCTGGCTCAAACATTGAAAGGCATAACTTCGCCGAATTTCATCGTCTCCATGAAACCCGGCGAGAGCGATTTTTTCCGTTACCTGCCGTTGAACCGGGCGTTTTTCCGCGTGCCGCACAAGAAGATCATCGAGATGCAGGCGCGCCGCGAATACGAGGGTGCCGGCGAGTATCCGTCGTTCATCGGCCGCGATTGCGAACGCTTCGCGCGGGAACTCGCGGCGGCCGAAAATATGGTCGGCATCTCGGTCTGGTGCCAAACCGGCGGCTGGCACCGCTTCGGGCGGCTGACGTTCCTGGAGGACGGAAACCGGGACCTCTGGATCCGCCTCAACACCCAGGTGGCCATCGGCATCTTCAAGCATGGAAAATCGGTGGAGTCGGTGATCGCGGATTTCGTCGGCACCGCCCGCGCGCCCGCCACGCTCGAACTGCTGCGGCATGCGGACACCGTGATTCATGAGTTGTTATACATCGAGGAATTCGCCCGTCAGAAACTGTTTTTCCGGCGGGTGCGGGTTCCTCCCATGCTGCACATGTATTGGGATTCGATCTTCATCAACCATGGCGTGCGCAAGATCCTCGCCCACTTCATCACCGATCCCGAACGCGCGCTGCGCGCCGGCGAGGCGGCGGCCGATTTGTTTCCACGAATGATCCAACTGGCACGCGAGGCGCAACTACCGGTGGATGACATCGAACACATGCGGGATGCCTTCCACATGATCCAACTCGCGCGAAGATATTATTTCCTGCCCTTCGACCAAGCCCTGGCGGAACGAATCCGCGAGGGCAAAAAGCGCTACAAGGAACGCTGGCCGAAGGAAATCCGCCAGCGCTACCGGGTGAAGGTTTCCTTCGAGCCCTTCAAGCTCAAACGCCGGACCATCGCCTGGCTGATCGGCCTGATGGTGAGAGGAAAGCGCGGCTACCGGCTCATCGACCATTTTTTTACGCTCGGATTGTTAGGCCTTGTCTATCGGATTTTCAGGGCGCGTGATCCCGAATCCATGCCCAAGTTCATGCGTGAATCCGCGATGGGCGTGGACGTGCTTTTCAAGTAGGCGGGTTGCGTTTCTCAGCCCTTCCACAGCATCCTCGCCCCGAAGACCACCAGCAGACATCCGAAAATCCGGGTGAGCGTCTGGTTGCTCAGATTGCGCATCAGGTCGCTGCCAAACCATGCGGCGACGGCAGAGGCAAGCCCGACGGTGGCGACCACCTCCCATTTGATCAACTGGTTGGTTCGGGCGTTGTTGAGGGTGGCGGCGATGGCGGTGACGATGATGACCGCCATCGATGTGGCGACCGCTTGTTTGTGCTCCAGCTTCAACAAGCCGACAAAAGCCGGGACCATCAGAATGCCGCCGCCGACGCCGCAAAGTGCGCCGAGCAGGCCGGCGGCGAGTCCGGTTAGGATGGCGGGGATGATGAGTTTCATGACGCTGGCAGGGATCGTTTTTCGATAGCCCCACGGCAGCGGCGACAGCCCCAAGGAGCGGCGGAACGTGTCCGCCGAAGCCCATGGGAAGCCAATGAGTGGGGTGCCGCGCAGCGCATCGTCACCTCATGGACCTGGGCGAACACGTTTCGCCCCTCCCTGGCTTGATCATCGGCGGGCATTGGCGGCGCGGCGGTTGGGATTTTTGCGGGCGGCGGCGATTTCCACGATCAGGCGGTGGAGCACGAGGCGGTGGTCGAGGCCGGTGGTGACGAGGGCCTGATCCGCCTTGAGGGTGGCTTCCATCACATGCTGGAGGCCCTCAAGGTCGAAGTTGGCGGCGTTGGGCAGGGCGAGGAAAATCGGGAACACATTCACGCCGCTGCCATCTTTTTTTTGCGGCAGCCAGGCGCGGTCGTTCTCGGGCAGACGGTTGAGGCCGCCGGAAAATGCCGGATAGCTCCCGGTCGGAACCTTGAAGCGCTCGACGATGAGTTTGGCCATGAAGAGGTTTCTAACCACACCAATGATCGAGGCGCGCATGATGCCGATGGCGGACTCGTCGGCTTCGAGCTGCTGGTCGATGAGTTGGATGGCGCGCGCGGCGTTGCCGTTCTGGATCGCCTTGCCGATCTCGAACACCACCGCGGCGCGGCTCAGCGGAACGAGCACGTTCACATCCTGTTCGGTGATCGTCCGGCGCTCGGGGCCGAGGTAGAGGTCGAGTTTTTCGAGCTCGTTGCCAATCTGTTGGGACTGTTCGCCGGCGAGCATCACGAAGATCGCCAGCGCGTCCGGCTCGAACTGAAGCCCGAGCGCGCGGGCGCGGGAGGTGACCAGCGCGGCCACCTGGCCCTGCCAATCGTCGCGGCTGGTATCGATGCGGTCATGCACCTGTATTTGCGCCGCCTTTTCGATGAACTTCCAGAAACCCCGGCGCTTGTCCACACCGTGGGCGGTGAGCAGGAATTTCACGCCGTTAGGGAGACCGCGTTCGAGCGTGGATCGCAGGCTTTCGACGCCGGCTTCGGTGCGCTGGGAACGCCCGGTGACATTGTCGCCGAGAAAATTCGCGTTGCGCAGCCACACCACCTTGTCGCCGCCGAACATCGGGATCGTCAGCAAGGCCTGGACAGTGGACGCGCAGATCTCGAAGGCGGAATCCGAGTTGTCGGCGATGCCATCGATGGTTTCATGGGTGAAGCCATCGTCGAGGCCGCCGGTGAGCTGATTGTAAAGCGCGAGGGCTTTTTCCCGCACGATGCCGTCATCGCTGCCAACCACCGCGAAAAAGTTCCCGGTGTTTTGGGGTGAGGTCTTTGCTTTCGCGGCCACGGCAATGGGTCTTAACGGGCCGAAGCGGGGACTGCAAGCGCGGGAAACCGCCGGACTCCTCCACAAGACCGCCAATCCGCTCCGGATTTGGATTCCGGTCGGTCCGCTCCCGGCGCTTGCATTCGCCGCGAAAAATTGCAGGGTCCACTTCGTCATGATAAAAACCCTCACTTGTCTGCTTGGAATCGCCCTCCTTCCCGTGTTCTCCATCGCCAAAGAAAAGGAGGTTGCCAAGGTGGTGCCAAACGCCTCGCTCTCGGATGTCCGCTTTGGGGAAGTGCTCAATGAAGTGCCCTTCGACAAGGAAGCCCTGAGCGGAAAAGTCGTGGTGGTCGAGGAATGGGGCGTCAATTGCCCGCCCTGCATCGCCAGCCTTCCTGATCTCGCCAAGCTGGCGAAATCCAACGAAAAGAAAGGCCTCGTGGTCGTGGGTATGGAGTGCCAAAACAGCCCGAAGGAAACGATTCTCAAGATCCTCAAATCCGCGCGCGTCGCCTATCCGGTCATGGCCGGCGGCTCGGCTCCCGGCGGCACCGGCACCATCCCGCATGTCTGCGTGTTCGATATCACGGGCAAACTCATTTTCAACGGCAGTCCTCATGATGAGGATTTCCAACGCACGGTGAAAAAAGCCCTGCGCGAGATCAAGAAATAGGTTGCCCGGCGGCCCCTTGGCGGTCGCCGAGGCGGGGATCATTTGTATCTCGTGGTGGCGCACGCCGCGCTCAAAGCCCTGGTGAAACTGCTGGAGGCCTGATCGGCCGCTTCATCGGGCTGCGCCATGCTGGCGGGCGATGGCTTCGGCCCTGCGGTAGTTGCCGCGGAACCACTCGCCAATGCGTGCCACGTGGGCGGCGGTTTCCAGGGCATCGCCGCCATCGAATTTTGGATCGCCTTTGCCGGCGGTGGCGTAGTCCATGATCGAGACGTCGGAGAACACCGCGAGGGCGGCGGCGGGCAGGCCGGCCGCCTTGATGGCCAGCCAGGCGGATTTCATTTCCTCGTGGGAATCAATGCACATGACTTTCACAAGTTGCCGCAGCGTGTTGAACGAGGCGCCCGTCAATTCTCGCTGATAGGTGAAATTCCCCGGATCCTCATAGGGCCGGGCACCGGGCATCGTCGAGGCGGCGAGAATCTCCGGCGTATAAACGTCGCGGCGGATCGGCGTGCGGTGCAGTGCCCGTTCCCTCGGACCGTCAGGCGCGCCGCGTTTGGCAAACCAGAGAATCTGCGCCGCAGGGCTGAGACAGAACTCGACGAACGCCTGCGCCACTTCCGGATGCGGCGCGCCTTTGAACACCCCGACCGGATCCGCGCTCAGGGTGGTGCCTCCCTTCGGGGCGATCCAGACCACCCGTGGCTCGCCGGATCTGCTTGTTAGCTCCTCCGCGTAGGAGCGTCCGTAAAAGTCGATGCACATGCCGGCCGCCGCATTGCCCTGGCCGACGTCATGCGGGATCTTCGATGCGCTGTCGGTGAAATAGCGCGCGTTTGCGGCCAGCCGCTGAATCAATCGGAGACCGGCGGCCCAGCCGGCTGCGAGCGCTGCTTCTTTGTTGTTGTTAGAATCCTCCGCGAGAACCCGCAACATCTCGCCCTGCACGAGCAACTCGAAGGCGCGTGCGACCGAACCGCTTTTTGTCGGATCCGCCAGCGCGAGCGAGCCGGCATACCCGGGATCGCCCAGATCGCGCCAGGCGGCGGGGGCGGGGAGTTTGAGGCGTGCCAGGACCTCCGGATTATAACAGATTCCGAACTGCGACATGCAGGTGCCCACCCAGACGTGATCGGGCGGGAAATAACGCTCGCCGGTGAAGGTTTCAGGAATCGGACCGCCTGCGGCGAATAGCTCTGGTTGGGTCTCGAATACCCGCAACGCAACCAACCGCCCCTTTTTCGCCTGATTGGAAAAATCCGGTTCGCCGCCGCCGAAACACACATCCACGCCGATACCCGCCCGTCCGGTTTCCGCCGCCGCCTTGTAACCTGCATCCAGCACCATGCGGATCTCCGAGGCGCCCCCGGGCGTCCTCCAATCAACGTGAATCGAGCGCCCGGTGCGGGTCTTCCACCAGCGGGCGAAGGCCTCGCCGTATTCCCGGCGGATCGACTCGTGATGAGGTGTTAGGACCACCAGCTGATCGTCGGCCCGGCCGGAACCCGCGGTGGCGGTCTCGCGCCGAAGCACCAGCGGCAAGGCCACGATGACGGCCAGCAATCCGACAATGATCCAAGCCCGGGTTTTCATTCCATCTCCAAGCTTGTGTCCTGCGTCTTGCGTCTTCAAATCCTTCGTCTGTTAGTTCAGCTTCGCAACACCACCACGTCGTCGTGCCTGGCATGCAGCACGACGGATTCATCCCCCGGATCATGGCTGAGATGTGGGTTCATTGCAACCGCCTGCTGGCGCCCGATGGCCGTCTCGATCCAATATTGAATGCGCTGCCCGAGATAGGTGCGGTCGACGATTTTCCCGGCGACGGGATTCTCGCCCGTGTCCTTGTGAAGTCGCCATGCTTCAGGGCGGATCGACAGGATGACGGATTCGCCCGGAATGGGAGTCCAGTCAGGATCGGTGATGCGGCCCGCGATGGAACCCGCGGCCGTCCGGACCAGAGCGAAGCGGTCACGTGTTTCGAGCACTTCTCCGGTCACGAGGTTGGTTTCGCCGATGAAATTCGCAACATAGGCACCGCGCGGATCCCGGTAGATTTCCTCCGGTGTGCCGATTTGGCCGATTTGCCCGCCGGTGAGCACCGCGATCCGGTCAGCCATGGCCAGCGCCTCTTCCTGATCGTGGGTGACATAGATGCCCGTTAGTCCGTGATCCTTCACAATGCGGCGGATCTCGCGGCGCATTTCCACGCGCAGCTGGGCATCCAGATTGGAAAGCGGTTCGTCGAGCAGCAGGCACTTCGGTTTCACCACCAGCGCCCGGGCCAGCGACACGCGTTGCTGCTGGCCGCCGGACATCTGATCGATCGAGCGGCCGCCGTAGCCGGGAAGCCGCACCATTTCGAGCGTCTCCTGCACGCGGCGTTTGATCTCCGGCTTGGGCACCCGCCGTTCTTCGAGACCAAAAGCAATGTTCTGGCCGACGGTGAGGTGGGGCCACAGCGCGTAGCTCTGGAACACCATGGCAGCTTCGCGTTTGTGCGGGGGCATCGCCGTCACGTCGCGGTCGCCAAAGTGGATGCTGCCGCCGTCAGGTGTCTCGAGGCCTGCGATGCAACGCAGCAAGGTGGTTTTGCCGCAGCCCGACGCGCCAATCAGGAAAAACAACTCGCCGGGTTGGATGAGCAGGTTGATCCCGTCGAGAGCGCGGACGTTTCCGAAAGTTTTGACGAGCGATTCAGCGCGGATGGCTTCCATGGCGGGGTGTCTGAGGCCATGCTTTCCCATCAGCGGCCGGAAGCAAGCCCGAAGGCAGGAATCCGGGGCGGCCAAAATTTTTCAAAGATTCTCTTGCGTAGTCCGAACCGTGAAAGTATCAAACCCACCCACCCAACCGGTTGCTCGGATGGCGGAATTGGTAGACGCGCTAGACTAAGGATCTAGTAGGGTAACCTGTGGAGGTTCGAGTCCTCTTTCGAGCACTTCTCTTTAATAATCAAAGGGATACGGCGGATAAAACCGCCTCGGTTGACATGCCCAACAGTGGCATGAACGAGGCTGGCGACAAAATGGCGACAAATCGGGGGGAACGCCTCCCCCAAGGGGCGGAGCAAAAAAGCAGGCCCCTCTCTCAAGGTCAAAGCGGGCTCCGCTGTGGTGCCAATCTATCGCACGGAATCCAAGGGACGGGTTCGCTTCACCCTGAGCTTCTACCGGGAGGGCCACCGAATGCGGAAAATGTTCAACGATCTGGAGTCGGCCAAAAAGGAGGCGTTGTTCGTGGCGCAGCGAATTCAATCCGGGATGCAGCATGTGACGGACCTCAAGCCGCACGAGCGCGACAATTTCAAAGCGTCGGAGGCGCTGCTGGCAAAACTCGGGATTCCCCTGTTTGCCGCCGTGGAGGATTACGTCCGCGCCCGCACCCTGGCCGGAAGTGAGTCGCTGTCCGTGATGGCCACGGAATACGGGAAGATGTTCGGCAACATTGTTCGCCGCGCCACAGTCCCGGAAGTGGTGGCCGAACTACTCAAGATCCGCGAACAGGACGGAGCGAGCACCAAGTATCTCGGCCAGCTACGCACCACCCTGAATCGCCTCGCGGCCAAGTTCCCCGGACCGATTCTCGAAGTGACCGGGCCGAGCGTGGATGCCTGGTTGCGGTCCTTGGACATCGTGGCGACCACGTGTCCAGCGACAATTAAAAATCCCTTCAGCGACAATTAAAATTACCCACGTCTGACGAGTGGAATCAGGGTCTTGAAAAGGCATCCCCCCGCTCCCCTGGGGGACGGGAGGGAGAAGTCCCTTTGGGGATTTAGGGGGAAACAAATGGGGTCGAGCTGCCTCAGCTCGGCGGGGTTTGGGGCGGCAGCCCCATGATTCGTGCCAGGCTAGCCGGATGACGCCACCGCCCAAGCTGTCGCTGATGCCACCAAAACCGAAAAAATTGCCCGCAGCACGGCCAATGACCGCTTCCGCCAACTGATCCGGGCCGGAATCGTCCAGTCGGAACGGCCATTCTACGCCCACATTCCAGGTGTCCACAAACCCGACGACCTGATCGATGGCGACAATGCCTTGGCTCAGGGCGAGTGCGGCTTCGCCTACATCGGCAATTTGTTGACTACGGACCAAGTCGCCCGCCCGATCGCGATCACCCCGCTCATCGCAGGAACCACCCGTTTCGACCCGCAGCCTTTCGATGGCAAGGCGGTGATCCTGTGGACGGACACCCGCGTTCGATCATTGCCCATCGACCGCGGATCCGGGCAGGTGATGTTGGATGGAAAAAACCTGCTAGACCCGTCCCATCCGGTTTGGGGCGGTCAGCCGCCGGTGATCGCGCTGCCGGAGTGAAGCGGTCCCGCGCTAAAGGCACGTTAAGTTAGCGCCATTCAGGCCTGACCCCATTTATCCGCCGACCCCACAGTCCCCACCCCCGTCAGGCGTTTCTATCGCGTGCAGGCTTTGTCGCGAGTAGTTAAACACGCTCAGCAAGGATGCCTACTTTTTCTGCTTGGATAGGGCTTTTAGCTCCTCTTGCGTCCATGGGGTTTTGCGGTCGGCGATTTCTTTGCGGACGGTTGTGATTTCAGCGGATGCCACGGGCTTTTTCCAGCCGTGCCAGCGCTGGCCGATGAAATTGAGCACGCTGGCGAGTTGTTCGTCGTTGTAGGTTTGTTCGAGTGGGAGCATCAGGCCTTCGCCGTAGTTCCGTCCATCCACAGGGCCTACCTGACCTTTGAGGACGATGCGGGCGAGCATCTGCGCGTTGCCGCCGTGCTTGAACCATTGGGAATTCGCGAGTGGCGGCGCGAGGAATTTGTCGCCGGACTTCACGCCTTTGCCATCGGGGCCGTGGCAGGTGGTGCAGAGTGTTTCGTAAATCTGCCTTCCTTGTTTGCCCGATTCGCTGA
>CAMBPB010000011.1 GCA_945869465.1 Prosthecobacter debontii
CATTTGCTTGAGGACGACCACATTGGCCCGGGTTGGTGTTGTGTTGTTCATTACGCCCTACCGAGTGGCAGGGATTTCAACTCAACACCAGCCCGCTTTTCCGCTCTCAGCTAGGCCTTCCCGTGGGACGGCAGTGAAAAAAAACCGTAATGTCATCAGTTTGGCTCTCGCCGGCCTTGGGCTTGTCGTATCGGCCCGGAGTCAGGAGGCGGTCCCTCCGGCGTTTGAAAAGTCCGCCGCAACCCCGGAAGAAACCGATGGCTCAGCTCCCTACGATCCGTTCGATCCGGACATCCATGCGCCCAAGCAGGTGCAAGTCCAGGTGGAGTTTGTGGAAATGCCCCACGAAGTGCTCACCACACTGCTGTTTCTCGCCATGCCAAAAAGCGCCGACGGAACCAGACAAAGACAAAAAAGCGCCTGAAGCGGGGACTTTCACTGGTATCGTCAATCCTTCCACCCCCACTGCGTTTGAAACCCGCAATTTGGGATGCACTCTCGAGGTCGAACCGACCATCGGGGAAGATAATAAGATGATAGACCTCAGATTTTTTCCGGAGTCCATTTGGCACACTGGTGACAGAATTTGGCGCGAAGGCAAAGACTTGGCAGGCATTTCATTCAAAATTTCGCAACCGGATTTCTATACACTTCGTCTCAATACCGCGCTCACCTGCCTGAGCGGCCAATGCACCTTTGCCGCCGCAGTTTTTCCCAAGGACGCCAAGGGTGAAGTGGACATGACCCGCAAGGTGATGATCTTCGTGAAATGTGACATTCTTGTCGTAAAATGAAAACTCTCCCCCCATCCCTGATCTTGGCATTGCTGCTTACCGGCATCCGCGGGGACGTCATCACGCTCGCCCATCCCGGCGAGATCCTGCCTCCGCAGAGCACCACCGTTTGGTCGCCCTTGTTTCAAGCCACCTGGGACAAGCTCAACGCCGGGTTTGGAGGTCCGCCAGTCCGTGCCGAACCACCTAACAACTTGATGGCGAAACTCGACTCATTCAAGTGGGATGCCACCAAAGTGATGCCCGATGGATCGTGGAAAATCTGGTGTGGACCGGCGACCCGGGATTTTCTCGAACAAGTGAACCAGCAAGCCGCCGCGTTCACCAAGGAACCCAAAGGACCATTCAAATTGGTGAGCGAGGATCCTCAAAACCGCGCTGCTTTCGGTCTGCTCGATCGCGAGGTGGCTTTCCAGAAGGAGTTTTTTCCTCCACCAAACTCCCGATGAAATTCTGCGCTCCCGATGGAGAGCATCCGGTGCGGTTTTTCGGTTTCCGCGACGAACTGAGTGGCGACTTTGAAAAGTCAGTGCGCGTCCTGGCGTGGCGGCCGGTCGATCGTTCGCACGCCATCCAAATCCAGTGTAAACAGGCGGACGACACGGTGATTCTCTATCTTCCGCCGAAGCATCAGGACTTCGCCACCGCCTGCCGCTGGCTCCGCACCTGGCGCTCGGATTTCATGGCGGATGCCCCTGTCACAGGCGCATGGAATGACAACAGACCTCATATCTACGATGAAAATCAGATCCCCTGTGTCACGCTGGAGTCAAATTCCGACTTGGCTCCACGGCTCCACGGCTCCACGGCTCCACGGCTCCACGGCCTTCGCCACTTTGAGAAGGAGAAGTTGCCCTAGACCATCACCCGCGCCGAACAACTCACGCGCTTCAAGCTTCACGAAAAAGGCGCCCGGGTGAGAGTGGAGGTTTCGCTAGAAGCCAGCCCATTCGGTCCGTCCCCATCAGAGCCGCCCGTCGTCCCCCCGCCGATTCCTCTATGACCACCCGTTTTCCGTCTTCCTCTGGCGCGACAATGCCGAGTGGCCGTATTTCGGCGCGTGGATCGGGGATCCATCGGCGTTGATAGCATTCCCGTAAGGAGGCAAAGCACCCCTTCCGTCCACACAAGGTTCGGACAATGTGAACTCAGAGACCAACGGATGAGCCAATATCTATTATATACTCCGGGCGTCTTGCCGGAGCAAAATGACTTCGCTTGGTTTCCCGAATCGGTATCATCCCCCTCTCCCATGACAGCTGCTCACCGTCCTCCCGATTATTGATGCGGCCGCATCAATAATCGGGAGACTGCTGGCCAGCGAGTTCCCCAGCGCGGCGAAGCGCGTTCACTCGCTCCTTCCAAGCCTCCTCACCGGAATATCCATCAGGCCAGAGTTGTCTGGGCAGCAAGGGATCGCCTTCGATGCATGCCGACCATAGTTCCCTTTCGAGGCACCCCCACTCACGCAACTTCTCCCGGAGGTCCGCGCATCCAGCAGGAGGAAGTCCCGTCAAGTGGCTGCGGTATTTCTGATAGTCCCGGTGAACCCTGGTAAAATCCCAGGCTGTGGTTACGAGTTCCGAGTCGCTCTCGCCACAACAGGTCACCCCTTCGAAAAACGTCATCACCCCGCAGTAGGATGCCGTTTTCTTCAACTTCTTGCCAATCAAATGCACGGGATCGGGGCTGATCCAAACGCTTCCCTGCAAACCTCCGAAGCGGGCTGCGCGCAATTGTTTGCGAAACTCATTCCGCAATCCACGCTTCGTCTCAGGCAGATCGAAAACGACCATCCGCCACTTGCCATCCCACCCGCGATTCCACTGTTCCTCGGGATGCCTACCGCCGAGTGCGCGAAGATAACCTTTTCGGGTCAGGCGATAAACTCGCTCCAATCCATCCGAACTCTCACGGGATTCCAACCAACCCTGTGCCTCCAGCGCCTGAATCTGACGCAGGTAGCCGTTGCGATAGGACCATTCCTCAAAAGAGGCCGTCATCTTCCTCCACGACGGTCGCATCATCGTGTCCGCCATCCAGAGACATTGATAGAGAATGAGTTCGGTTTTCGATTTCATGATGATTTCCCCCGCAGGTTCAATTTACAGATTATTGATGCGGCCGCATCAATAATCTGTTCGGGATGGGCGGCCTTTCCTGCCGCGGGGGCCTTCAACGCAGCAATTCCGCCAGGTGTTGTTCCAGTATGCCGGTAAGCTGGAGCGCGCCGCCTTTGGCGGGGACTTCGCCGGAATCTATCAAATCACTCACGGGAATCGGTTCTCCGGCAGTGACACGGGCGGTGCGGGCGGCCGGATAGATTGGAAAACCCAGCAGATCCTCCTCGAGTTTCATGATCATCTCGGCGCGGCGGTCAAGCGAGGGATCCACTGCCAGATAGTCTCCGATATAACTGTGCGCCTGGAGAGCGGTGAACACGCGATCGAGATCATCCAGCAGAATCTCGCGTGCGGCGGGAGACGGTGGATTTGCCGCATCCAGGAGTCGGCGGCGGATTCGGTAGCGCAGGGCGCGCACGCGCTCGGGAGGAGTCACGGCCTTGGCATCGCGAGGATAGCGGTCTTCGACGATGGCGAGCATGTTTTCACATAACTGGGACAGGCGCTCCTGGATCACCCCGGTGCCGGCCCGGCCGAGGTATTCGGTTTCCTTGAGCGCGAGCACGCCGGTGGCGAGCCGGATGACCCGTTCGTCGAGCAGCATGGCGGGTTTCGGCGTCCAGCCGATGCGGTCTTCGAGCCGCGAGAGGCGGTCGCGGAAGGTGGCTTCGACCGCAGGATCGTGGAAAAACCGCAGGCCGATCGGGACGAGGAAGGCGCGTTTGCTTTCAGTGAGCCGGGTGGCCGCCTTGAGCAGGATCGACGCCACACCCTCGTTGAGCGGATCGAGGCGGCGGTGGTGATGATAGATCTCACCTTCCGGAAAGATGACAAGCGGATCCGTGCCGCGCTCCAACAACGAGATCGAGGTCTTGATGGCGGATAGATCCGGCCCGTCGCGGTCCACCGAAAAAACGCCCATGCCTTGCAGCGCCCAACCGGCGCTTGGGCTCACCTCGAAGATCTCGCGCGCGCCCATGAAATACGGCCGCATGCCATGGCGGGCGGTGAGTTCCATGATCACATGCGGGTCCGAGTGGTCGGAGTGGTTAGGCGCAAGCATCAGCGAGTGGCCCGCGTCGCTCAGCTCCCTGACTGCCGGGAAGCCCTCGTCGCGGATGGTTTCAATCCGGTATTTCCTCGCGAGATGAATCCGGCGGTTCACCATCAATCCAAGCGGACGCAGCCAGCCGCGCATTTGCGGCGGGCGAAACAAGTAGGGTAGGTCGTTGCGGAGGCGGCGCATGGCGATGAGCGTGCGACAACCGGTCGCATTTCACCAGCACTCAATCCGTGCTCAGGAATTTCCTGTCCCTGAAATTAAGCGAGCGGACCTTGCCCTGTTCGTCATCATATAACAAAACGACATAATTTCCCTTCGAAGCGACGGGGATCGACACCAGGTCCCCATCGGCGGTTCTGAGCGGCACATAGCCACGGGGAAAAAGGATCGGCGCCTGGGTGACGGCGAGTCGCTTGACGAGAACCGGGTTCCATCCGCCTTTGAGCTCGCGCATTTCCACCTTGATTTCCGGAGTGTGGGAAACCGAAACGAATGTCGCGCTGCGGTCCTCCTCGGGATCGCGCTGTTTCAATCTGAGAACGCGGATTGCCCAATGCGCTGGCTCATCCTCCGTCGCAGGGATTCTTTCGGCGAATGGAATGAGGATGGTTATTTTGTTAGGCTCGACCCCCACCCGCGTGCTTCCCTCCTTGGTCCCTAAGCGGGCAAACCTCACCGTGCGCATCCCCGGCTCGACACTGACACCACCAGTGACATCACCGATCCTGTAACCTTTTTCGTTAGTTCTCGCGCCATCGATTTCCATGGTCAACATCCCGGATCCTGCGGCAACGGCGTTGGCCAGGCGGACGAATCCATTCTTCGGCTCATCGCGGGCGATCGCCGCGAGCGGCAGCACCGCAATGGCGAGAACTCCGAATTTGAGAGTTTCAAAAATCGTTTTCATAGGTCACTCGGGGACGATGTTTGGCGGGATCGATGGTTCCATCAGCCCTTCTCTCGCCGGGATCGGCGAAGACCGTGAACACCTTCCTGGATTCCGCCAGAATCTCGCGCCGGCTCTCCAACCCGCTGACGGACTGGCCGATGACCCAGACCCGGAAATTTCTCGAGCGGACGGTGGACGCCTCATAGACCCGGGCGAACACTTCTTCCGCCGCGGCGTCCGACCATTGGATGTCCTTGAAGTCCGGATAAACGTCGCGGTTTCCAAAAACCGGGTTGCCGTTCTCGTCTAGGACCGCCGCCAGTTCGGAGGTGCTGGCGAAAGGCCGGCGAAGCACAATCGCGTCGGCAATCCGATCGGCCACCCGGATGAAGGTCGGAGCACCGAGTTCGAGTGGTGCGGTCTGCGGCCTGAACGCTCCGGACGTGGTGTCGTGTTCCCACCCGGTGACACGCCGCAGTTCAGGATCCTGTGCGAGCAACCCGGCGGCCATGGAGCGCAGCGCGTTTTTGTTAGACGTGTTGACGTTGATGTGGCCATTGATTTCGATCAGGTTTCCCTCGCGTTCGTCAGAGTGATTGGAATTGGGAATTCCGGCATGGAACAAGTCCAGAAGTTGCGCGGCCCGCTCGCCCGGACGGTCGAATCGTTCATGCTCCGGACGTCCGATCCGCAATGTGTTGCCTCCTCCGTGGTCGGTGCTTGGCGTGGATGCGAGGGTGACCTCCGGCCAGGCATTGCGAGCGATTGGCATGATGCTTGAGAGAATCCCGGTATCCTCCGCGCCACTTCCCGGCTGGCCTTTCAGGTCTTTGTATGTGGGCTTCCAAAGAACCGGGTCATAAACTCTGCCGAGTTCCGTCACACTGTAGAAACGTCCCAGGTTGGAAATCCTCTGCAGCGCGTTTTCAGGGAGCGGGACCGGGGGCGGCGGCCACGCCGCGGTGTCGGTTGGAAGGATCGCATTTTTGAATATCACCTCAAATGCCCCGGTCGGGGAATCATGGCCGCCATCGGGCCATTCCGAGGGCAGGACGCGGCCGAAGTGATTTCGTTTCGCGGTGCTGGGATCCCTGTCGTAGACTGAAAAGCGGCGGATATTCCGGCGGTTCGGGCTGATATTTTCCGGATAGGAGTTTTCTCCAAGGCGCGTGGTCCTCAGATAGTGCGCGATTCGCGGATCGCCCATGTTGTTGACAAAAAAACCATAGGTTCCGTAGCTGTGACCTGGAATCGCGGCCTTGGCGGCGACTCTTGGCTGGGTTGTCCTGAAATTGCTAACACCATAGGGATCGCGGGAGATACTGGTGATGGTCTGTATTGCCTGCTCGTTCCAAAACAAGGTGACGCCGCGCATTCCGAGTTCGGGCTCCAGCAGATCGAACTCCTCCGTCTTCATTTGCCCCTTGGAGTTGAATGTCGGCGCATAGTCCAAGGTGTAATCCACGCTGGCGAATTCATGAAAGCGATATTCATCCGGACTGAGGGTGATGGTCTGCAACGGGCCACGGAATTTGCCTTCTGCGCTTCGCGTGAGATTGTGGGTGGACTTGGCCGGATCCAGCAGGATGGAGGGATCGTCGAAGGGCAGGGATTGCGCGCTGGCTCCGATGGTTTCGGGTTGAAGGTTGACTTCATAACTCAATCGGCACGCGCCGGATACGGGCTGATTCGTCATGTTCCACAACTCCGCGAACAGCTTGAAGCGCCAGGCCAAAACGTATCGCGAGCCGATTTTCCGTGTGCCCAGGAAATCGATGTGCAGCACAATCTCACTCAACAACGGATAGGCGTCCAGGCCCAGATAACTGCCGGGGCCGATCGTCGGATCGCTATCGCTATCGGCGTAGTCGAGCGCTCCGGCGGCCAGGGTCTTGAGATAGTCATCGGTAAAACCTCCGCGGCGTTTGCCATTGAAATCCGGCAGCGCGTCGCCGATCCTCGCGGCGATGGCATCGACCGCCGAACTCCGCGATTCTGCCAGAAGGTGGTTGAGATTGAGCTTGGGCCTGCCCGTGACCTTCTCCGACAACCCGGGAGCAAACGGGACCAACGCCTGTTCACGATAGCTCCGATTAACCGGGCTAACGTCGCGTTCCAAGGCCGCCGCCAGTGGATCGGTTAGCAAGCCGGTTGCCACAGCGCGCGGCAGGGCGGAGCCGTCAGGACCACGGAATCCCGCGGCTCCCACCATTGATTCCGGCGACAGCATCGCCGGGCGGCCAGCGATGACTTTCCGGGTCAGGGTTTTTCCATCCGCCGCCGCGGTTTTTGATTGATCCCCGGACTCCGGGTCCAGAACGTGAAGCGCCATCGCGCTCAGCGGCGGCGCGTCGTCCGGCCGAGCTTTTGCCGGAGGGTGGGGAAACTTCGGCCGCGCGTGAACTCCGCCTTCTCCATCCTCGTTTCCGGCGACGCGTCCGTCGATTTTCCCCTGCATGTCCTCCACCCAGTATGCATAACGGGAAACCGTCTTGCCATCCGGATTCCTGATGGAAATCCAACTGATTCTGACGGGGTCGCACCATGGCAGGGTGGTGAGTTCCGCAGGTTCTTCACCTAACAATAAAGGTGCCGCAGGAGCTTCGAGCTTGCCCCCGGTCCCCGGTGGCGCAGCGGTGCTGAACAAGGGAACATAGTGGAAGTTCAAGGATTTACCCCCACCCGATCCGCGGGCGAGATAGAGATAGGCAATCGGATCTTTTTTCGCAACGGGTGCCTGCGTGTGTTGGAGAATCAGGAAATCGTCGTTGGCCGCTTCAATTGCCAGGATTCCGCGAACTTCCTCCAGCCCGGCACGGACGGCTAGATCGGCGCGCTGGCGCTCCACAAACGCGCGCGCCGTGCTCCGTTCGGTGCCGGCGACCAGCAGAATCCCCACCGCAAGAATGAGCAGCGCGCTGACGATGACAAGGATGGCGGGCAGGGTGAATCCCGCCGCCCTGACTCGCCGGGACAGGAGGCTACGAGCTCTCATGGTTTCCATAACGAATCAGGGTTGCAAACACTTCGAGCTTCGCGTGGCGGTCCGCCCCGGCCGCCTTTCCTAGCAGGTGTGCGGTGGTTCCCGCGCCATCCCAATCCCGCGGCAGCTTGAGTTTTCCTGCCAGATCACGGCGGGCGATGATCAGACGCACATCGAGCGCCTCGGGGCCAGCAATGTCGTTTTCTAACCAGTCGATCCACTTGCCCGACGCATCGCGCGACTTCGGCCGCGCTTCGAACGCCACGACCCCGAAGGCGACCGGTTCGTCGATGTGGCTCCGCTCCGTGAAAAGGGAGGCAACCCGGTTGTTTCCTAACGCCTTGAACGTATCCGCGCTTTCACGAAAGCCGCGCATCAGGCATCGGACAGTCTTTCCGCCGATTGTGAGATCCTTGATATAATACACCACCGCGCAAAGATCACCGATCCGGCCGGCATCGGACTGGGACTGGGGAGGCTGGAGACTGAGAAAGCCCAAGCGGTCGGCGGGCCAGGCGGCTACCGATATTTCAAGCACGCCATTCTGATGGAAACGGGCAGTGGACAAATCCGTAGCGAGCTGCGTGATCACCGCCCGACCCTCGCGCTCGCTCGCCACGCCGCCTCCGACGCGCTCATAGCCGTCGCCCGAGCTTCCTAACAAAGCTGCCGCCGCCAGCAGGATCATCGACCCGATCGTCATTGAACACATCAGTTCGATCAGGGAAAAGCCGCGGGAATCCAGGGGCGCGGACGTCATGGGATGCGGGTGTGGAAATCGATTTTCCGGCGTTTGACCTGAGGCGATGCGGCTGGATATTCCAAGAAAATTCCGACCTGCAACATCGGAATGGATCCGGCTTTCGCGGGCAATTCCGACGAGGTCACCGAGGCGATGCAGCGGACGCTGGTTCCGTCGAGCTCCCTGACTCCCTTCTCATAAAGTGCTTTGGATAGTTTCCCGATCGGTTTGCCATCGGAGCCAAAAGCGAGGGCCCACACCTCACCGGCGGGAGGGAACGCCTGTCCGGTCGTGGTGGCGGTGAAAAATCGCGGGCGGCCGTCGCGTGAGGCGCGGATTTCGTCCATGCAGGCGGGGACCATCCAGGTGCTGCGGGTTTCCGCCTGCGAGGCGAGTCCGCTGTTCCCGGATTCCGCCAAAGCGGCAAAAACCAGCGGAATCGCCACGGCTAATACACCGATGGCGATCATCGCCTCGATCAACGAAACGCCGCGCGGGAAGGATCTCTGGCAGAAGTGCGGCTTCATTCGTCGATGCGATAGGGACGCGCAGTGACACGGCCGATTTTCAGGCGGTTTTCAGCAATGGCCCCGGAGGCTCCGTGTCGATAGGCCGTGGCCTTGCCCTCCCGATAGTAGCCTTCCGCGAGGCGCAAGGTGACGGTTCCTGAGCCTGGCGGATAGTGAAGCCCGCCGCGCGGATTGAAACCGATGGCATGCGCTCTCACGGTTAGGGGACGTGTCGTTCCATAGGAAATCGTGAGTTCATCGCCATCCAACGGATTTATCACACCTTCCACTTCGCCGCCGATCGGGATGACGCCGGTTTCCAAGGTCCGCCAACGGCCCATCAGGACGGCCTCGACCGAATCCGGCGGTAAAGCCGGCCAGGTTTCCACCCGGAACAAGCCCAACCGGCAGCGTCCATCGTCCTCCGATAGATCCCCGGGCTCCGCCACGGCCAGCACCACGTGGGACCGGTGTGTGATGGCCGCGGTACGCGCCTGCTCGATCATTCCCGCCAGCAGATCCGCACCCGCCTTGCGGGACTGCGTGCCGCTGCCGGTCAGAAGATTCGCGCCAGCCACTAGCAGAATCACGGAAATTGCGATGACCGCGATCATTTCGATCAGGGTAAACGCGGGCTTGCCACCGTCAGGGAGTGAATTTTCCGGGGAAATCACAAACTTGGGATGTGGGTTGGATTGATTGTTTTCGGGACGTGGTCTGACAAGACCTATCAATCCTTACATTCTGGCACAATCGCTAGATGAGTGGAAGAAGAAAGTTGGGTTGTTTTGTCAGAGTCATTGACAGCAGAATGATTAGGATTAGTTAGGAAACCCTGTTTGCAGGGTTCTGTAAAAATGATTCTGTTGGCAAAGATTCTGCCATTCTCTTCCCGTCACCGCCCAGCTCACTGAAGTAAAAATTCAGGAATGGCGGATTCCGCCGCCGCAATCCCCTGAAATTCCTTACGGGGTTTCCGGTTTCGGTTCCAGTTCGGGAGTCGGTTCCGGTTCTTTCGGTCTGCCAGAGCCGAAAAATCCATCGATGATGTTTCCGACGCCCTCCACGACACCGGCGCCCGCTTCGATGATTTTGACGCCCTTGTCCACCGCCTTGTAGGGGCTGTCGCCGAGCACCGAGCGGGAGAATTTGATGACTTTTTCGCCGGTTTCCGGGAGGACGTCGAACATGCGCAGGCCGGCCGCCGCGATCAGGCGGTCCGTGATGTCCTCCTTGGGATCGTCCAGAGTGCCGGTGATGCGCAGCGGAGCCCAGACCAGGCCCCGCTCGCCGGCCACAAACACATCGGTTTCCGCGCCGGGAATTGTCGCGAGCGTGCCGGGTGCCAGACCGAGACGAAAGGTTCCGTCGAGTGCCTTGCCGCGGATGACGAGGTTGCCCTCCAGTCGCACCAGGCCTTCGCTGGCGAGCACCAAGTTGGACAGGAGAATCTCGCCGTTTTTCCAGCGCCAATCGGTGTGGGCCTCGCTGAGGGAGAGCACCCGGAAGCGGCGGGTATCGGCATACGCAGCCAGCGTGTCCAGCACCGGCAGGGCGGTGAGCGTGCCGTTGCGCACGGTCAGCCGGCCCCGTGCCACCGGCGCGCCGCCGTGGTTGTCCAAGGTGAAATCGGATTCGAGGTCGCCGATGAACCGCTTCGACCAATCCTCATTGCAAAGATCCTCGCATTTCACCCCGGCAACATCCCCTTCAAGCGCGTATCGCCCGCAGGCCGCATCCCACTCGCCGGACGCTGCGAGCCGTCCGTCTTTCCAAGCCGAGGCGTTCGCGCTGTTGAGGAAAACCTGTCCGTCCTGATAGCGCAGGCGCGCCCGGTCCAGTCGGAGTTCCGGCACCAATCCGAAGGGCAGGCGGATCGTGCCATCCGCCACCTCGACCCGGAACGCGTCCTTCTTTGCGGCCGGTTCCACCCGCAGTTTCATGCCGGTGACGGATGCCGGACCGGGATCGAGCAGCGCCTTCACCACCAATTCGCCCACCTCCATGCCCTGCAGCTCGACTTCCCGGGGCAACCAGCCCCTAGCCCTTGGCGGCGGCGGAGCTTTGGTTGCCACCCGCGGTGCCGTCGGCAAGCCACGGTTTCTGGCATCTACGGAAACCTCCAACCGCTGCACCCGCGAGCCGCGGATTTCCCACACGCCGCGGCGCAGCCCACCCACGCCCACCTCGGTGTGCAGGCCTTCAACCCGCAGGTCCTTGATGAGTCCCTCTCCGGTGGCCTCGAAGGCCGAGGTATCCACCGCCAGACCATCCCACCGGAATGGCGTGAACCGTCCATCCACATTGGCTGCCTGGCTGGCCTTGACGGATAAAAACTGCCGGAAACCATCACTGTGCAGGTAGCTCCGCACCCTCGCATAGAGGATTGCCGCAACCAGCACCCCGGCCACGATCAGCCCGAGCGCCGCCTTGCCCAGCCAGCCTTGCCCGCCCCCGGTTCCGCGTCTTCTCGATCGTCGGCTCATTTCCAGGATGCTAGCGCCGCTCCGCGTGACCGCAAGCCCGCGAAATTGGCATGGGCAAACGCCAGATGATTTGGTTTTCCCATGACGTAAACCACCATAAAACGCCGCCATTTCCTCGCCACCTCATCGGCCGCCCTCGCTGCCGGCGCCCTTCCGGGATGCAACAAAAGCAAGCAACCGACCCTCCGAATTTGCACTTGGGCGGACTACCTCGACACCGAGCTCGGCGCCCGATTCGAAACGGAACACTCGCGAAGTTCGACAACGAACAATACAAAAGCGGCACCTCGGAAATCGCTCAGAACACCGGGGATGCCCACGGCGAGGGAATCGAGATGACCTGCATCCCGGCGCGCTGGGCGGCGAGAATCCCCGCCGGAGCGTCCTCCAACGCCAGGCACTTGGAGGGGCCGACACCGAGCAGGCGGGCCGCGTGCAGAAACACATCTGGCGCGGGTTTCCCTTCGGGCACATCATCCGCAGTCACCACTTCATCGAACCAGTCGGAGATGCCGACAAAATGAAGGATTTTTTCAACGACCATGCGGGTGCCGCCGCTGGCGATGGCCATCGGGACCTTGCCGCGCAGGGATTCGGCGAAGGCTGCCACCTCGTCGATCAGGGTGACGGATTGCAGGCGCCTGAGAAAGGCCTCGCGTTTCGCAAGGGACACGGCTTCGGGATCGAGGTGGAGATTGTATTCATCATTCAGCTCGACCACGATGTCGCGGGTCGGGCGGCCGCCCATCGCAAGGAAGACATCTTCCTTGAAAACCCCGCCGGCACCGTAAAGCGCCAAGGCCTCGCACCACGCTTCGAAATGCGCGGGCATCGAGTCCACCAAGGTGCCGTCACAATCAAAAATCACGGCACCGAAGCCGTGCGCTGGGAAAGGGAAAAGACCGATGCTAGCCATTGCAGACAACCGCTTAGAGACAAGCTCTGGGGTTGGCAAGTGCCGTCATCGGAAAATTTTCGGTGGTGTCCGACCTTCAGAGCTTCACGGTTTGATCGCGATAGATTCCGGCCGCCAGTTCCACGGTTTCCGCGCCGGAGTTCTCCACCTCCACATCGCCTTGGATCACGACGCCGGGAGCGAACCGGACCGGACCACTGACGCTGAGCGAGCGGCAGCCGATCAGGCTTGGCACGCCAAGCGCTTCAAGCGAATCCACGAGTTTGTAGGCGCTCGACAAAGCGATGACCGGCGGTTCGCCGCGCCGTGAGGCATGCAGCCGGACCTGGCCGTTTCCGAAGACATCGTAGGCATCCGAGCGCAGGGCGAACAGGTCTCCCGTGGTCTTCACCGGCGCGAAACGGCTGCGCGGCACTTCAATGGCCGCGGAGCCTTCAAAACATTCGATCGCCGCACCCATGGCGCTTTCCAATTGGATCACCGCCGGGGAGCTTGTGTCGCGCGGATCGACGGTCTTGTTGTTGCGGATCATCGGCAGTGGGAGCACCCCGTGATCGACGGCCAGTTGTTCTTTTAACAAGTCCAGACGGAGCCACAGGCTGTTGGTGTTGAAGTAGGCATGGCGATCGATGTCTTGAAAAGCATCGAGGTCCGCGTCCGGGCATTGGGCGACTTCCCGGAGCAGCAAGCGCCCGTCCGCCTTGCGCCGCGCGAGGTGGCCGCCCTTGCGATCGGCCGCCGTGCGGCGGGTGGCTTCCATCAGAAACGGCGCTCCGGAATCGGCGAAATGCCGCAAGATCACGGGGTCGAGGATCGCTCCCAGATTGTCGGAATTGGAAATGAAGGCATAGTTCACCCCTTCCGCCAGCAGGCGGTCGAGCCAGCCGCTGCCAATCAGCGCCGGGTAAAGATCGCCGTGGCCCGGCGGGCACCATTCGAGATCTGGATCCGCCGGCCATGAAACGGGCTCCAAGGTCGCCGCATCGATTTTCGGAATTTGGTTTTGCATCAACTCGACTTCCGAGGCTTCCGCCAGGCCGTCGGTGCGGTAGCGTTGCAGGTGGGCGAGCGTGTCCCCGCTGGTGCTGAAGCTGTTCATCAGGAGCAGCCGGACGGGTGTGCCGCTGGTTTTCCGGAGTTCGAGAATCTGGCGAACCATGAGATCGAGGAAATTGACGCCGTCCCGAACGGACAACAGGCTTTTCGGCCCCTGCAGGCCCATGCCGGTGCCAAGCCCGCCGTTGAGTTTGATAACCACGGCTTGCGAGAGCAACGCCGCGTCCGCGGGAGTCCCGCCGGCGATTGCCTCAAGCGCCGCCAGTTTTCCGGCCGGCGCGATGGTTTCCTCGGGGATCATCCCGGTTTCATTGCGCAACAGCGCCTCGTAATTCCGGCGGAAGGCGCGGATCGCGGCGTCGCCCATTCCGGCGGCGGTCATCTGCTGTTCGAAGGCGGTGAGGTTTCCCATAATGCGCGGCGTGGTGGACTGCAACGCAGCTTGCCGACGGATGCGCAACCGGTCACGCCGAAAAATCCTCGAACCGCCGTCAAACCAGGGCGTCCTCTCGTTCGATCAATACTCCTCTTCCTCCTGATCTCCCGGCATCGGCGGAATCACATCCTCGCGCATCAGCAGACGCTGGAGATCGAGGTCTTCCAACAGATCTCCCCGGGTGTCCCGCACGATGGCCACATACGGGGTGATGCGGTCCAGTTCGGCGATCGCGCAATGCACCATCGAGGAAATAATATCGGAATCGAAGCGTTCGCGCTCAAACAGATTGGTGGTGCGGAAGACCAGCATTTCGCGATCAAGATCGTATTCGAAACCGCCGAGCGTGAGTTGTTTGTTCGCACGCGCCAACAGTTCGAGCACCACCGGCAGGTGTTCCTCATCGAGACCCATGGGCGACTCGGACACGATGCTCAGAGCGTTGAGTTGCGGGTAGGCTTGGGCGATCAAATC
Source organism: Prosthecobacter debontii (assembly GCA_945869465.1). Lineage (GTDB taxonomy): Bacteria > Verrucomicrobiota > Verrucomicrobiia > Verrucomicrobiales > Akkermansiaceae > Luteolibacter. Next base: position 14,472 of record CAMBPB010000011.1, read on the forward strand.
GACACGGGTGTGATGCGCCTCGAACCCCGCGCGCAGCACGTCGCGGCCTTCGACCAGTTCGCAATGCCAACCATTCCGGCCAAAGGTTTCTTCGACGCCGAGGATTTGCCGGGAGTGGGGACGCATGGCGCGGAATATGGAATCCGGAATCAGGGATGCACAATGATTTTCAGGTTGCGCGTCAACTTGGAAAGATGAAGTCCGGTGCCGACGGACCCTTGTGGGGCGCGCAATCCGACCCATGAAACACTGAGCACCACTGCAAGAACGGATTTTCCGTGGCTCCAGTGGTGCTCAGTGCCTCAGTGGTAAAACCGCTCGAATTCACGGCAGGACGGACGTTGATGATCAAAGTCATACCAAAGACTTACGCGGCAGCCTCAACCCTTGGCGACTCGTCCGATGACCGCCTTGGCGATCAGCATCCGCCGGTCCGCGCGAATCGGCTTGAGCGACAAGTGAATGCCCGAGGTTTTCGCCGCGTCGTGATGGAGGGTCAGCACGCTGCCGTCGGCATTCACCTCGGCGGTGTCCACCTCCTGCCACACCACCAGGCGCATGCCAGCGGAAGGGCGGAAGAATGGGAAAATCTCGATCCCCAGCGGCGTTAGAATCAAATAGGCGTGGCGGGTCAGGTTCACCGCCTGGCGTGCGGCCACCGCCGCCAGGGCCAGCGGTGCCAGCGCCCATACCGGATGCGGCACCTGGGGATTGACGTCCCGATAGATCGAAGTCGCCGCCAGCGTGACGCACACTGCGGTGAGCACGGCCGAAGCCACCCAGAACGCGCTGGCCTGCCCGGAGCGGGTGAAGCGCAGTTCCTTTTCCGGCGCTTGAACTCCCGCCGCCATTATCCCGCCATTTCCGCCACGGCGCTTTCCGCCGCGCTGAGTTCGTGTTCGAAGGCCGCCAGGTCGAAGCCACGGGTCTCAAGCACCCTCGGGCTCTCATGAGCGCCGATCAACGCCACAAGGCGTTCAAGTCCGAAAATGGATGCCCCGCCTTTGCAGCGGTGCAGGTCTTCGCGCAAGGGCCCGAAGTTCCCGGCCTCGATCATCGCCATCCAGCCGGTCATCAAACGGCGGGTGTCGTTGAAAAAATCGAACGCGAGGTCCCTCAATCCGGCGATGTCCCCATGAGCCATTTTATGAAAATTTGCAGCATTCATGGGTGTTAGGTCTGCGTTCACGGCGGAGATTCAAACCAAACACCCACTCTTTCCTAAAGGTAATCATCGCGTAGTGTTCAAATGTTTAGAGAATTTCCGCCTTCACCATGCGCAATACGTTTTCCAAACGATCAACCAAGTCTTCCCGGCCCGTCGCCTTCGCCAATTCCAACCGCAACCGCAGCGTCTCCGGCCGCTTTAACTCCGCCTCGGACATTGCGGCGATGCATTCCGTTGCCGCTTCATGATCTCCAATCGCCAATGCGCCCTCCGCCTGCGCCTGCAACGGCGGAATCTCTCCTTCAAGCGGCTCGGCGCGATAAACTGTCCATTTGGCGTGCCCGGGAAGACCCGCTGGCACGTCGGCTCCCTCGATTTGTTCCAGATACATGAACTCATCGCCCGCTCGCTTCTGGCGCCAGTGGTTGATCGCCAACACCACCGTCAGGCCGATGATCACAAACGAGGTCTCGAGAAAAAACGGCGTTGTCATCACCCCCGCCATCATCCCGATCCACTCGCCAAATAGTCCCGGCAAGTAGCGCCACCCGACCAGCGATCCGCAAACGATCAAGGCCAGCACCGCGAGGATGCCCACCCCCACAGCAACTTGTTTCACCCGGTTGTCGTCGTCCGTTCGTGTCATCTCTGGCGCACCATACCCTCGATTGGCCGCGTTCCCAACCTCCGAAATCCACAAAAATACTGCATGTTTCTTGATTGTTTTAAAAATGAAATCAATGGCGGGTGTCTTGTTGGGCATTTTGAACATCAACGTCCTGTGGATGGGGTTGCTCCTGGCATCCCCGCCGGTCGCCGCGTGGATCTTGCGCGGGGCGGAACCATCCACGCAAACGCCCGGTGTCCAGCAGGCGGTTTCCCACACGATGGCGGCGTCTCCGGCGGATCGTTCGATTCGAATTCCCGTGGCAGTCGTTGCGGAAGGCCGCGCGCCGCAATGGGTGGATGTCTCGAGGTCCAGAGCCAGGCGGTCCCGGAACCCGGAGTGATGTCGCTGGCCGCCCTGACGAGTCTGCGGCGGCGGCTTTCCGCCGTCACCGGCGGAAAGCCGATTGATCCGTTTTCTCCGCGCTCGCCACTCTTCGCTCTTGGCTCTTCGCCCTCCGCTCCTTAAACCCCGGCCATGCGGCTATTCGACACGCTGACCCGGACTGAACACGACCTGCGCCCGATCGCTGGCTCGACCTTTCGATTTTATTGCTGCGGCCCCACCGTTTACGGGCCGGCGCACATCGGAAATTTCCGCACTTTTGTGCTCCAGGATGTGCTGCGGCGCACGCTGGAAACTGGCGCTACCCGCACCCTCCACGTCCGTAACATCACTGACGTGGACGACAAGACCATTCGGGATTCCCGGAAAGCCGGCCAGACTCTCTCCGATTTCACCGCCGGCTGGACGGCAAAATTCCAGGTGGATTGCCAAAAACTCGGTCTCCTACCGCCGCACATCGAGCCCAGCGCCGTCGAGCACATTCCACAGCAGATCGCCATGATCGAGGCGCTGGTGGCGAAGGGGCACGCCTATGCGTCGGACGACGGCTCGGTCTATTTTAAAATCGCTTCGTTTCCGGGCTATGGAAAACTCTCGCGGCTCGACCAACGCGAACTGGACCTCGGAAAAACCCAGAACACCCGCGCCAACGCCGACGAATATGAAAAGGACGGCGTCTCGGACTTCGTGCTGTGGAAAGCCCGCCGCCCGGAAGACGGCGACAACTTCTGGCCCTCGCCATGGGGCGAAGGCCGTCCCGGTTGGCACCTCGAGTGCTCGGCGATGATCCAGGAATACCTCGGCAATTCCTTCGACCTCCACTCGGGCGGGGTCGATCTGGTGTTCCCGCATCATGAAAACGAGATTGCCCAAAGCGCCTGCGCCTGCGGCGGTCACTTCGCCGCGCATTGGTTTCACATCACGCATTTGCTGGTGGATGGCGGGAAAATGTCGAAATCCCTCGGCAATCTTTACACCCTCGCCGACTTGGAAACCCGCGGCTTCACCCCGATGGAAGTCCGCTACGTGCTCATCGGCGGCCACTACCGAAAACCACTGAATTTCACGCTCGATTCGCTCTCCGCCGCCCGCGAGGCGCTGGCCAAACTCGCCCGCGGCGCGCGCGCGCTGGCCGCGCGAATGGGAGCCGACACCCACCTCGATTCCGCCGGTTTCGGCCCGTTCCAGCCCGCTTGGGACAACCTCAACGACGACCTCAACACGCCCGCCGCGCTCGGCGGGCTTTTCACCGGCCTGCGTGAAGCCGCGGATCTAACTGGAAAAAACGCCGCCGCCGCCCTCGCCGGATTCAACCGGGTGCTCCGCGCGCTCGGCCTCGCCCTGCCCGAGGAAGCCCCCGCCGATCCCGCTAACATCCCGGAACCCGTCCACGCCCTGGCCGAGGCCCGCTGGCAGGCCCGCCTCGCCAAAAACTGGGCCGAATCCGATGCCCTCCGAGCCCACCTCGCCGAACAAGGCTGGCTGGTGAAGGACGGCAAGGACCGCTACACCCTGGAGCCCGCGCCCTAACGCCACGCAGCCCTCCCCCCAGGCTCCGACACACCTGAAACCACAGTGAAGCCACACTACATGCTACAACGCCACAGAGACATTATAGAGAAACCTCTTGCAGGTCCGGCGGAAATCGGCAGAGTGAGTTGCATGAGACGACCCAAAGGCATGGTGAAGGGCACGCGGTGGCTGGCGCCGTGGAAGGATTCGTTTGAGCGACCGGTGATCTACCACTGCGTGACGCGGGTGGTGGAGCGGCGGTTGGCGTTCGGCCAGGCGGAGAAGGAAAAACTGCGGACATTCATGCGGATGTATGAAAATTTCTCGGGCTGCCGGGTGCTGGCTTACTGCCTAATGTGCAACCATGTGCATTTGCTACTGGAAGTGCCGCCGATGGTGGAGGGTGGCTTGTCCGACGAGGCTTTGCTGAAACGCCTGGATGCCATTTACAGCGAGGCGCTGGTGGCGGAAGTTGCGAAGGAGTTGGCGGAAGCTCGGAAAAAGGTGCGGGATGGCCTGGCGGATGAGTCGCTGGTGCTGAGGATTCACGAACGTTTTACCTATCGAATGCACGATCTGGGAGAGTTCATGAAAGCGCTGTTGCAGCGCTTCACGCGGTGGTTCAATGTGAAACACGAACGGACGGGCACCTTGTGGGAAAGCCGGTTCAAGAGCGTGCTGGTGGAGGAGGGTGTCGCAGCCAGGACGATGGCGGCGTATATCGATTTGAATCCTGTGAGAGCGGGAATGGTGGTGAATCCGGCAGATTATCGCTGGAGCAGCTACGGAGAAGCGATGGGCGGAGGCCCGAAGGGAAACGGGAAAAAAGCGCGGGCAGGATTGGTCCGTGCGTTGATGGCGCACAAAGGTTGGGTCGCGGACGCCGATCTCTGGGCCGGCCGGGTATCGAAGGAATACCGGATGATTCTGCTGGAAGACGGGGAGGAAAAACTCAAGGAAATGGTGAATGAAGCCGGTGAACTGGAGGTGAAGGTGGTGAGGAAGGGAATGAAAAGAGCCAATGTCGCGACGGAACTGGACGCGCTTCAAACGAGCCGGGACGTGGCATTGGGACGCATGCTGCGTTGCCGGGTCAGATATTTTACCGACGGCGCGGTGATCGGCAGTCGCGGATTCGTAGACGAGATTTTCACAAAATGCAGGGATCGCTTCGGGAATCAGCGCAAAGATGGCGCTCGCAAACTTCGCGGCAGTGGATCGGCTGCGGCGGATCGATTGTGGAGCGCACGGGATTTGCGGAAGGGCGTCTGAACGAAAGGGCAGCCGGGTCCCTATCAGGCACGTCCCGCAAAAGAATTCGGGCATGCCGTGGCCGGATAGGGGCGGACAGCGGAATCAGGGGTTTTTCTTTTCAAATCAGGCACCCGCCTCCACAGTCCGCGGCCTTTCCCGATCATGTCCGACGCCCGCAAACCATTCCCCTTCCGCGAGTTCGAGCCCCAATGGCAACAGCGCTGGGAGTCCGAAAAAACCTTCCGCACCCCCGGCCCGGGCGATCCGGACTTCGATCCCACGAAGCCGAAATACTACGTGCTCGACATGTTCCCCTACCCGAGCGGTTCGGGCCTGCACGTCGGCCACCCGGAGGGCTACACCGCCACCGACATCATCGGCCGCTACAAGCGGATGAACGGCTTCAACGTGCTGCATCCGATGGGCTACGATGCTTTCGGACTGCCGGCGGAGGAACACGCCCGCAAAACCGGCGAGCATCCCGCGATCAACACGGCAAACAACATCGCCAACTTCCGCCGCCAGCTCAAGTCGCTGGGTTTTGCCTACGATTGGGACCGGGAAATCGCCACCACCGATCCCGAATACGTGCGCTGGACGCAGTGGATTTTCCTCCAGCTCTACAACTCGTATTTCTGCGAGGAAACCAACCGGGCCAAACCCGTTAGCGAGCTCGCAGCCAAAGGCTGGACCCGCGAGCAAATCGACGAAGTCCGCTTCGCCTACGTCGCTAACACCCCCGTCTGGTGGTCACCCGACCTCGGCACCGTGCTCGCCAACGAGGAAGTCGAGGAATGGAAATCCAAAGGCCACACCGTCGAGCGCCGCCCGCTGCGCCAGTGGATGCTGCGCATCACCAAATACGCCCAGCGCCTCATCGACGAACTCGACACGCTCGATTGGCCCGACGGCATCAAGATGTTGCAGAAAAACTGGATCGGGAGAAGTGAAGGAGCGGAGGTTGATTTCGACGTTCAAGGCCACAAAGTCACCGTCTTCACCACCCGGCCGGACACGCTCTTTGGCGCCACCTACATGGTGCTCGCGCCCGAACATCCCTTTGTTCCGGAAATCACCACCGCCGAACAGAAGGACATCGTCGGATCCTATCAGAAATCCTGCTCCTCCAAGTCCGACATGGACCGCGGCGATCTCAACAAGGACAAGTCCGGCGTCTTCACCGGCGCTTACGCTATCAATCCCGTCAACAATGAACAAATCCCCATCTGGATCGCCGACTATGTCATGATGGGCTACGGCACCGGCGCGATCATGGCAGTCCCGGCGCATGATGAGAGGGATTTTGAATTTGCCAATAGATTTAATCTTCCCATCGTACAAGTTGTTATACCTAGTGATTTGCCTGCCGGATACGGAGTTCTGATGCCTCTGAAAACTGCCTTCTGCGATCATGGTATCGCAATCCATTCGCCTCCACACGGCTGGGGATTAAAAGATCCGAAAGGAGAGCGGTATTGTCTTAACGAACTCTCCACCGCGGAAGCCAAGGCGAAGATGATCGACTGGCTGGAGTCCAACGCAAAAGGCAAGCGCCGCATCCAATACAAACTCCGCGACTGGCTGTTCTCGCGCCAGCGTTACTGGGGCGAACCGTTTCCGATTGTGTGGAAAGACGGCCATCACCACGCTATTTCCGACAGCGAACTCCCCCTGCTCGCACCGCCGCTCGACGACTACAAACCCAGCGGCACCCCCGAGCCCCTGCTCAGCAAGGCCACCGACTGGGTGAATCGCCCTGACGGTTCCACCCACGAAACCAACACCATGCCCCAATGGGCCGGCTCCTGCTGGTATTACCTCCGCTACTGCGATCCCGGCAACACCAGCCGCTTCATCTCCAAAGAAGCCGAAGCCTATTGGTCCTCTTCCAATCAACCATCAACCATCAACCATCAACCATCGGGGATGGTCGATCTCTACGTTGGCGGCACCGAGCACGCCGTGCTTCACCTGCTCTACGCCCGTTTCTGGCACAAGGCGCTCTTCGACCTCGGCCACGTCACCACGCCCGAGCCGTTTCAGAAACTCGTCAACCAGGGACTCATCTTGGGCGAGGACGGACAGAAAATGTCCAAGTCCCGCGGCAACGTGGTCAACCCCGACGACGTCGTCAAAGAATACGGTGCCGACGCATTGCGCCTCTATGAAATGTTCATGGGCCCGCTCGAACAGGTGAAACCCTGGCAGATGAAGGGAGTCGAGGGCGTTTCCCGTTTTCTCGCCCGCGTCTGGCGTGTCGCCTGCGAGGAACAAACGGATGGATTCTATCAGATTTCCCCGAAGATCCGGGAGGTTCCCTGCACCGACAAGGAACTGCTCCGCGTGGTGCATGAGACACTCAAAAAAGTCGGTGAGGACATTGAAAAGCTCAGCTTCAACACCGCCATCTCGCAGATGATGATCTGCACCAACGCCTTCACCCAGGCGGATGTCGTGCCGTTGAAGGAGTTCACGCAATTCCTAACCGTCCTCAACCCCTTCGCACCGCACCTCGCGGAGGAGATCAACGCCCGCGTGGCGGCGGTATTCAACCGCCCGGCCCATCTTCTATCCGAAACCACCTGGCCCGTCTACAACCCCGAAGCCCTCATCCGCAGCGAGATTGAGTTCATCATCCAGGTGAACGGCAAGCTGCGCGACCGCCTGATGATTTCCAAGGACGCCGACGAGGCAACCGCCACTGCCGCCGGCCTCGCCAGTGCCAAGGTCAAGGAACACACCGACGGCAAGACCATCCGCAAGATCGTCTTCGTCCCCGGCAAGCTGCTCAACATCGTGGCAGGCTAAAGGGAGGGACGCACCGTCCCAGCTTCTCCCTTGCACAGGTGGGCCTTGCGGGTAGTCTCACACCGATGAAACTCCTCACTTCCCTCTGCGCCGTAGTGGCGCTCGCCTCGAGCCATGCTGCGGAGCTGGCCGCCATTCCCTTCAAGACCATCGCCGGCAAGGACAGCTCGCTGGCCGCCTACAAGGGCAGGGTCGTGCTGGTGGTGAACACCGCGTCCAAATGCGGACTCACCCCGCAATACGAAGGTCTTGAGGCGCTCCAGAAGAAATATGGCGGGAAAGATTTCACGGTGATCGGATTCCCCTGCAACGACTTCGGCGCACAGGAACCCGGGACCACCGAGGAGATTCAGGAGTTTTGCAAAACGACATACTCCGTGACTTTCCCGCTGATGGAAAAAATCCACGTCAAGGGTGCGGAGCAGCACTTGCTCTATGCCGCGCTCACCGGCAAGGACGGGGCATTTCCCGGCGACGTGAAGTGGAACTTCGGCAAGTTTCTGATCGGCAAGGACGGCAAGGCGCTTGCCCGTTTCGAACCGAAGGAAACTCCGGACAGCCCGGGACTCGTCGCGGCCATCGAAAAGGCCCTGGCCCCTTGATCCCGCCAGATCCCGCATGAAATCCAAGCCCGACCCCGCCGAGGCCGCACGCGAGGTCCGCGAGATCTACGGCGAGTGGCAGCTCCGGCCCATCGATCGAAACTGCACCGGGCTCGCCGCTTGCTGCCGCTTCAAGCTAACAGGCCGGATGCCCTACCTCACCCGCGGCGAGGCGCTCGTCGCCGCCCGCGCTTGGAAGGCCTCCGGGCGCAAGGAAGTGATCATCCCCGCCGATGGCAGCTGCCCGTTTCTCCACCCGCACACCGGCAAGTGCCGGATCTACGACGGCCGCCCCTTCGGCTGCCGCACCCACTACTGCGCCGCCGCCGGCGGTCCTGCTGCTAGAAACGAGGTCCGCGATCTGATCCAGCGCCTCGAGGAAATCGACGCCCGCCTCGGCGGCAACGGAGCGGTCAACTTGCCGACAGCCGTTAGGGAGGCGATGCGGTGACTTCATCCCCTTGCCCGGCGGGCGGCGAAGCTCGCCAAGCCACTCAGCGGGTGAAACGCCGGGTCACACTGGCGGGCACCGGATTGTTAGCCACCCAGAGTTTCACGGCTCCGGCATCGCGCTTGGCCCATTCGCCGAGCATGCGGTGATAGAGACTGGCGCGCTGGTCGGGGTCGGCGATGCCCTGGATCCAGGCGGCGGATTGTTCCGGGTCCCGGTAGTCGCAACTCCAGACAAACTCCTCCACCACCCGGTCATAGTTGGGCAGGCCGGCAAGGGTCGAAACCCACTGGGCGGTTCCTCCGATGTCCGAGGACGACATCACCGGGATGATGCCGCGCGCGGCTTCGGCTTGGGCTGCCGGCTGGAGCTTGCGCAGCCACTCGGCGGCGGACGCGAGGTCCTGTTTTGCCAAGGCTTCAGCCACCTCACGGGCGGCGGCGCTCTGGCTCTCAACCTCGCCGACGGACGCCACCCAAGCGGCCGCCTGGGTGGCGTCCTTGGCGGCGATGCGATCCGCAATCGCGGCGACGAAGCCGGCGCGCAGTTGGAGATCCTGGATCGAGGCCGGATAGGCCATTGCCGCATCCGTCCCCTGCATCAGGAGGGCGCGCGTGATCGCATCCACCGCTTCGCCGCGCTCGCGGCTGGAGGGCATGGCAGCGACGAGCCGGGAGGCCTGCGCGATGTCGTACAAGGCGATGCCGCGGATCACGGCTGCCAGCAGGGGATTGGGGCCATCGCCTTGGTGGTGATCGAGAGCCCAGCGTTCGGCGGCCGCGGCGTCGTTTCCCGCCCAGGTCGCCAGAATCACCGCGGTGTCCGCTCCGTTGTTCGGTTGTTTGGCGGTGTATTCGAGAGCGGCCAGCGGGTCAGCCTTGGCCCAGCCGCGCAGGATGAGATCGAATTCGCCGCGCGAGTTGCCGAAATGATCGAGATCGCGGAATTGTTCCGCCACGGCGGCGAACTCGCCGGGGCCGAGGCGGTTGATCAATTCCATCAAGGCGGACTGGCGTTCCATGGGATCGCCGATTTTGACGATATTGGCCAAGCGCTGGGCGGTCGCAGCCTTGGTCCTGCCGGAGAGGGTGGAAACGTCCTGCCGCTCGCGGTGGGCAGCGGACCTGGCGTCCTCGCCGGAGCCTGCCGACTCCCCCGTGTGACCTGAACTACTGCGGTCCGAAGCGGCATTTGCGTCGGCATTGGAAGGCGTCGGATTCGGGTGGGATGCCACCAGCGCCAAGGCTGCTCCGGCAGCAAAAACCGCGGCATGGGTGAAGATTGAATTTCGTGCGGTCATGAGGTTCTTCCGGAGGAGATACGCCGGGGCCAAGCAGCGTGTGTCCAAAAATCGCGACTTTCTCGCGCAGCGCCGGGGTTGCCCGGGCGGCGGAAGTGTTTCATGGTGATGGCGATGAGCGAAGTGTTTCAATGGCCGGAGTTTCTGCCCGCGTTCGGACCTGCGGCGGAGGACGCGGGTTTTTTGCCTCACGTCTTGGCGGAGACGGACGCCGGACCGCTGATGGCGTGGGAGCGCCCGGGTGACGGGCCGCGGGTTTACCTGTCATCCGGCATTCACGGGGACGAACCTGCGGGACCACTGGCGTTGCTGGACTTGATGAGCGGGGGATTCTTTACACCGGAAAGGCATTGGCTGGTGTGCCCGGCCCTCAATCCGACGGGCTTGGCGGCAGGCCTCCGGGAAAACGCCGCGGGAATCGATCTGAACCGCGACTATCTGTTGCGCCACACCCGGGAGGTGACGGCGCATGCCGCTTGGCTTGAGGCGAGGGAGAGACCCGCGCTGTTTCTCTCATTGCATGAGGATTGGGAAGCCAACGGCTTCTATCTCTACGAAATCAATCTCGCCACGGACGAGCCACGGCGGGCGCGCGACATCATCGCTGCGGTCGGCCCGTGGTTTCCGCCGGACCCCGGGCCCGACATTGACGGCCATGCGTCACGGGAACCGGGCTGGATTTTCCACGCGGCGGAGGCGGATGTCCCAGGCGGCTGGCCGGAGGCGATTTTTCTCGCCCACCAACGATGCCCGCTCTCATTTACCTTCGAAACGCCAACTCACGCGCCGCTCATCTCGCGGGTTGCCGCCCACCGCGCGGCCGTCCGGGCGGCATGCCGGCATTTAAACCACCAAATCCTCGAAGGCTGATTCCAACGTAGGGAATCGGAACGTGAAATGATCGGCCTCCAACGCCGCAGGCCGGGCGTGTTGACCCGCCAGCAACGCGCTGCCAAAATCCCCAAGGACGAGTTTCAGGACAACGGCCGGAACTGGGAAAATCGCTGGACGGTGGAGCGCGGATGCCAGCTTCCGGGTGAAGTCACGGTTGCGATCCGCGGCAGGAGCGGTGCAATTCACGGCACCCGAGAGCGACTCGGAAACCAGCGCGTGGACGACCGCGTCGCGGATGTCGTCGAGGTGGATCCACGGCATCCATTGCCTGCCCGACCCGAGTCGGCCGCCGAGGCCCAACTTGAACGGAAACACCAGTTTCTCGAAGGCCCCGCCATCGCGGCCCAAGACGACGCCCGTTCGCAAGAGCACCACCCGGATACCGAGCGCCTCGGCCTCCATGGCGGCCGCTTCCCATGCGCAACACAGATCCGCCAAATAGCCGCTGCCCCGGGGCGATTCCTCGGTGAGCAGCTCGTCGCCCCGGTCGCCGTAAATGCCCACGGCCGAGGCGTTGACCAGCACCTTGGGCCGCGCGTCCGCCGGCATCTTGCCGATGGCCTCGACCACGCGGCGGGTCAGGCCCACCCGGCTTTCATGGAAAAGCCGGCGCTTGGCGGCATTCCAACGGCAGGCGATCGGCTCGCCCGCCAGATTGATCACGCCATGGTGACCGGTGAAATCCAGAGTTGCCGCTGCCTGCCAGCGGTCGATACCCGGGACCGTGCCGGAACCGGAGCGGCTGAGGCCCGTGCAGGCAATGCCTTTTTGGGCAAGCCGAAGGGGCAACCCGCGGCCGATAAATCCGCTGGCTCCGAGGATGGCGACTCGTGACGACAAATGCATGAACGAACGATGGCGCAAATTCACGGGTGGTAAAACCGGAATTTCAACTCCGCCTTTCCCCCTTTACTTTAGGGATCGGTAGTTCTTTGATCACGCCGATGCTGAAATCCGGTGCATGGCTCGTCTTGCCGCTGCTGTTCCTGCCATGCGCGGCCATGGCAGCGCAGGTGCTGCCGGATCCGAGCCAACCGCCGCCGGTCGATACGATCACCCCGGTGCCGCCGCCGGAAATCCCCTTCGGATCACCCGGAGCGATGGAGCCCGTGATGCCCAAGGAACTTAAAATCACCAATCAGGGTGGCAAGATCGAGGGCAACATCGAAACCGGCGTGCGCCTCGGCGGACCGATCAAAATCGTGGGGGACAACGGCCTGGAGCTTTTTTGCAACACCGCACTGCTCGATCTGAAGGCAAAATCCGTCACGCTTGAGGGCGGGGTGATCGTCTATCAGGGAAATCTCATGCAACGCGGCGAACGCGCGGTGTATGATTACGAGCGGAAATCCCTCGATGCCAGCGGACTGCGCGCCTCGCTCGATCCGATCCTGCTGGAGGCCGGCAAATTCACCGTCGAGCAACACGGCGGCAGGCAAGTGTATGTCGGCTCCGACGCCGGCATCACCACCCACGACGTCGAGGACCCCAACTACTGGATCCGCGCCAAAAAAACCCGGATCTATCCGGGAGAAAAAATCGTATTCAACGACCTACGGTTATACGCCGGCGACACGCCGGTGTTCTGGCTGCCCTATCTGAGCCAGCCACTCGACGCGGAACTCGGATATCATTTCATCCCCGGAGCCCGCTCGAACTGGGGCCCGTTCCTGCTCAACACCTATGGCATCATGCTCGGCGGCGATACCGATCCCGCCACCGGCGAAAACAAGGACGCCTGGCTGCTGTCCCGCTGGCATCTCGACCTGCGCGCCACCCGCGGCATCGGCACCGGCGTGGACTTCGTGGACACCCGCATCGATCACACCGAGGAAATCAGCGGCCTGAGTTTTTATTATCTCAACGACCTCGCGCCCGACACTACCCGCTCCGGCGTGCCGCGCGGCTTCGTCAACGAGGACCGCTATCGGATCGAGCTGAAACACCGGATGACCCCGGACCTCCCGGATGCCGGCGACTGGAGGATCGACTCTAACCTCACCTGGCTGAGCGACCGGCACTATCTGGAGGATTTTGAAACCGCCCTCTATCGCACCGATCCCGCGCCAGACAACACGATCGGCATCTATCGGCGCGATGACGACTCTCTGCTGTCCCTTTACACGCGGTTCCGGATCAACGATTTCCATCGCTCGGACAGCCGTCTGCCGGAGCTCGCCTATGACCGCGCGCGCGCGCCGTGGTTCGGCCTGCCGGTGCTTCACGAAGGGACCATCTCGCTCGGACTCATCGGCGAGCAGGCGGCCGATCCCACCCGCGGCGCGATCGTAGATCCGCTGATGGGACTCACACTTGCCGATCCCGCGGCCCGCCAGCTTCTCGATCAACTCGACGGCTACGAGCGGCGTCTGGCGGAAAGCATGGTCGCCCTGCCGTTAGGCGATCCAAAGCGGCAATCCATCCGCAACCAGTTGCTCGATTCGGGCTACGGCCGCTTCCAGACCTATCAGGAATTGTCGATGCCGATGATGCTCGGCGGTTGCCTCAGCGTGACTCCGCAGGCGGGGCTGGGATACACCCGCTACGGGGCGGTGGATGGCCCGGAGGACGGTCTGGACCGGAGTTTGTTTCACATCGGTGCGGAAACCTCGCTGAAATTTTCCAAAGACCTCGGCTCCTATCCGAATTCGCGCTGGGGTCTGGATGGCTTGATGCACGTGTTGCAGCCCTATGGCAGTTGGTCGCTAACCTCGACGGACGACTTCGCGCCCGGCGATCCCGCGGTGGACCGGCTCACGCCCACCACCCGGCCGCGGCCACTGGACCCGCTGAGCTTCACCGCGGTGGACGAGCTCCAGAGCTGGAACGTGCTGCGCTTCGGCGCCCGCAACCGCTTGCTAACCAAACGCGACGGACAGAGTTTCGAGTGGCTCTATCTGGACACCTACATGGACGCCTTCATCGAAGATCCCGAGGGCCAGAGGGATGTCTCCAACCTCTACAACGACGTCCGCTGGCAGCCGCTGCCGTGGATGGGAGTCGATCTGGAAACCCAGTTCCCGATCGCCGGCGGCGGCTCGGGTTTCAGCGAGTTTGCCTCCCGCCTGCGGTTTATGCCGACCGACCGCTTCGAGTTTTCCCTTGGCTACCGCTGGTTGGACAGCCACCCGGTGCGGCTTGATTCCAACCACTTCGATCTCCAGTCCTACACCCGCCTGACCGAAAACTGGGGTATCGGCACCCGCCATGTGTTGGAACTCGATGACAGCACGCTCGAACTCCAGCAATACACGCTTCACCGGGACCTCGGCAACTGGGTGGCCGGCATGGGCGTGAGCATGCGCGACAACCGCTTGGAAGAGGAATACGGGCTGGTCTTCAGCCTCACCCTGAAGGATTTTCCATCGGTCTCCTTGCCTTTCGAAATCGGTACGGAATAGTTGCGCCCCGTCATGACCGTGCCACCCGACCAAGTCCTCGCCGCCCTGCGCTGGCGTTACGCCACCAAACAATTCGACGCCTCCCGCGAAATCCCGGCGGATGTGTGGGACGCGCTTGAGGAATCGCTCGTTCTCACCCCCTCGTCATTCGGTTTGCAGCCGTGGAAATTCCTAGTCGTCCAGGATCCCACGATCCGCGCCGAGCTGATGGCGGAATCCTGGAACCAGACGCAGGTCACCCATGCCTCGCACTTCGTCGTCCTCACCGCCCGGACCGATCTCTCCGCCGCTGACATCGACGCCTGGATCGCCCGGATGTCGGAGGTGCAAGGCCAAGGGGCCGCCGCCACGGCTCCACTCAAAGGTATGATCGAAGGCTTTGCGGAAACCATGAGCCGCGAGGCCCGCCACGCGTGGAATGTCCGCCAGGTCTATATCGCGCTCGGCCAGTTGATGACCGCCGCCGCCCTGCTCGGCATCGATTCCTGCCCGATGGAAGGCCTCAGCGCCAGCGGCTACGACCGCATTCTCCGGTTGGAAAAAACCGGCTATGCCACGGTGGTGGCCTGCGCCCTTGGCTACCGCTCGGCGACGGACAAGTATGCGGAAATCGCCAAAGCGCGCTTCGAGCGCGCCAAGGTGATCCAACATGTCTGAGCTTCACTTTTTCTCCGCAGGAGGAGAGATTCCGAGGATTTTCCAAACCTCTTTCATCAGCTGCATGGCGATCTCGCCTGAAACCTTGCTTTCCTTCCTGTTGCCCCTCACTCCGATGTGGATTGCCGGCATCTTGCCCATCGGGGTGTCCATCTCGCCCGTTTTCACGATCAGTCGTTTCTCAAGTTCGCCGGCTCCCGCCGCATCGGATGCCAGATGCCACTTCTCCACCAAACCCACATCCTTGCTGAGCTGGATCAGAGCCTCCCGCGCGCCGAGTTTTGCCTTGAGATCCTTCACAATCTCGTCGCGTTTCTCCGTCGAAAGTTCCGGGTTGATTGGCAGTGGCACCCACACCGGATGCGGCCGAGTCTGTTTGTAGCGAACCAATCCGAACACCCCGCCGCCACCCAGCAGCAGCATTGC
This sequence comes from Prosthecobacter debontii, assembly GCA_945869465.1. GTDB lineage: Bacteria > Verrucomicrobiota > Verrucomicrobiia > Verrucomicrobiales > Akkermansiaceae > Luteolibacter. The sequence continues at coordinate 29,957 of CAMBPB010000011.1, forward strand.
CACCACACCTATTGCGATCCATCGTTGCATGACATTGCTTTATACTTCACCGACCCACCGATCCAAGCTGGAAATTCATGGAATACCCCGTCACCACCGCCACCGTTGAAACCCTGCCCAACGGCCTCACCCTGATCCTCGATCCCGATTTCACCGCCCCCGTGGTGAGCGCCCAGATCTGGGTGGAAACCGGCAGCATGCACGAGGACCAGCTCCTCGGCTCCGGCGTCTCCCATTTCCTCGAACACATGGTCTTCAAAGGAACCCGCGACTATGACGCCGATGAACTCGCCGCCGTGGTGCAAGCCGCCGGCGGCCATTGGAACGCCTATACCAGCTTCGACCGCACCGTCTATTACATCGATGGTCCGGCGGATTCCCTGCCGGTTTTCCTGAAATGCCTGACCGGGCTGGTGTTTTTTCCCGTGGTGCCGGAAAGCGAATTCGCGAAAGAAAAAGAGGTGATCCGCCGCGAGATCGACATGGGCCTCGACGATCCGGACAACGCCGCCACCCGCCTGCTGCTGTCCACCGCCTTCCACCGCGACCCGCGCCGCCACCCGGTCATCGGCCACCGCCACCGCTTTGATGCCGTCCGCTTCGAAGACCTCACCACCTATCACCGGAACCGCTACACGACGGACCGTTGTTTTGCCGTCATTTCCGGCGATTTCGATCCAGACGAAGCCCGCAAACTCGCCACCACCCTCACCGCCGAATGCCTGCAAGGCTGCGGCCGGGAACCGCTCGTCGCCAGCGATCCGCCGCAACTCGGCCCCCGCCGCTCCCGGGAAACCTTCGCCATCCCCGTCAGCCGGATTTCCATGGCCTGGAAATCCCCCGCGCTCGATCACCCGGACGCCCCGGCCTTCGATGTGCTCGCCGCCATGCTCGGCCGCGGCCGCGCGTCCCGCCTGCACCGCAAACTGCGCGACGAACGCGGCCTCGCCCTCGAGATTTCCGCCTTCTCATGGACCGGCCCCGGCCGCGAAGGTATTTTCGGTGTCTCCGCCGATGCCTCACCCGCTCTCCGCGACGAACTCATCGCGGCAATCCCCTTGGAAATCCAGTTTCTGCACCGCGACTCTTTGGACGAGGATCTCGCCAAGGCGAAACGGCAGATCGCCGCCAGCCAGTTCCGCAGCCTCACCACCGCCTCCGGCCGGGCGTCCGACCTCGCCTCGAACTGGCACGAGGCGCGCGACCTGAATTTCACCCGCCGCCACGTCGCCGCCATCCAGGCGGTGACCGTGGACGACATCCGGCGTGTCGCCTCGCACCTCAGCGACGAGCGCCTGACCCTGACCATTCTGGATCCGCTGGATGCCCCGGCCCCTGCCCGTCTTGGGAAAACCAGCGGCCGCCGCGAGGACATTCAGGTTCACACCCTGCCCAACGGTCTGACCTTCGCGCTGGTTCCCGACCACCGGGTTCCGCTGGTGCATTTCCAGGCGGCCGTCCGCGCCGGATTGCCCTCCGAGACACCGGCCACCAACGGACTCAATCAACTGCTCGCCTCCACCCTGCCCAAAGGCACCGCCACCCGCAGCGCTCAGGAAATCGCCATCATCCTGGAATCACTCGGCGCTTCCATCGCCGCCGGCACCGGCAACAACGCCTTGCTCATACAAGCCGCCGGCCTTGCTCCGGATCTCGCCACCATCGCCGGGGTTTTTGCCGAGGTCCTCGTTTCCCCCAGCCTCCCGGCCGACGTGATCGTGCGCGAAAAAGCCAGCCAACTCGCCGCGCTGGAAGAAGCCCTGCTGGACCCACTGCACGCCGGCTTCCGCGCCTTGCGCCACGCCGCGTTCGCCGGGGCCGGCTACGGTCTCGATTCCCTCGGCTCGCCGGAAAGCCTGACCGCGCTCGACCGCGCGGCGCTCGCCGCCCATCACGGCCGGCATTTCAATGCGGCCAACATCACCCTCGCCATCGCAGGCGATTTCGATCCCGCCGCCGCCTTCAACCGGATCGCGGAAAATCTATCATCCCTGCCGGCCGGCGAGCCGTGGCCCGTCCCCGTCGGCGGATCCAGCGCTGGCCAGGACCTCACCGTCCGCCTGGCCAAAAAACAAGCCGTGCTCGCCATCGGTTTTCCCGGCTCCACCGTCAACAGCCCGGAGCGCCACGCCCTCGCCATGATCCAGGAATACGCCGCGGACATGGCCGGCCCCCTGTTTGCCCGTATTCGCGAGGAGCTCGGCCTCGCCTATCAGGTCGGAGCCAGCCAGTTCCTCGGTTACAACGCCGGCCTCTTCACCTTCTACCTCGCCACCTCGCCCGAACAAGCCGAACTCGCCCGCCACGAACTGCTCGCCGAGATCGCGAAAATCGCCGCCGCCGGCATCCCGGACGACGCCTTCGAGCGCGTCCGCTCGACCGTGCTCAGCGGCCTCGCCATCCAACAGCAATCGCCCTCCCACATCGCCCGCCACGTCGCGCTCGACCTGCTCTTCGGCCGCCCCGCCGACGAATACCGCCGCCTCGCCGCCAGCTATCAGGCACTCACTCCCAAGCAGGTTCGCGCAACCGCCGCCCGCGTGTTCTCCGCCACCCCCACCATCGCCACCGTGCTGCCGGAGCCGTAACACCCTGATTATCCACAGCCGGCAGATGGGTTTCCAACTTGCTAACAATCCATTCCAGCCCAGGTCAGTCGCTGGAACCGGATCCCGCGGCTTGGGGCGGGCCTTCAGCCCTCAGATCGTTTGAGCACGAGGACCCAGCCCGTTGGGCTGGGCTGGTATCATGCCGGGCCGTTGGCCCTTAAGATTCCCGGGTCGTTGGCCCTCAAGATTCCCGGGCCGTTGGCTCTGCCAATTGCTGCGGGGAGGTGTTCCTGTGCAAAACACCCGCCCGCTAGAAACGGACCTCGTCAGTCCATGTGTTTCACCACGGCGGCGCCGAATTCGGAGCACTTCACTTCGGTGGCGTCGTCCATGAGGCGGGCGAAGTCATAGGTCACGGTCTTCGCGCCGATCGCGCCGTTGACGCCCTTGATGATGAGGTCGGCGGCTTCGGTCCAGCCGAGGTGGCGGAGCATCATCTCGCCTGATAGAATCACCGAACCGGGATTCACCTTGTCGAGATTGGCATACTTCGGCGCGGTGCCGTGGGTGGCTTCGAAGATCGCGTGGCCGGTGTCGTAGTTGATATTGCCGCCGGGAGCGATGCCGATGCCGCCGACACAGGCCGCGAGCGCGTCGGAGATATAGTCGCCGTTCAGGTTGAGGGTGGCCACCACGCTGTAATCCGCGGGACGGGTGAGAAGCTGTTGGAGGAAGGCATCGGCGATGCAGTCCTTGATGACGAGTCCGGCGCCGGGCTTGCCCTTGGGGATCACGCACCAGGGTCCGCCATCGAGCTCGACCGCGCCGTATTCTTCTTTGGCAAGTTCATAGCCCCAATCGCGGAAGGCGCCTTCGGTGAACTTCATGATGTTGCCCTTGTGAACGAGCGTCATCGATGGCTTGCCGGCAGCGATCGCGAAATCCATGGCGGCGCGCACGAGCCGCTTGGTGCCTTCTTCCGAGACGGGTTTGATGCCGAAGCCCGAGGTTTTCGGGAACCGGACTTTCTTATAGGCTTCCGGATAGGCTTTTTTCAGGAACTTGCGGAACTCCTTGGCTTCGTCGGTGCCTTCCTTGAATTCAATGCCCGCGTAAATGTCCTCGCAGTTTTCGCGGAAAACCACCATGTCCGTTAGGTCGGGGCGTTTCACCGGACTGGGCACGCCGGTGAACCAGCGCACCGGGCGGAGGCAGACGTAGAGGTCGAGGATTTGGCGCAGCGCGACGTTGAGCGAACGAATGCCGCCGCCGACGGGGGTGGTGAGCGGTCCCTTGATGCCGACGAGATATTCGCGGAACGCGGTGAGAGTGTCATCGGGCAGCCAGGCTTTGCCGAGGTCCTTCACGCCGTCCTTGTACATCTTGAAGGAGGTTTCTCCGGCATAGACTTCGAACCATGAGATCTTGCGCTTGCCCTTGTAGGCCTTTTCCACGGCGGCATCGAACACGAGCTGCGAGGCTTTCCAGATATCGGCTCCGGTGCCGTCGCCTTCGATGAACGGAATGACCGGGTGGTTTGGAACGGTCAGTTTGCCATTCTTGATCGTGATTTTCTCGCCGGCGGGTGGAGTCAGATGTTCGTAAGAGGACATGTCGGTGGTGGTTTTGACCTGCGGGAGTAGAGCAAAGCGCTTGGCAGGCGTCAAACCAAAGGCTTGCAAAGCGTGGATTGTCACCCGCGAAGTGTTCTGAGGCAGTTGTGAATAACTTGGGAAAAACCAATCCCGCCGCCTGAAGTGGGTGATTTTCAGCCATTTGGCAAATTAACCGGAATGCGATTATTGCACAACGGTGCCATCCGCGAAGGCCAGGCACCGGCAGGATGGAGATCCGTCCCGAACGCGGGAGCCTAACGATTTCAAGTGATGGAGCCTGTTTTAAATCAATGGGTTGAAGAATTGCTGACAACCTATTCACGGTGGTTGGGCGTTGGCTCACGAAGGATTGCCAGCCCCGGCCTTCGTCTGAGGCCGGATCCGGGACAGGGCGTCACAAGTCTTGGAATTTTGGGGATTTCCGAAAACCCGCCGTTGGAACCGACTGTGAATAACTTGCGGAAACCCGCTGGAAACCAGATCCTGAAATTTTCAAACCACTTCCCCCGGCCCTTCGGATGGCTTGTCTTGCACTCAACCCTCCGAACGCATCCAGCCGACAGGCCGCGTCGCCGGGGGGAGTGCCAAATGGAAGGCGCTCATCGCCTGACCCCGCAGGCCGAATCCTATCACCGTATTGTGCTTGCCAGACGTTCGAGCGTTTTCGTTTTCTCAATGAAGTCATGAGTGAGTTGCTTTCCCTGACCCCCAACGTGTCCCAATTTTGCCATTCCGGCAGATTCCCGCAATTTCAAGCTTCTGTAAAACACTGGAAATCATTTATTTGCAACGCCGCGAATCGTTTTGCCGAAGCGAACCCGGCATCGCGCGCCATCATCTCCTTTCACCCTCTTGAATTGTTTTGAGCCGTTTGCTGAACGAGGTGCCACCCGCACCCGAAGAATTGGACGCGCTGTTGCGTCTGCTCGATGATGAAACGCCGGAGGTGAGGTTGCGGGTTGCCCAACGCCTCGCGCTTTGTGGCGGTGACATTAGCGAATGGCTGGCCACCCATCCGCGCGCCCTGAGCCGGCATGACCAAACCGTGCTAGCCGCATTGCTTAGCCCGCCCCGCCGCGAGACGCTTGAGCGCGAGTGGCTGGTTCCCACCGGCGGGGCGGCCGCATTGCGTGAGGATTGGGAGGCCTTCGAGGCCATCCTGCGGGTGCTCTCGGATTTTCTCCACGACGGCATCACCCTCCGCCAGAATCTATCAGACGCACTCGACCTTCTTGCGGAGGAAGCCGATGAAGGCGACGTGACTTCCGCCAGGGACCTGCGCTCGTTTCTGTTTGCAGATGGCCGTCTCGCCGGCAACCGGACTGACCGTCACGATCCGCGGAACTCGGATCTCGCGTGGTCGATCGCCGAAGGGCGCTCGAATTCGCTGGGCTTGGGCCTGATCTTCATGCTGGTGGCGCGGCGGATGGATCTGATCGTGGAAGCGGTGAATTTTCCCGGGCATTTCCTGTGCCGCATCTTTGAGGACGGATACCCGATCATCGTCGATTGTTTCGACGATGGCCGCCTTCACCTCCAGTCCACGCTGTTGGAGAACCCGGATTTGGATCGTGCGGAACGAACCATCCTGCGCCAGGCCGTGGATCCCGGCACGGTTCTGCTGCGGCTGCTTGGCAATCTGGTTGCCGCCCTTGGCGCGGCGGAACGCACGGAGGACGCCCTGCTGGTCCGCCGCCTGCGGGCCACTCTGAAGTGACGTTCTATGAGATGCTACCAGACGCCGTGTTCCGCAAGCTGGCGGCTGGCGACTTCCGCCCATCCGCGGTTTGCGGCAGGGGATGCGGGCGAGGGATGCAGGATGCGCCCGACATGCGCCGTGCTTCCGCAGGCCTCCGCGGCGCGGCGCAGGCGCTCCTCCGCGAATCCGCCAATACCTATCAGAAACTCCGGGGCTAGCAACGTGATCACCTCGCCGAGGTGCCGGAGGCAGGCGTGCTCCACCGGAACCATGTCCGCGGCGGGGAGCTTATCGGGAGTTAGATTCGCGCCGCTCGCGCTCATCCACACCAGCGGGCAATAGTTGAGCACGAAATGGCTTGCGAAGAAGGCATCCGCAGTGCCGAAGCGCTCCGCGAACAAGCCCCACAGGCGGCGCCCGCTGACTTCCGATCGCTGGCAGGCAAATCCCTCGACCGGACGCTTCGCGTGCTCGCCCGCCGGTTTTCCCACCGCTTCATCGATACCCATCCAATCGCGCACGGCGGCCACCTCGCCAAACGGCACTCCGGTTTGCACCATGCCGAAAGGCCCCGGATTCATTCCGAGAAACACCACGCGCTTTTTACCCTTTGCGAAACGTTCCAGATAACGCTGATGGGGTTTCCACGCGTAGTCGAGCGGTCGGTAAACACAGGCCACCGGAGCTGTGAATTCCAGATGGGCGAGACTTTCCGCCAGACGCCGGGTGGATGCGATGAGTTTTTTCATGTCCAATCACGAACGTCCATTCCATGCGACCACCAGCACCAGAAGAGCGACGGGTAAATATAACAGAGTAAAGAAGAACAGGCGCCGCGCCGACCCCCGTTCGCCATCGCGCGCGAACTTCAACGCCAGTCCCATCATGATCAGCGCCAGCAGCGGGCCGGTGATGGTCCAGAAAACATTGGCGAACCCCCGCAGCGCGGGGATCAGTGAAAATGCCGCGAGTGCCAGCGCGTAGCCCGCGGCAAGCCATCCGCTCTTGCGACCGGTGAGGTCGGCATTGGACCACATCTTATAACCCACGGATTCGTATTCCTCGCGGCACAGCCAGTTGATCGCGATGAAATGCGGCAGTTGCCAGAAGAACAACAGGCCGAACAGAAACCATGCCTCCCATCCCAAAGCCCCGCCCGCGGCCACCCAGCCGATCACCGGAGGGATCGCCCCGGGAATCGCACCAACCAGCGTGTTGGCCGAGGTCACCCGCTTCAATGGCGTGTAAACAAACAGATAGATAGCGATCGTCGCCGCGGTGAGATAGGCCGCGAGGTTTCCGATCCTTACCGCAAGATGGATTATGCCCATCGCGGACAGCACCCAACCGATTCCAAAGGCCGCGAGAGGATCCATCCGGCGGGATGGCAGCGGCCGGTCGGCGGTGCGTTTCATGCGCGCGTCGAGTTCCACTTCCATGAGTTGGTTGAAGGCCGCCGAGCCGAAGGCCACCGCCGCCGCTCCGAGAATGGTGTGAAGGAGTTTCATCCACTCGACATGCCCGCCGCGCGAGGCAAGCAGGAAGCCGAAGAAGGTCGTCACCAGCACGAAAAAATTCAGCCGCACCTTCATCAGCACCATGAGATCCTGACGCAAGCCCGGTGAGCCCGGCGAATCCGGCGCGGGGGGATTCACGGCCTCCGTATCGGCCGTTGTTTTGATTTGCTCGGGTTCGTCCATGGATCGCGGCGGCATCATGCCCATGATCGCGGTTTTTCCAACCTTTTCCGCCCCCGGCCGCGGACATGCCATTTTTGTGCCAACCCAGAGCTCGACCGGCGACGTGCCGTCACCCCGCGGTCCGGGCAGGATCGCCATCACGATGCGATCGGCGAAGTGTAAGTTAGCCGGGCGGGCTGCTGTAATCATTGATGATTTTCCCCGGAAAGGATGACGGAACGTCAGAAAGCGTCCGCGGCGGAAGCCACACATCCCCGCACCAACGTGCTCGAGGGCGGCAACGATCTCGTCTGCCGCCAGGCTCTATGCGGGCCAGCGCGTAAACCAACACATCCTCCGTGAAACCCATCCTTTGCCTGCTTCTCGCCGCATCCCTGCTTCCAACTTGCGCACAGCTTGCCGACAAACCGCCTGCGGTGTTCCGCGAGGGAGCGCGCGTGCTGTTTCAAGGCGACTCCATCACCGACGGCGGACGCGACCGCGGCGGGCGTTATCTGGACCACACGCTGGGCCACGGCTATGCCTACATCATCGCCGCGAAATACGGCGGGTATTTCCCCGAGCGAAAACTCACGTTCTTCAACCGGGGCGTCAGCGGCAACAACCTGGCAGCCATGGCCGCGCGCTGGCAGGCCGACACCATCGCGCTGAAACCCGACGTGCTGAGCATCCTGATCGGAGTCAACGATGTTTGGCACAACATCGAAGGCAACCGACCTATCAATTTTCCGGCAATCGAAGCGACCTACGACAAACTGCTTGCCGACACGCAGGCCGCGCTGCCGGGCATCAGAATCATTCTCTGCGAGCCGTTCCTGCTGCAAGGCCAGGTCAACCGGAAGCGGTGGCCGGAATGGGACGCTGCCATCAAACAAATCCAACAGATTGTCGGCAGACTCGGTGACAAACACAAACTCCCGGTGGTCCGATATCAGAAGGTGTTCGACGAGGCCTGCAAACGCGCCCCAGCGGATTACTGGCTGTTTGACGGCGTGCATCCATTCTACGCCGGCAATCAACTCATGGCCGACGAATGGGCGCGCGCCGTGAAGTTGGCATGGCCAGAATGAGAGGCCTGATCCTCACCGCGAAACATCACGATGGATTCTGCCTCTGGCCCACCAGGAGCACGCCGCACACCATGTCCAAAAGCCCATGGAAAGAGGGCAAGGGCGACGCGCTCAGGGAGTTTGCAAGCGCGTGCCGGGCCGAGGGTCTGGAGTTTGGCCTCGATGTCTCGCCATGGATCGCTCAGTCCACGGCCGGTTGGCCGGCTTGCAGGGCGGCTTCCAACGTCTTCACTCGCGCGATGAATTTGGGCAGGCGGCGCACGTTGGCGCGGAGTTTCATTTCCTCGCGAAACGGTTTGGCAGGGTGGCCGGAATAGACTTCACCTCCGGGGAGGTTGGTGGTCACTCCGGCGCGGGCGGTTAGAGTACACTGGTCGCCGATGGTGAGGTGGCCGCCGATCCCGACCTGCCCGGCAACCGTGACGTAGTTGCCGATGCGGGTGCTGCCGGCAATACCGACAAGAGCGACGATCAGGCAGTGTTTACCGATCACCACGTTGTGGCCGATCTGGACCAGATTGTCGATCTTGGTGCCCTCTCCAATCACGGTTTTGCCAAAACGGGCGCGGTCGATGGTGGAATTGGCGCCAACCTCGACGTCATCGCCGATCTCGACGATGCCGACCTGATCGATTTTGACGTGTCGTCCGCCGGAAAACTCGTAGCCATAGCCATCGGAGCCGATCACGACGCCGGGCTGAAGGGTCACGCGATCCCCAAGCACGCAGCGCTCGCGGATGGAAACGTTGGACATGACATGACAATCGCGGCCGACCACCGCGTATTCGCCGATGACGCTGTTCGGACCAATTTCGGTGCCCTCACCCAGCGAGGCCCCGGCCATGATGACGGCCCCGGCATGGACGCGGACTTTCTCCGGATCGATCACCGCCGCCGGATCGACCAAGGCTTGGGGATGGACGCCGGGGGTGAAGGTGCGGGTGGCGGCGGCGAAATGCCGGACGATCACCGCAAAGGCGAGCGACGGGTTTTCCACCGCGATGAGGGCGGTGCCCGGCGGGCCGCCATTTTCTCCGCGCGGGACAATCACGGCCGCAGCTTTGGTTTCCAAAAACTGGCCGTGATATTTCTCGTTGCCGAAAAAACTGACGTCGTGAGGGCCGGCGGCGTCGAGCGCCGCCATTCCCGTTAGAGACAAATCGAACCCGCCCCGGACGATGTCACCATCGACCCAACGGGCGAGTTCAGAGAGAGTAAGAGCGAATGCCAACTTGGGTATCCGCTGGATTATTTGTCCTCTACGGGAGCCGGCTGCGGGATTTCAGGCTTCGGATCGCCGGGAGCCGAAAGCGATTCGGCAGGAGCGTCCTTGTTGAGGGTCTTCAACAAGCCGGCGGTGATGTCCGTGGCGTCCTTGGTGTAGAGCAGGAAGGGCACCTGCGAGGTGCTGAGGCCGGATTTGTCGAACACGTAGTCGTAGTTATCCACCTTGGCCTGTTCTTCGACGAGCTTGCGGATTTCCTCGAGGATGCCCTTCATGCGCTGGACCATTTTCTCGTTGAGAGCCTGGTTGCGGCGCTGGAGGAACTCGCGGCGCTCGCGGTCGAGGGCGGTGCCTTCCTGCTGTTGCCCCTGCCATTCCTTGAAGAGGCTTTGTTTCTTCGAGTCGTTGATCGCGGGGTCGTCGATTTGTTTGCGGAGATTGCCGAGGGTTTCCTCAAGCTCCCGGATGCGCTGGAGGCGCTCGTTGTTGTCCTTTTGGATACGGGCGCGCTCGACGTTGATCTGTTTCTGGGCGTCGTTGGTTTTGTAGTATTGCTTGAACAATTCCTGCATGTCCACCGTGGCGATGTTGAGTTTACCCTCCTGCGCAGCGGGGGCGACGGCGATAAGCGATGCCGCAAGGGCGGTGGCGAAGAAACGACGGATGAGTGTCATTGGATGGTGATTTGGGGTTCGGAAAGCGGGTCTCGCAAGAGAAGGTGGGCTGAAAATCAGAGGGCGTCAACGCTCATCCGAGCGCGAATCGGGCCGCCGTGGGTGGGAAAATCGCAGGGGATTCCGGGTTTTGCAAGGGATTCCGTCGGGCTCGGGCCTGATCCGCCCCAAAGTTGCGGCCATGGTCACGTGTTCCTTCGCTGGCGTCAACGACCCAGCGCAGCCAGCAACTTCCCATGGATTCCGCCGAAGCCGCCGTTGGAGAGCACCGCGATCACGTCGCCGGATTTGGCTTGGCGGCTGACTTGGGCGACGATGGCATCAATGTCTGGCAGGTAGAACCCCTGGCCACCAAGACGGGCGATGTCGGCGGAGAGCTTCACGGGGTCCAGTCGGTCGTTTTCCGGGATTTTGTGGAGATCGGGGATCGCGGCGACGAGGGCAAAATCGGCGAGGGCGAGGGCTTCGGCGATTTCGGTTTGGAAGACCGCGCGGCGGGTGGTGTTGGAGCGCGGCTCAAACAGGATCCACAGGCGGGAATGAGGATGGCCTTGGCGCAAACTTTGCACCGCCAGGCGGATGGCCGTGGGGTGATGGGCGAAATCGTCGATCACTTTGATGCCATTGACTTCGCCGCGGAGTTCCTGGCGGCGCGCGACGCCCTCGAAGTCCTCCAGGCCGGCGCGGATTTCAGCGGGCGTGAGGCCGGCAAAAGTGGCGGCGGCGGCGGCCATGGCGGCGTTGCGGATGTTGAATTCGCCGGTCATGCGCACCGAATAGGGAAAACCGCCCAGAGTGAACGAACTGCGGTCGGTCTGGTAGGCTACGTTTTCGAGGCGCAGGTCGCAGGTTTCGGCGCAGCCCACGGTGGTGACCGGGCAGGGCGCGCCGGTGGCGACTTCGAGGCAGTTTGGTTCGTCGCCGTTGATAAAGGCCATGCCTTTGCGCGGAACGATGTTGAGCAGGCGCCGGAAGGTGAGCTTGATCTCGTCGAGCGAGGCGTAGATGTCCGCGTGGTCGAACTCAATGTTGTTGATGACCACACATTCCGGCAGGTAGTGGAGGAATTTCGAGCGCTTGTCGAAAAAGGCGGTGTCGTATTCGTCGCCCTCTAACACGATGAACTCGGATTCGGTGAAACACGCGCCGCAGCCGAGGTTTTTCGGCAGGCCTCCGATCATGAAACCCGGATCCCGGCCGGCATGGCGAAGCAGCCAGGCGAGCATCGAGGCGGTGGTGGTTTTGCCGTGGGTGCCGGAGACGACGAGATTGCGTTTTCCGCGCAGGAAGAACTCCTTCATCACCTCGGGCAGGGAATAATAGAGCAGTTTGCGGTCGAGCGTGGCCTCGGCCTCCGGGTTGCCGCGCGAGATCGCGTTGCCGATGATGACCACATCGGTGTCCGGCGGGATGTTTTCCTCGCGGTAGCCCTCGGCGATGGTGATACCCTGGCCGCGCAGGAAGTCCGACATCGGCGGATAGACGCTGGCATCGGAGCCGGTCACGGTGAAACCGCGTTGTTTCATGGCGGCGGCGACGGCCCCCATGGCGGTGCCACAGATGCCGGTGAAGTGAAAACGGGATTTGGCGGACATGGAAGGGGGCGAGGCTAAGTGGTGGGATTCGCCCTGCCAACCCGGAATCACAGGGAAATCCGTGGCCGCCAAATCAAGGCGGCAACTCGCAGGACGGGCAAGCCCGGTCACCGCGAGTGTTGGATCGCTTCACAGACGGCCGGGAAAATCTGCCGCTTGCGACTGACCACGCCGGGAGCATGGAACAAGGAGCCATCCATGCGCTGGAACGGAAGTTTCGCGAGCGCGGCCTCCTGGCCGATGGCGAGGATCATGCTGTGATGCAGCGCCACGTCGGTGACGGCGAGAATGGAGAGATCGTAATTCCGGCTGGTGTGGAGTTCCTTCAGAACCGCCTCCAGCTCCTGACGCCGCGCCGCGAAGCCGTGTAGGTCCCGTTCCTCCACTTGGGAAATGCTCACCGCCAAGCCCTGCTCGGTGAACTCCTTGCGGTCCGCGTTGAGAATCTCCGCGGGCGTGCCGCTGGCAATCAGCGAACCGACGGCGAAAAACTCCTCGGTGAATTTTTTCGGATCCACTCCGGCGACGCTGCCCAGCCAGGTGAGCATCTCGCGGTCCAGCAGCGTGGTGGTCGGCGAGGTCAGGCAGAGGGTATCCGAGACAATGCCCGCGCAAAGGCACATCGCCACGCCGGGAGCGGGAACCAACCCACGGTAGAAAAACTTACGGCCCACCAAGGTGCAGGTGGAGCCCACCGGTTCATTCAAATAACGGATCGGCTCGCGTGAGACCAGGTCGCCGGCAAGGCGGTGGTGATCGATGACTTCAGTGATTTCCGCTTCCTCCACACCATTGACGGCTTGGGCGTATTCGTTGTGATCGACGAGCGCGAGCCGGATGCGCGGGGGATCGACGAGGTCGGATTTCGAGAGCACGCCAATCATTTTTCCGCTGGTTGAGTCCACCACTGGAAACAAATCCTGGTCGGCGGCGGAGAGGTGTTTGCGCAGGCGGGAAACCGGTTCACTCGGGCAGACCGTCTGAAATTTTTTCTCCATCACATGGCGGACGGTGCGCGAGCAACGGATCAAAGTCGATGCGCTGGCGGTGTCCTGTGCGCAACGCAGCAGCACCACGCCCTTAGTTGCGGCGAGATACCGGATCTCTGGGGAAACCGGGTTGCCGCCGGTGACGAGCAAGGCGCGCGCCCCGTTGTCGATGGCATATCGCTGGACGATCGGCCGGTCGCCGCAGATGACGAGAAACTGCTGGATGTTGTGATCCTGGGCGGCTTGTTTGAGACGTTTCTCCACCGTCGCTTGGGACGAGGCCCCGACGAGCAGAATCAGATCCTCTTCCTGCAAGGGCAGCGGCCCATCAGCTCCAAGGCTCTCGGCCTGGAGCGTCTCCGCAAGGTGGGCGAGCGAGGCATGCACGGTCCGCACACTCAGTCCCTCGGTATCGGCAGGCAGCAGGAGCCGGAGCAAATCGAAGTAACGCAGAATGCCGCACAGGTTTCCGGCCTCGTCCTCCACTGGCACGCAGCGGATCTGCGCGCCGAGCATGCGCCGGTAAGCGGTGAGGAAGGTGTCGGAAGCCGTGACCTTGACCACCTCACGATGGCTGATCATTCCGGCGTTGGTGCGCACGTCAGTGATCAGAAGGGGGACATCGAGGCCGGCACGTTCGAGCACCCACTTGGTGCGCTGGGAGATTTCCCCGCAGCGGGCGGCGATGGCGTCGGGCTGCTCACCGACGGCCTGCAGCAAGGCCGCGTAACCGATCGCCGAGCAGATCGCATCGGTATCCGGGTTCTTGTGACCAATGACGTAGAAGGGGGGCGCGGGCATGGCTTGGTGAAGTGGAAAGCAAAGACTTTCAGAACGGCGGATTCCAAGCAAGCCAAGACCCAAATTCAATCAAGATGAATCAAAATGATGCAAAATTCTATTTACATTGATGCAAAATGATGCTTGATTTCCGCCGATGAGAATCACCGTGGACATCGAAGATGACGTTTTGACGGAGTTACTGAAGATCACCGGGGACAAGAACAAGAGTCCTGCGGTCGCCCGCGCTGTCACCGAGTTCGTGCGGCGCAAACAAGCGCGGGAATTCGGCCGCATGATCCGGGAAGGATTCTTCGACTACCCAGCCCCGGCGGCGGATGCGGCAGGCCAGGATCCCGCCAACCCGGTCCCACCCCTCTACCAGGACTAAGCCGCCATGGTGCTTGTGGATTCATCCGCCTGGATCGAGAGCCTCCGCCGCAATGGCGACATGCGGGTCAAACTCGCCGTGGAAGGCCTGCTCGAAGTTTACGAAGCCCAGTGGTGCGCACCGGTCCGCCTCGAAGTCCTTGGCGGCGCCCGCCTCGAAGAACGAGCGCTGCTCGGCAAACGCTTTTCCGTCATCCCCTACCGCCCGAGCCGCGAGGACGACTGGGACCGCGCCATTGCCCTCGCCTGGCGGCTCCGCACCAAAGGCCTCACCGTCCCGTGGCTCGACGTGCTCATCGCCGCCATCGCCATTCATGATAGAGTGCGGCTCTATGCCATCGACGCGCATTTCCAGGAGATCGCCAAACACACCGGACTCTTGCTCTACCGCCCAGGCTACGGCGGAAGCTTCAATGATGTGGACGATGGGTGAACCACTAACGCGGGGTGCCGCTGACCCGCTACGCTGAGCATCGACCGGGCCTGTTTTACGCCATCCCCAAGCTCCGGCTTTACCTTCGAATCACCTGTTAGGCGTGGATGACTTGAATGCGAAGGGTCACACAAGCGCCTTCCGCGAAGCCATGGCCACTCCCGCGTCGTTGCCGGAATTCAAAGGCAACCTCGCCACCATACCAACCGCACCATTGTGGGCGGAGGAACTCGCGGCACTCGACCAGAAGCGCGCCAAGGTGAAACCGATGGGCCACTTCCTGAAGGGGCGATCCCGCAGGCTTGGCATTCGCTGTTCATGCGCCAGGCATTCTGCGCGTCTGCCACGCTTTGCCCTCCGGTCACCCAAGAGCAAATTCCTAGCATCCATCCAGCGATGTCAGCCTTCGCATAGGGTTGGCCAAAACCACGAAAAGCGGTTGCTTTCATGGGGGGATCGACCCTATCATCGTGTGGGAAAACCAATGAACCAACCGCCCTGGAATCTGCCGCATAAGAACGCATCATGAGCAAATTCCTCCAAGCCATCCGGCTCGGGCTGGCGCTGTTGCTCGTCACCGCCGTGCAGGCCCGCACTTGGACCAGCACAGAGGGTCCAAAGACCTTTGAAGCTGAACTCAAGGCGTATGACCCTGCCACTGGAGAGGTCACTGTGACTTTGCCCGACGGAACCGCGATGAAGTTCCATCAGGACAAACTTGCGGCAACGGACATCACCTTCCTCAAGCAGCAAGGCACGTCGCTGGGCACCAGCGCAGCAGTCCCTCCTTCGCCTGATTTCGCTACGCAGATCCGCCCGATCCTTTCCACCTATTGTTTCGCCTGCCATGGTCCGGATGAGGCCAAGCGCAAGGCCAACTTGCGCTTGGATACGCGGGATGGTGCCATCGCACGCAACGAGGACGGCGAAGGTGCAGTGGTGCCGGGTGACGTAGCGGCCAGTCATCTGCTCGCGCGGTTGAGCACCAGCGACAAGGAAGAGCGCATGCCGCCCAAAGGTAAGCCAGGACCGAACGCTGCCGAACAGGCGTTGCTGCGACAATGGATCGCCGACGGTGCTCCTTATGCCGCACACTGGGCGTTCGTCGCGCCTACACGGCCCGCGGTTCCGGCGGTAAAGGATGCTGCATGGGCGCGCAGTGATCTCGATCGTCTCGTGCTGGCCAGTCTCGAAGCCCAGGGTTTGAAGCCGCAGCCTAAGGCCAACCGCGAGACTCTCATCCGCCGTGTTAGCTTGGATCTAACAGGGATCCCGCCGACGCTTGCAGAAATGGACGCCTTTATCGCCGATCAGGCGGCTGATGCTTACGAACGTGTCGTCGATCGATTGCTTGCCTCGCCGCGCTTCGGCGAACGTCTGGCCACACCATGGCTCGACGCTGCGCGTTACGCCGACAGCCATGGTTTCCAGCAGGACGATGAACGTTCGATGTGGCGCTGGCGCGACTGGGTCGTCGATGCCTACAACGCTGACATGCCCTTCGACCGATTCACCCTCCTGCAAACTGCCGGTGATCTGGTGCCCGATGCCAGCCCCGAAACCATCCTGGCCACTGGATTCCACCGCAATCACCGCATCAGCGCCGAAGGTGGCATCGATGCAGAGGAATTTCGCTTGGAAAGCGTCTTTGACCGTGCCGAGACCACGGCCACCGTGTGGCTCGGTCTTACTCTCAATTGCGCGCGCTGCCACGACCACAAATACGACCCGATCCTGCAAAAGGACTTCTATCGTTTTACTGCCTACTTTGATTCGATCGATGAAAGTGGGATTCGCGGCGGTGAGCGCAGTGTCGGGCCGATCCAGCGCGTTGCGCCGCCAGTGGAGCGCACAAAAACGCTCGCTGCCGCTGTCACTGAGGCAGCGAACCAACTGGCCGCACTGACATCGGCTGCGCCACCGACGGCGGCAGCAACGCTGGCAACGGCGGAATCGGCACTCGCTGCAACATCAGAAGCGCGCGACGCTTCCGCCCGGGAAGTGATTGAAGTGATGGTGTTAAAGGATCGCGCCAAACCGCGCGCAACGTATGTGCTGGAACGCGGCCAATACGGACATCGCGGGGAGCGTGTCGAGGCCGGCACCCCCGGCTTTCTGCCGCCGCTTCCCGCCGATGCGCCGGGCAACCGACTCGCCTTGGCGCGCTGGTTGGTTGATCCGGCGAATCCGCTGACGGCGCGCGTTCAGGTCAATCGTTCGTGGGAAATGCTTTTCGGCACAGGACTGGTTGTGACGCTCGAAAATTTTGGGGGTCAGGCCGAACCGCCATCTAACGCCGCGCTACTCGACTGGCTCGCGGTCGAATTTCGTGAACAAGGTTGGAGCACGAAGCGACTGCTGCGCACCATCGTCACCAGCGCCACCTACCGTCAAAGCGCAACCGCGCCAGCCGAATTGATTGCTCGTGATCCGGCCAACCGTCTGCTCGCACGTGGCCCGCGCTTCCGCCTGACACCCGAGATGATCCGCGATCAAGCGCTGGCAGCATCGGGATTGCTGGTCGAACGCCTGGGCGGACCGGCGATCCGTCCTCACGAGCCCGCCAGTTCGTGGGACGGCGGCGAAGGCAGCGGCAATCTCAACAATTACACCCCGGCTACCGATGAAGGCCTGTGGCGCCGTGGGGTGTATGTCATCTGGAAACGCACCCAGCCACCACCGAGCATGACCACGTTTGATGCGCCCAGTCGCGAATTTTGCAGTGTCCGGCGATTGCGCACTAACACTCCACTGCAAGCGCTGGCGATGTTCAACGATGTGACCACTTCGGTCGCCGCACGCATGTTGGCGGTGCGGGTCATGGGCGAAGCTGCGACGCCAGACGAAAGGCTATCCCTGGCGATGCGTTACGTCGTGGCGCGGCGTCCGGATGCAGACGAACTCGGCATCCTCACCGCCGGGCTAAAACGACGACTGGATCGTTATACCTCCGATCCCACGGCAGCCAAGGCGGTGCTGGCAGTGGGCAATCCGCCGCCACCGGCCACCTTCCCGCCAGCCGAGCTAGCAGCGTATGCGCAGACCTGCGCGCTCATCCTCAATCTCGATGAAACACTGACCCGCGAGTAACACCATGAATTCCATCGACTCGTTACACCAACAAATGCTGCGGCGCACCTTCCTTAAGCGCAGCGCCGGTGGGATTGGCATGACGGCGCTCGCCTCGTTGTTAGGCCGCGACCTTGGCGCTGCCGCAACAATTTCCGGCGGTGGTCTGCCCGGCCTGCCGCATTACCTGCCCAAGGCCAAACGCGTGATCTTCATGCACATGGCCGGGGCCCCGTCACACATCGATCTGTTCGAACACAAACCGCAACTCGATAAGCTGCGCGGCACCGACCTGCCCGCCTCCGTGCGCAACGGCCAGCGCATCACCGGATTCACCTCGGGACAGAAGACCCTGCCAATCGCGCCGGCACACTGGCCGTTCAAAATGTGCGGACCGTCCGCAATGCCGATCAGCGACCTACTCCCCGAATTGCAGAAAATAGCCGGCGACCTCGCCTTCGTGCGCAGCATGCACACCGATGCGATCAATCACGATCCCGCCATGAGCTTTCTGCAATCCGGATCCCAACTACCCGGCCGCCCGGCGCTCGGATCGTGGCTGTCCTATGGGCTGGGTTCTGTGAACCTCGATCTACCGGCCTTCGTCGTGCTGGTGTCACGCGGCGCTGGCCGTCCACAGGAATCACCGGTTTACGATCGTTTCTGGGCGAGCGGTTTCCTGCCCGGCGAACACCAGGGCACACGCTTCCGCGCAGGTAACGAGCCAGTGCCTTTCCTTGCCAGTCCAAATGGAGTCGCCGCCACCGACCGTCGCGATCAACTCGATGACTTGGTCGCGCTCAACCGCCGCCACGAGGCCGCTCTGCACGACAGCGAAATTGCCGCGCGCATCTCGCAGTATGAACTCGCCTTCCGGATGCAGACATCGGTGCCGGACTTGCTCGACCTGTCGCAAGAGCCGAAGGAGGTCTTCGATCTTTACGGGCCCGCCGCGCAGAAACCCGGAAGCTTCGCCTGGAACTGCCTGATGGCGCGTCGTCTGGCCGAACGCGGCGTGCGCACCATCCAACTCTCGCACGTGGGTTGGGATCATCACGATAACGTCGTTGACCAGTTGCCGCGACAGTGCGCCGAAGCCGACCGTCCCACCGCGGCTTTGATCACCGACCTCAAGCGCCGTGGTCTGCTCGATGACACCCTCGTCGTGTGGGGCGGAGAGTTCGGCCGCACCATCTTCACCCAGGGAGGTAACAATGGACGGGACCATCATCCCCGCTGCTTCACGATCTGGATGGCCGGCGGTGGTATCAAGGGCGGCACCGTGGTCGGGGAGACCGACGACTTCGCTTACAACGTGGTTCGCGATCCGTGTTCAGTCCACGATTTGCACGCCACCATCCTGGATCGGATGGGTGTCGACCACGAGAAACTGACCTACCTCTTCCAGGGACGGAAATTCCGCCTCACCGATGTTGCCGGCGTGCCGATTCGCGGAGTCCTGGCATAAGGGACATGCACTTATTCGTATCCAGAAACCGTTCAGCGGGCATGGGCTTGATCGCGGGTGAGAGGCTGTCCGCCGAGGTGGTATCCTTGGCGGAGGCGGGCAAGTGCATCGGCAGGAGGCACGGCGGGCACTTCCTCACGTAAAACGGTTTCCAGACCTTCAATGATGAGATTCTTGATGGAAGTCCGGCGCCGCGCCGCCGCGATATTTTCGTCCGCTCCAGAATACTCTCAGGCAAATCAACAGTTGTTTTCATATAACAATAAATGAGTGAATATGGCCCCAAGTCAATCGTCAAACTCGCTCCTCGAGCTTCATCCTTCATCCTTCATCCAAAATCCAAAATCGTCATTCGTCAATCAACTCCCCAAGGTGGCGCTGCACCGCCGGGGCAGCAGCCAATGTGGGGCGAAAAAGAAGCCCAAGAACTGCGGAACGGCATTCACTTTGTCCCTCCTTTCGCTTTTCATTGGCATGCTCTCTCGGCGAGAGAGCGCTACCTCATGCTCAAAATCCTCGCCGAGTCATCCCCGGTAGGGCGCGAGCCGGCCTCGTCCGCCCGCTTCACCTTCCCCCGCCCCGCCGCAGGCGAACTCTTCGCTTCAATGTTCGATGTTGGGCGTTCGATGTTCGCCATTCCCAACGCCTCCGCCTCTGCCACTTCGCCCGACTCCTCACCGCGCACCAGCATGCCGCTTTCAGCGGGTTCCTGGCAAATTCCTCTGGTTGTTCCTGCCATGTTCGCCCAGTCTCATGACCGTAGTGCTCGTTTCATGAAGCTCCCACCCGATAGCGAGATCCCCATTCGCAAAGTGACCCACTATCTGTTGGCTCCTCGTGTGGAATCGGACAAGCATTCCATCCTCAGGCAAGACGCCTTCATGAAACTGGAACTCTACAAACACGCGGTGATCGCCACCGATCTCCCGGAACTGGGCTTGAAGCGCGGTGATCTGGTGACCGTTGTCGAGGAACTGCATGCTGCCGATGGCGAGCCCGGCTACGCCGTGGAGGTTTTCAATGCGCTGGGAGAGACTCTGGATGTCCACATGCTGCCCGCCACCGCTCTTGAGCCTGCCAGCGAGGACGAGATTCTGTGTGTGCGCCGCGTCGAGTCGGCCGCGTGAGCGGAAGAGGGGAGACTCTTCATCGTGGCTGCGGCGTCCCGCCGCAGTCCGTGTTAGGAGCGTCTCGCTCCGAGTCCTCCCCGACCTTCCCCCACCCCGCCGCAGGCGAACTCTCCACTTCAACGTTCGATGTTGGGCGTTCGATGTTCGATGTTCCCCGTCGCCTGCGAGTCGCGCTGCGCCACGAGCTTGCCGATGATCCGGCCATAGGTCGCCGCCATTCCCTCCGCTTCATCCTCGTCGCTGCATTCCTCGATCATGAAAAGCTCTCCATCCGGCATGTCTCCCGCCCGCAGGTATTCCGCGGTGCGTCTCCATGAGTCCGCGCGGATCTCCAATCCGTCGAGAAGTTGTCCCAAGTCATGTTCACCCAGTTCGATCCTGTATGTTTTTACCATGGCTGGCAAAAATACCTGGCCAGGTCGGACGCCGAAAGCAAGGCTGATTTCCTGCTTTTATTCGGACACCAAAGGTTGATAGGTTCGCTCATGGCAAGTGGCAAACGATGGACTCGGGACCAACTCCTCGTCGTCCTCAATCTCTACCACAAACTCCGCTTCGGGCAGTTGGATTCACGGCAGCCGGTCATCATCGATCTTCCAAACCGCATGGGGCGGACGCCGGGCAGCGTAGCAATGAAGCTCAACAATCTCGCATCACTTGATCCTTCTCTGAAACTCCGCGGCATCCGGGGGCTTGAAGGCGCGAGTAATCTGGACCGCGCCATATGGGAGGAGTTCTACGACAACCCCGCCGATCTCGTTCCACTCAGCCAGGAGCGCTTCGACGCGTTGTTCACCGAATCCGAAAACGAATCCACCGAAGTCATCCCCGGCGCCGGCATCCGCCGGATCAAACGCCCGCCAAGCGGCGAAACCGAAATCACCCGGCCCACCAAGCAGCGCCGTGGTCAGGATTACTTCCGCGAGATCGTCCTGAACAACTACGCCAACCGCTGCGCCGTCACCGGCCTTCCCATCCGCGAGCTCCTCATCGCCTCCCACATCCTGCCGTGGAGCAGCAACGAAGGCCAACGCCTCGACGTCCGCAACGGAGTCTGCCTCAACCGCCTCCACGACGCCGCCTTCGACCAAGGACTGATCAGCTTTGATGACGATCTGCGGCTGATTTTTTCTACCAAGATCCGCAGCTATTTTTCTCACACCGCAGTCCACGAGCAATTTAAAGCGTTTAAGAACTGCCATCTTTCTCTCCCGGATGACGGACAAGCGCCAAGCGATGAGAATCTTGCTTGGCATCGGGCAAACCTATTTCTCTCCTGACAGTATTTTGATCCGGCGCTGTCAACTCATCCGCCAACCCTTGCCGCCTGATACAAATCCCACGGCATCGGAACATCCAGTTTCCAGTGGCAGGTGATTGGTCGTTCCCCATGGAAATCGACAATTTTCGCAGGACCGAGATAAACGAAAGGCATCGTGACTCCGAATTCCTGTTTCACCAAACGGGCGAAGACAAGGATCGTATAACCGGCCTCATCGTGTCCGGTCAGATGACGACCAGCCTGTGAATCCAGCGTCGTGTTGTTCTGGGACTGCCAATGAATCAACTCCCGACTGACCGGATAATCCTGATACATTGTCGAAGGCGAAAAATCTTTTTCGGATTTTTGAAACGTCATCAACAAGGCATAAGTATTTTGCTCCCTGAAATGCACCACACCAACTCCAATCTGACCGGGGCTGGTGAATGACGCGCTACCCAGAATCACATTGATATCCACGGTGGTGTAAGTCCCGTGAAGTTCGAAGGCCCAGTGCTTCGTTTCAGGCGTCACACCTCCTCGCGCGGAGGTGATCTCTTTCGCCCAGCAGCCCACTTCCCTAAGATCCGCCAGAACGTTGGGGTGTTGACCGACTTCTCTGAGAGATTCATCAACATTTTGATGGGGGCCGCCATTTCCGCTTTTTTGTCTCAGCAAGTAATGCAAGCGGAGCTTTTCAGTCGGTGAGAAGCCATCGGGATTCCCTTCGGCATCAGCAAACGACCGGACGGTCTCAAGAAAACCTGGAGAAGTTAGGAGCGCGGTGCGGGTAATGCCATAACCAAGCGCTCCGGGCTCTTCCCGAAGCGTATTGTCAGAGATTCCCGCGTCGTGCTTCCACTCGGACCAAGACTTTTTTCCCAGCAACTGATGTGGCTGATATCCGGTCTCTTTGATGAAGTTTCCGAAAGTAAGAGGAAGGCGGGTCTCGTGCTCGAAGGTGGTGATGTCCTCCACGACCGCAGCTTGGAGGTTGGCGTAGTGACGCTCGATACTGGCAATCACATGTTTCCTCGCGTGTTTTTCCAAAATGATCGAGCTGCCTGCGGGCAGGTGGGGGAAATCCGCCGCCACCTCGCGGTCGATCCGAAACCGACGGTTCGGCAAAAGCGCAGCGAACTTACGATCGATCCGGTAGCGCTGATGCATCTGGCCTACCAAGTCGATCACGGTCAGGCAGTCCTTTTCCGGCGCATGCCGAAGACCTCGCCCCAATTGCTGGAGAAATATCGTAAGGCTCTCGGTCGGACGCAGGAACAGGACCGTATCGATGTCGGGAATATCGACTCCTTCGTTGAAGATATCGACCACAAACAAGAAGGCGAAATCACCGGCGCGAAACTGACCGACGATCTCAGCCCGCTGATCCGAATCCGTCTGCCCGGTAAGCGCCCGGCTGGGAATTCCAACCTGACTAAAACAATCCGCCATGTATTCGGCGTGTTTTACCGACACACAAAATCCAACAGCTCGCGCGTTCCGATGATCTCCATGATAGCGGTCGAGCGCGGTGAGGACTGCATTGACCCGTTGCTTCGCCAGCAGGTCGTGGCCGGTGTAAACATTCTCAAGCTCACGGATCTCATACTTGCCCGAACTCCAGAATCGATTGTCCGCCAGCGACACCGGATCACTCACCGCAAAGTAATGAAACGGACAAAGAAGCTTCTCCTCCAAGGCATCCGGTAGTCGGATCTCGGCCGCGAATCGCCCGCCGAAGTCATCGAGAATGCTTTTGCCATCCATCCGCTCGGGCGTTGCAGTCAGGCCGAGGAGAACTTTCGGACGGAACTGCTCAAAGATGTCACGGTAGCTTTCGGCAGCCCCGTGATGAACTTCATCAACGATGATGAAATCAAAGAATTCCGGCCCGAGCTTTTCCCACAGCCGAAGATTCCTGAGACTCAGATTGGAACAGAACAAATGATCGTAGTTCGCCGCTTGGTATTGATCCACCTGCAGCTCACCGAAATTCATATCGCGCAAAACCGCCCGAAAGCAGCCGACGCTCTGTTCCAGGATTTCCTTCCGGTGAGCCACGAAAAGCAACCGCGCCGCTCGACCTTCTTTCTCAGCCTCTCGACGGAACCGCGCGTAGTCGAATGCAGAGATGACCGTCTTCCCCGTTCCCGTTGCCGCGACGATCAGATTCTTGAAATGACCATGAACCTCGCGCTCCACCTTCAAGGATTCCAGAATACGCTCCTGAAACGGATGAGGTCTCAGGTCCGCGAAAAATGTCATGCCCGGCGACTCACGCCGCCGTTTAGCGGAACTAATGGCCTCGCGAAAGCGACCCGGCTCATTGGGATCGAACGGAACGAACTCGTGCGAGTTCCAATATGTTTCAAATTCGGCCAGAAACTTCTCCAAGATGTGGGGGAGATCCTGATTGGTGATCTTGAGGTTCCACTCCAACCCGCTCGTCAGCGCGGGCTCGGAAAGATTTGCCGAGCCAATATAAGCCGTCGAAAAGCCGGACTCCCGATGAAAGTGATAAGCCTTTGCATGGAGACGCGTCCGATCGGTATCGTAGGAAACCTTGATCTCCACATTGGGTAACGATGCCAGCCATTCAACTGCACGCGATTCCGAAGCGCCCATGTAAGAGGTGGTGATCACCCGGACTCGAATCCCACGTTTCACAGCATCTTCAAGAGCCTGCCTCAGAAGGCGCAAACCGGACCAACGGATGAAGGCCACTAGAAAGTCGATCCGGTCCGCAGAGTGAATTTCCTGAACCAACTCGTGATCCAGTCGTGGATCAGTCGTCGCACCGGTGAAGAGGGAGCTTTCCCAAATTGGCGTGGCGGGCCGCGGATACATAGCAGTCCCGAAAGCAGCTGGACTTACCTCGGCTAAGACATTTTTCACTTCGCCGCTAAGATGCCTGCCATCGAGATGTGCAGTAGCCTCGGAGGCACTGATGTGGCCAATGATCTCATTGCACAACTTCAGGCGGTCCTCCGTTGACTCGTGAAGCTGAAGCGCCTTTTCCACTACTTCGGCGACAAAGGCGGCAAACCGCGCGGGTACTTCCTCCGCATCGATTTTTTTCAGAACGGATCGCAGTTCCGGATGCGCCTCCAACAGTTCCCGGGTGTCGCGATCGATGAGCCTGTCATAGATTCCTGCTGGGAGAGGCTTCATGCGATCAATTGTTCGATGGCGGGGGTGAAGAGCACGCTGTAAGAAAAGCCGGAAGGCTGATAGGTAGCCAGGAAAAAGAGATCAGTCGAAATGAAGCCTCCGCCGCCAAATGTGGAGTCATGTATCATCCTTCTTTAACCAACCATTGCGACCACCGAAGTAGTCGTTGCGAAGACCAAAGCGGTCGTTGCTGACGCCGAAGTGGGCGTTGTGAAGGCCGAAGCGGTCGTTGCGAAGGCCGAAGTGGTCGTTGCGAAGGCCGAAGTGGGCGGTTGCGAGGAATCCGGATGGATGAGCCTCCGGCGGCAGAAGGTGAAGTGGGCGGACCGGGCCGGAGCCCAGGGCGGTTGCCCGGAAATCAGCCATGGTCGATGTTCATTGGCGATTTAAGAAAATACTAGACATTGGCCTCCGTTTTGGCAGTTTCAGCCTGCCATGGAAACACTGATGACCAAATCCGCCCTCGTTGTCGACCACCTCGTCCTAC